>NZ_CP118259.1:3055000-3355000 GCF_013337045.2 Agrobacterium vitis
GCGCCTGATCGTCGGGAAATTTCACTACGCTGGCTGACAGGCACATTTCTCACCGGCATCACCTCGTCAGTCCTGATGGGCGTGGCACTTTTTGCGGCACTGGATGGTCGCCAGCAATTGGCGATACCGGCTGAGGCCTTTGCGCTCGCTGATCTCAAGCAACACAACGATAGTGCCGATGGCGTGCGCCGCGGCGGTCGGTTGATCAATACCGTCATCTCGGCCAAGACGGCGAGCCGGTCTGTACTGGATGTGTCAACCGTGATCCGCAACGGCGACAAGGATGTAGTGCGCCGCCAACCCTTCACTCATTTGAAAATGCTGGTGTCGACCAGTCTTTCCACTCAGGAAAACTATCCGCCTTTTGATCCCTTGAGTATTTTTGCCGGTGACGAACAGACGGTAACCCCGCGCACCGGGACGATCTACGGTTCGAATGTCGATTCCGAGATAAGTCTGAAGACAATTGCCTTTCCGGTAAACGGCACACCTTTCAAGGCGGCGCCTGGCATGACTTCGGATGAGGTTGAGGAAAATGTGCGATCCAACGGATCCGTATTGACGGAAGGAACGCAACAGGTTTCCGGGCTCTATTACATAGACCCAGAGCGCTTTGCCGATCCGGATGCCGATCTCGACATAAATCCCGGCCTTTCGGCCCGGGTCGTTGAGCAAAATCTAAGCGTCTCGACACCGGACCCTGTCACGCCGGATACCGACGAATATGCCGACGATATTATTCCGGTTCGCCGCGAGCAGACCATCATTGCGGCCTTGACCGGTGCGGGCTACCCCGAAGCCAAAGCCAGGGCGATTTCCGACAGCCTCAGTGAAAAATTGGGAAGCCCGTCGTTGCAATCCGGCGATGTTCTGCGCCTTGGCATTATTCAGCGCGGGGAACAGGCCCGTGTGGTCCGGTTCAGCGCTTACCGCGGCGGCAAGCACCTTGTGACGATGGCGGTTGATGACCAGAGCCATCTCGTTGAAGGGTCTGAGCCGCCCATGCTGGATGCCATTGCAACGGCTTTTGACGAGAACAGCCCTCCGGTCATGGCAAACCGTGACCTGCCCAGTATTTATGATGGGATTTACCGTTCCTCCCTTTCCTATGGGCTCAGCAAGGAGCTGACAGGGCAAATGGTTCGGCTGCTGGCCAGCAGCGTGGATTTGCAGGCGCCGCTGAGGCCGACCGACGGGTTGGAGGTTTTCTATTCTGCTGCGGATGAAAGCGGCAAGGCAGCGGCAGATTCAGAACTGCTTTTCTTGCGGGCGCGTTTTGGCGACACGACAACATCACTCTACCGCTTTCAGGACCCATCGGACAATTCCGTCGATTATTTTGATGAAAACGGCAAGACCAATCGCCAGTTCCTGCTGCGCAATCCGGTTCCGAACGGTGTGTTCCGCTCGGGCTTCGGCATGCGCCGACATCCCATCCTTGGTTATTCGCGCATGCATACCGGCGTCGATTGGGGTGCCCCATCCGGTTCGCCGATTATCGCTGCTGGCAGCGGAACGGTTGAAAAAGCCGGCTGGGATTCCGGCGGCTATGGCAATCAGACGATCATTCGCCATCCGAACGGCTATGAAAGCTCCTATAACCACCAAAGCGCCATCGCCAAGGGCGTCGTTGCCGGGGCAAAGATCCGCCAGGGTCAGGTGATCGGCTGGGTGGGGACGACCGGTGAGTCCACCGGCCCGCATCTGCACTACGAAATCATCGTCAATGGCACCAAGGTCGATCCAATGAAGGTCCGCCTGCCAGACGGCAAGTCGCTGAACGGCGGCACATTGGCAAAATTCGAGCAGGAGCGGCAGCGCATCGACGATCTCTTGAGCAGTGCCGAGAAAAATCGGCAACTTGCTGCCAACAATTGATATTCCGTAGAAATGGCGGCCCTAAAGCCGCCATCACTAAGGTTCGAATAATTTTGCTACTGGACGGTCTTAGGCGGCGACCTGATCCATCGGCTTGACCGGCTCGATCAGCAGCCGGTCCGAACCGGCGGTGATTTTCACCTCACTACCGTCAAGCACTTCGCCTGACAGGATCTGCTCGGCGAGCGGGTCCTGCAAGTATTTCTGGATCACCCGCTTCAATGGCCTTGCCCCATAAACCGGGTCGTAGCCCTTATTGGCCATCCAATCACGCGCATCTCCACCAAGATCGACGGTGATCTTGCGTTCAGCCAACAGAGTCAGAAGCCGCTGCATCTGGATCTCAACGATCGCGCCCATTTCACTGCGCCGCAGGCGATGGAACAGGATGATCTCATCGACTCGGTTGAGAAATTCGGGACGGAAAGAGGCCCGGACGACGCCCATCACCTGATCGCGAACACTATCGACATCCTCGTTCTCACCAAGGGCTGTCAGGTATTCGGCCCCGAGATTGGATGTCATGATGATGATCGTGTTCTTGAAATCCACCGTGCGGCCTTGGCCATCGGTCAGGCGACCGTCATCCAGAACCTGCAAGAGCACGTTGAAGACATCGGGATGCGCCTTTTCGATCTCATCGAACAGCACGACCTGATAGGGCTTACGCCGCACCGATTCCGTCAGAGCGCCACCTTCCTCATAGCCGACATAGCCCGGAGGCGCGCCAATCAGCCGAGATACCGAGTGTTTCTCCATATATTCCGACATGTCGAGGCGAACCATCGCCGTTTCATCATCGAACAGGAACCGAGCCAGGGACTTGGTCAGTTCTGTTTTGCCGACGCCAGTCGGGCCGAGGAAGATAAAGGAGCCAATCGGCCGATTGGGGTCTTGAAGTCCGGCCCGCGAGCGGCGCACGGCCCGCGATACGGCCTGCACCGCATCGCCCTGCCCGACCACCGATTTCGCCAGTTCGTCTTCCATTCTGAGCAGCTTTTCCCGTTCGCCCTGCAACATCCGGTCCACCGGGATGCCGGTCCAACGCGAAACGATATGAGCGATATTGTCAGGTGTCACCACTTCCTGCACCATGCTGGCCGCGCCAGAGGCATCCTTTGCCTCGGCATCGGTCAACTGCTTTTCGAGGCCTGGAATAACACCATAGGCCAGCTCGCCAGCGCGCTGGAATTCGCCCTTGCGCTGGGCGATGGCCAGGTCGTTGCGTGCTTCATCCAGCTGACGCTTGAGATCGGCGGCAAGACCGAGCTTCTGTTTTTCCGACTGCCAGCGGGCCGTCAGCGCATCGGCCTCTTCTTCCAGCGAGGCCAATTCGCTTTCCAGCCGCTTCAAACGGTCGGCGGACGCGATATCGGTTTCCTTCTTCAGGGCTTCCCGCTCGATCTTCAACTGAATGATACGGCGGTCCAACTCATCCAGCTCTTCCGGCTTGGAATCCACCTGCATGCGCAGGCGCGAAGCAGCTTCGTCCATCAGGTCGATGGCTTTGTCCGGCAGGAAACGGTCGGTGATGTAACGGTTCGACAAGGTCGCAGCGGCGACGATGGCCGAATCGGCAATCCGCACCTTGTGATGCTGCTCATATTTTTCCTTGAGGCCGCGCAGGATGGAAATCGTGTCTTCCACCGTCGGCTCATCCACCATCACCGGTTGGAAACGCCGTGCAAGCGCTGGGTCTTTTTCCACGTGCTTGCGATATTCGTCCAACGTCGTTGCGCCAACGCAATGCAATTCGCCACGCGCCAGTGCGGGTTTCAGCAAGTTGGACGCATCCATGGCGCCATCGCTCTTGCCCGCGCCGACCAGCGTGTGCATTTCGTCGATAAACAGGATGATCTCGCCGTTATCGGCCTGAACTTCGTTCAAAACCGCCTTCAAGCGTTCCTCAAATTCGCCGCGATATTTGGCCCCGGCAATCAGCGAGCCCATATCCAGCGCCATCAATTTCTTGTCTTTCAGACTTTCCGGCACATCGCCATTGACGATCCGAATAGCCAGGCCTTCGGCAATCGCCGTCTTGCCAACGCCGGGCTCACCGATCAGAACCGGATTGTTCTTGGTGCGGCGTGACAGGACTTGCATCGTGCGGCGAATTTCGTCATCGCGACCGATCACCGGATCAAGCCGACCTTCTCGCGCCTCTGCTGTCAGGTCACGGGCATATTTCTTCAACGCGTCGAAGCCCTGTTCGGCATTGGCGGTGTCAGCGGTGCGTCCCTTGCGGACATCATTGATCACCTGGTTCAACGCCGCAGCCGTAACCCCGCCCTTTTTCAGGCTGGCGGATGTGGATGCCGAGGTTTCGACCGAGAGCGCAAGCAACAGCCGCTCGACGGTAACGAAACTGTCGCCCGCCTTCTTGGCTGCGTCTTCTGCGGTGGAAAACACCCGGGCCAGGGGCTGGGCAAGATAGACCTGACCATTGCCACCAGACACTTTCGGCAGCTTGGCAAGTGCCGCATCATTGGCGATCCTGACTTCCTTTGGATCGCCGCCGGCGCGGCTGATCAGCGAGGAGGCCATGCCCTGCTCATCATCCAGAAGCACTTTCAACACATGTTCAGGGGTAAATTGCTGGTGGCCTTCCGACAGCGCATGCGTCTGGGCAGACTGCAAAAAGCCGCGCACCCGTTCGGAATATTTTTCAACGTTCATTTTCGCTCTCCAGTCTCCAGGCCGCCCGTCAAGGCACGGCATGGTTTTTGAGGATCAGGCCCCCATTCGGCAGGCCCGGTGATTGAATCCAATCCATTAAAGGGATTCTGTTCAATTCGTCAAAGCTGATATGGGGAGGCGATTTTGCCCTTTAAAGAGCAGCTTGCGACAAAAAATCAGCCGCTCTTGATGAAGCGCAAACGACCGAAAACAAGCCACCCAAAAATAAAAAAGCCCCCGCTCCAGAAAAGGAGAAGGGGCTAATTTTGGTCACCGGTCATTCCAGAGTCAGTCTGGCCGGAGTCTGTCTGGTTCAATCACCGATGGATATTATTCCGAAACGATATCGGCAAGAGCCGGAGCATCGCCATTATTGGCCTTGTCACGACCCTTGGCCGGTGGCTTGCCTTCGGTACTGGCTTCACCATTCGCTTCGGCCGCAATCTCTTCAGCGGTGCGGCGCGGACGGCGCGGACGAGCAGCGGGCGTGCGGCGGCGGGTTTGGGGCCGATCCGACTTCGCGCTGGCCTGCTGTGCGCTTTCCTCAGCGGCAAATTCAGCTTCGACCGGGGTCTGCTCGATCACCGGCTGCGGTCCGCTTCCGGCAATGTCCAGCTCAGGCTGCGGCTGGGCAATCGGCTGTGGTCGGCGGTCCTGATGAGTACGCTCGCGGCGATCCGGGCGCTCAGTGCGATCCGGACGCTCGGCCCGTTCTGGACGGTCCTGGCGTTCGGTGCGCTCTGGACGGTCCTGTCTTTCGGCGCGCTCCGGTTGAACCCGTTCCTGCTGGATGCGGGGTTGCTGAACCGGTATTTCAGGCTGCGGCTGGTAGCCACGGTCCAGACCGTTATCGCCCTCGTCGCCATCCATATCGGAACCGTCGCGGTCATTATAATCGCGGTCGTCGCGATGGACCCGCTCCTGCATCTGCGCCTGGGCGGCGGCAATGATGCGGTTATAATGCTCGGCATGCTGCAAATAGTTCTCGGCCATGACCCGGTCGCCTGAACTATGCGAATCGCGCGCCAGCGCCATATATTTTTCAGCGATATGCTGCGCCGTACCGCGGATCTTCACGTCAGGACCCGAACTGTCATAGGTGCGGGTCAGCGGGTTGGAGCCCTTGCGGTTGAAATTGTTGCCGTTGTTATTATTGCTGCCGCCACTGCTACGCCCCCGACTGCGCTTGTTTTGCTGTCCTGGCCTCATCGATTACTCACCTGATTTCTGTCTTGCTGATATGAGGGCGACGCGGCCCGTTCGCTCAATCGAACCGGGGCTCCACGCGCTGCGGGGCATACTGCGCCAATGCAACATACGGCCGCTGGTGACTATCACAGCTCCTTGCATTCTATAAAATGCGTGAGGGTCGACTGTAACACGTTAACATTCTGCATAATTTTCGCCCTTAACCCGACCTCGGCTTAAGGAATCAAGCAGTAAATTATTTGATCCACGCACCAGGATCATTCGCGCCGCTACCGTCTCCTTAAGGAGACATGTTTGCGGTCGACCCAGAGCCAAACGAATCCTTGTTCATTCCCCGCTGCCCGGTGCGTGTCTGCAACCTATCCCGCTTCCTTTCGAAAACCAAGCCCTTTCTTTGCATTGCAGAAAGTTCCTTGGTGAATACCACTATAGTTGCGGTCCGGTCTGAGCAAACAACAGAATCCGATCATTATCGCCGTGATCCTTTGCGCTTTCCACAAGAACGAAGCTATTGTTTGCGAAAAGTTGCGTCACCGCCATCGCTTGATCATAACCGATTTCCACCCCAACCAGACCACCCGGCTTCAGAAAATCGGCGGCACCAGCGGCAATTGCCCGGTAAGCATCCAGTCCATCGGCGCCACCGTCAAGTGCTACGGCAGGATCGTAAAGCCGAACGTCAGGGGCCAGATCTTTAATCACATCGCTGACAATATAGGGCGGATTCGACAGAATGATGTCAAAACGGCCTGACAAAGCCTCGTACCAATGGCTTTGCAGCGTCTCGAACCGGTCTGCAAGGTTATTGGCTGCGGCGTTCTGCCGCGCCGTTACCAGCGCTTCGGCGGAAATATCAGTCGCCAATGCCGTAGCTGCCGGACATTCCTGCAAAAGCGCCAATGCAATCGCACCGGTGCCCGCCCCCATATCCAACAGGCGGACGCTGCCATTCTTCGCCACCATGGCATGAAGATGCGGCAAAACACGCTCGATCAGGATTTCCGTATCGGGTCGCGGTTCCAATGTTGCTGGCGACAGGGCCAGTTCCAGACCGTAAAAGGCCCGGCGGCCCAAAATCCGGTGGACAGGCTCAAACATCAGCCGCCGCGCGATTGCGGCCTCGATCAGGCTCGTCTCATCGGCGCTCAATACCCGGCTGTCCTGCACGATAAGATCGGTCGCCGTCAGTCCAAGAAGACCGGCAATCAAGGTCCGCGCATCGCTTGGCGCATCGGCGATAGCCGCTTGCGCAAACCGGAGACGGGCGGCAGTGATCGCCTGCTTTAGCGTCACCGGTGCGCCTGTCATGCCTGTTCGCCGAGCTGTGCCAATTGTCCAGCCTGATAATCGGCGATCAGGGCATCGACCACTTCATCGATTTCACCGATCATCATCCGGTCGAGCTTATAGAGGGTCAGGTTGATCCGGTGGTCGGTCACCCGGCCCTGCGGAAAATTATAGGTCCGTATACGCTCGGAGCGATCACCGGAACCGACCTGGCTCTTGCGATCCGCCGACCGTTCGCTGTCGGCCCGCTGGCGCTCCATGTCGAACAGGCGCGAACGCAGCACCTGCATGGCCTTCGCCCGGTTCTGGTGCTGGGATTTTTCCGAGCTGGTCACCACCAGGCCGGTCGGCAGATGGGTAATGCGCACAGCAGAGTCCGTAGTGTTGACGTGCTGGCCACCTGCCCCGGAAGAACGCATCGTGTCGATGCGAATGTCTTCCGCCCGCACCTCGATATCGATCTCTTCCGCCTCGGGCAAAACCGCAACGGTCGCAGCCGAGGTATGGATACGTCCTTGCGTTTCCGTATCAGGAACGCGCTGAACGCGATGAACACCGGATTCGAATTTCAGCTTGGAAAACACCCCGCGTCCGGTCACAGTGGCGATGATTTCCTTAAAGCCGCCGGCATCACCTTCGCTGGAAGACAGGACCTCGACTTTCCAGCCCTTGCCCGCCGCAAAGCGCTCATACATTCGAAACAGGTCACCGGCAAACAGCGCGGCTTCGGACCCACCCGTACCGGCACGGATTTCCAGGATCGCACTTTTCTCGTCGGCGGCATCCTTGGGCAGAAGCTGGATCTGGATTTCCTTTTCCAGTCCTTCGAGCCGCGCCTCGACATCCGGCAGTTCCATTTCCGCCAGATCGCGCATCTCGCGGTCGGTGGCCTTGTCGGCCAGCAGCGCCTTCAGATCAGCAACTTCCTTTTCCGCCAGTCCCAGTTCCCGGATGGCTTTGACGACCGGCTGCAATTCCGAATATTCCGAGGCAAGCTTGACATAGACATCGGCAGCAGGCCCGGCGGACATGCGCGCCTCGATTTCGCCAAACCGGCGCTCAAGCTCGCGCATTTTATCGACAGGAAGCTTCGCCACCCTTTACCTCTTGTTTTTCTTCAGAAATCAGACCGGAACGCCGTTCTGTTCGGCAAACCGTGTCAGGAAAGCCCGGATCGGCTCGCTTGGCCTGTTGTCGTCCAGCAACGCATTCAGCTCGGCGGAAAGCCTGCCGATATCCAATTGCAACAGCATGGCCTTGATCGGACCGATGGCCGTCGGCGACATCGACACCGAGCGGAAGCCGATAGCAAACAGCGCCATGGATGACAACGGCTTTCCCGCCATCTCGCCGCACAGCGTCACCGGCGTATCATGCCGGTCGGCAGCGCGGACAATATCGCGCAGGATGCGCAGGAAAGGGCGACCGAGATTATCAAACCGGTCGGACACTCGGGCATTGCCCCGGTCCACCGCCATAGAAAACTGGAACAGGTCATTGGAGCCAACCGAGACGAAATCCACTTCCTGCATCAACTCGTCAAGTTGCCACATCAGGGCTGGAACCTCCAGCATCACACCAAACTGCAGCCGCTTTGGCAGGCCATGGCCGAATTTGGAAATATGCTGCACTTCCTTTTGCAGCAATTCGCGCGCGGCGCGGATTTCCGACACTTCCGTGACCATCGGCAGCATCATCTTCAGTTCACCACCAGCAGCGGCCTTCAGCAGCGCCCGCATCTGGGTGCGCAACAGGCCGGGCCGGTCCAGCGACAGCCGGATGGCGCGCCAGCCGAGAGCCGGGTTTTCTTCTTCATGGCTGCGGAAATAGGGCAGCACCTTGTCACCGCCAATATCGAGTGTGCGGAACGTCACCGGACTGCCCTTGGCCTGCTTCAGCACATTGCGATAAAGCGCTTCCTGCTCATCGGCCTTGGGCATGGTCGAGGCGATCATGAACTGCAGTTCGGTGCGAAACAGGCCAATGCCCTCGGCCCCCGATTCGGCCAATTGCGGCAGATCGACCATCAATCCGGCATTCATCTGCAATTTGATTCGCTGACCGTCCTTGCTGAGTGGCTCGACATCGCGCAGCGCCCTGAACTGTTCCTGACGGCGGGCGCGCAGCTTGACCTTTTCCTCATAGGCCGTTTGCAGATCGACCATCGGGCGCACATGCACCTTGCCGTCATCGCCGTCGATAATAACGGCATCACCGTTTTCAGCCAGCGCCACGGCACCGGCTGCCTGTCCGACCACGGCAATGCCCATGGCGCGGGCGACGATCACCACATGGCTGGTGACGGCGCCGTCTTCGAGCACCAGACCGCGAATGTTCTGGCGCGGATAATCAAGCAGCTCCGCCGCGCCCATGGCACGAGCGAAAATCACCGCATCGACAGGGAAGCTTTCAGCACTGCTGCCGGAAAATCCGGTCAGCTGCCGCAGCAACCGGTTGGCCAGATCGTCAAAATCATGCATGCGCTCGCGCATATAGGGATCGGTCAGGCGCATCATCCGCGCCTTGGTATCGCTCTGGACCTTTTCGACGGCGGCTTCCGCCGTCAGGCCGTTGCGGATCGCCTCTTCCATACGCCGCACCCAGCCCTGGTCATGGGCAAACATCCGGTAGGTTTCCAGCACCTCACGATGCTCGCCTTCCATCGCCACTTCGCGGCGCGACAGCATGTCATCAATGGAGATGCGCAGGGAGCCAAGCGATTCGGCCATCCGCTTCAGCTCGGTATCCGTATCCTCGTTCAACAGATTGGTGACCACGATGCGTGGCTCGTGCAGCACGACATGGCCAAGGCCGATGCCCTCGCTATAGCTGTCGCCATCAATGGTCACGGCCCGGGTCAGGTCCAGTTCAAGGCCAGGCCGGGTAATCTTCTTCAAATCGCCAGTGGCAATCATTTCAGCCAGCACCATGGCCGTGGTTTCAAGCGCTTCAAGCTCGTCTTCCCGATAATTCCGTTGCGCCTTGTTCTGGACGACAAGAACGCCAAGACTGCGGCCAGCCCGCAAAATCGGCACGCCGAGGAAGGAATGATAAATTTCCTCACCGGTTTCAGGCAGATAGCGGAAAGCGGGATGCGCCTGCGCATCGGAAAGATTGAGCGGTTGGGCGGATGCCGCGATGGTGCCGACCAGACCTTGCCCCATTTTCAACTGGGCCAGATGCACCGCGTCGGGATTGAGACCTTCGGTCGCATAGAGCTCCAGCACGCCATCGGAGCGCAGCACATAAACAGAGCAGACTTCGGCAACCATATTGCTCGCGATCTGGCGAGTGATACGGTCAAGACGCTCCTGAGGCTCAAGGGGCTCCGCCATCAATTCGCGAAGCCGCTTGAGGAGGACGCGCGGACCTGCGGAAAGGTCTCTCATCGCGTGCATGCTCCCGATAATGACAATCCAGGCGCGAAATGCGCCCGGAGGTAGTGATCAAGGGTGGCAAATTCCCACCCGTTGATCAAGCCTTATCGAGACCGTAGCAGGAATGCAAAGTGCGAACAGCCAATTCGGCGTAAGGACCGTCGATCAGGATGGAAATCTTGATCTCGGAGGTGGTGATCGCCTTGATATTGATGCCTTTATCGGCAAGTGCACGGAAAGCGGTCGCCGCCACGCCTGCGTGGCTGCGCATGCCGATGCCGATCACCGAGACCTTGACCAGGCCCTTTTCGCTCTGCACCACGTCGAAGCCGATTTTTTCCTGGTTGTCGGAGAGCACTTGCAGCGCTTTGTCCACATCACCAGACGGGACGGTAAAGGTCATATCGGTCTTGGAACCGTCCTCGGAAATATTCTGGACGATCATATCGACATTGATATGCGATTCGGACAGCGGTCCAAAAATCGCCGCCGAAACACCGGGACGGTCGGCTAGCCGACGCAGGGATATCTGGGCTTCGTCCTTGGCATAGGCAATGCCGGTCACAACTTCCTGTTCCACGATCTCTTCCTCATCGCAAATCAACGTTCCGGGCGGGTTCAGCACGTCACCCATGCCCGGAGCATCGGGATCTTCAAAGCTCGAGCGCACAAAGGTGCGCACCTTGTGTACCATGGCCAGCTCGACGGAGCGCACCTGGAGCACCTTGGCGCCAAGCGAAGCCATTTCCAGCATTTCCTCAAACGCCACCTTTTTCAGGCGGCGCGCCTTGGGTTCGATGCGCGGATCGGTGGTATAGACACCGTCGACATCGGTATAGATATCGCAACGGTCGGCCTTGACGGCTGCCGCGATTGCCACCGCCGAGGTATCGGATCCGCCGCGGCCAAGTGTGGCGATGCGATTGTCCGGGCCGATGCCCTGGAAACCTGCCACCACGGCGACCTGGCCCTCGCCCATGCGGCGGATGATATCGGAACCGTCGATGTCCTGGATGCGGGCCGCGCCATGGGCATTGTCGGTCTTGATGGCAATCTGCCAGCCCTGCCAGGAGCGGGCATTGATACCGAGCGATTGCAGGGCGATGGCCAGCAGACCGGATGTGACCTGTTCACCGGAGGCCACGATAGCGTCATATTCACGCGCATCATAGAAAGGCGAAGCAGCACCGGCGACCTTTGGCATGGTCTGGACCCAGTCCACCAATTCGTTGGTCTTGCCGGACATGGCCGAAACCACCACGGCAACTTCGTGGCCGGCATCCACTTCACGTTTCACATGCCGCGCCACGTTGTGAATGCGTTCAAGATTGGCGACGGATGTACCGCCGAATTTCATCACAATGCGCGCCATGGCCCGACCGTCTCGACCTCAAACCTGTGCCGGACATATCCGGCTGAAACCAATCTCTGCATTTCACAATGCGGCTGGCGGGCTTTTAGACAATTCGGGGCCAAGGTGCAACGGCAAGTTCACCGCAATGAGGCGGCATCGGTGCCGCTCTCTATGCAAACGCTTTTGTCATGAATTTGGGATACCCCATTCAGCGATAATTCAGTAGAGAACGGCAGCATGTCCGATACCAATAATACCAAGGCTAGAAGATGCTAACGCATCCTCGCCTTAAGCGAGTTTCGAATATCTCAAATGCGTCAAAGGCTTGAGATATTCGAAAAAGGAATACCAACTGCCATTTTTAATGGCAGTTGGTATAAGATTTACCGCATATTTCCTTAAACCTGTCAGGGTTTCAGGGGAAATTCATGCGGCGGATGCCAACTGGGCATAGGCGCTACATATAAAGTGCTGCCGCGAACCGGTCGCGGCAGTCAAAAGCAGTCAATGAAAGGGACGATCGCATGGCAGCCGAAATACAATCCGAGAACCAGGAAAGCGCGGAGTCGCCGACCAGGTCCGGATGGCGCGCAGCCCTTGCCGATTATGGCAGGGCGATTGCCGCCGTGTTCACGCTGGTCATTTTCGCCGCCGTGGCGCTGGCGATCTACCGGCTGACGGAAGAAGTCAGCTATGACGACGTCGTCTCGGCCATGGCCACTACCGGCTATGATCAGATCCTCTTGGCGGTGGTGTTTACCGCGCTCAGCTTCCTGTCGCTGTGTCTCTACGACTGGAACGCCATGGAATTCATCGGTCGCAAGCGCCCGATGGCGGAAGTGGCGCTGACCGCCTTCAGTGCCTATGCGGTTGGCAATGCGGCGGGCTTCGGCATGCTGTCAGGTGGCGCGATCCGCTACCGGGCCTATTCGCGGGCAGGCCTTGCCCCGGATGAAATCGGTCGTGTCATCGCCTTCGTCACCCTGTCCTTCAGCCTGGGACTTGCCGCTGTCACCGCGCTATCGCTTATTCCGATGTCGTCGGAAATCGCGCCGCTGCTGAATATCAACCCGCTCTGGCTGCGCGGCCTGGCGATTGCTATCGTCCTCGGCTTTGCCGTGCTGATCGTCATCGGCCAGCGCCGCAGCCTGACCTTTGCTGGCGTGACGCTGCGGATGGCCGATACCCCGACCCTGTCGCGGCAGTTTCTGGTCACCGTGGCTGATCTGGCCTTTTCCGCCTCGGTCGTCTATGCGCTTTTGCCGGAACAGGCCGCCATTTCCTGGCCGGCCTTTTTTGCGATCTATTCCATTGCCATCGGGATCGGCGTGCTCAGCCACGTTCCTGCCGGTATCGGCGTGTTTGAAACCGTCATCATCGCCGCCCTTGGCCCGACCACCAATATCGACGCGGTGCTTGCCTCGCTGGTGGTCTACCGCCTGATCTATTATGTTTTGCCGCTGATTCTCGCCATCGTATTGGTGACGATCACCGAGCTGCGCCATTATTCCAAAACCCCGGCGCTGGCTGGGGTCGGGCGCACGGCGGCCCGAATATCACCGGCACTTCTCGGCGCGCTGACCTTCATTCTCGGAGTCATGCTGATTTTCTCCAGCGTTACGCCGACGCCGGAAAGCAATCTGGAATTCCTGCAAAACATCGTGCCGCTGCCCGTGGTGGAAGGCGCGCATTTCTTCACCAGCTTGCTTGGGCTGTTTCTGGTCATCGCGGCGCGCGGCCTTGCCCAGCGGCTGGACGGCGCGTGGTGGGCGGCCATGGTCGGAGCCTCAACCGCCCTGGTCCTGTCGCTGCTGAAAGCCTTTGCGGTGCTGGAAGCCTCGGCGCTGGCCATCCTGGTGATCGGCCTGTTCGCCAGCAAGCGGCTGTTCATTCGCCCCGCCTCGCTGTTTCGCCAGGTGCTGACCTCGTCCTGGCTGACCGCCATCGCCCTGATCTGCATTTTTGCCTGCTTCATCCTGTTCTTCGTCTATCGCGATGTCGATTACACCCGTTCGCTCTGGTGGGAATTCGAGTTTTCGGAAGAAGCACCGCGTTCCCTGCGCGCCATGCTGGGCCTGACGATCTTCTCATCGGCGCTGGCGGTCTTCAGCCTGTTGCGCCCCGCAGCGCCTGCCGTGACGCCGTCAAGCCCGGAAGATATCGACAAGGCTGTCACCATTCTCAGCAAGTCGGATGTGGCCGATAGCAATCTGGTGCGCACCGGCGACAAGGCCGTGATGTTTTCACCGGATGGCCTCGCTTTCCTGATGTATGGCAAGCAGGGCCGATCGTGGATCGCCTTTCTCGATCCGGTCGGGCCGAAAAAGTCCCGCGACGAACTGGTTTGGCAATTTGTCGAATCGGCTCGTCTGGCTGGCTGCCGGGCCGTCTTCTACCAGGCCTCGCCCGTGCTGCTCCCAGCGATTGCCGATGCCGGCATGCAGGCCTTCAAACTGGGAGAACTGGCGGTCGTCGATCTCTCTCGCTTCGACCTGAAGGGCGGGAAATGGGCAAATCTGCGCCAGAGCGCAGCCAAGGCCGAACGTGACGGGCTGAGTTATGACATCATCGCCCTCGCAGACGTACCTGGAATTCTCGAGGATCTGCGCGCTGTATCGGATGGCTGGCTTGCCCAGCACCGCGCCAAGGAAAAGGGCTTTTCCCTCGGTGCATTCACCGATGACTATATCCTGAGCCAGCCGGTGATCGTACTGCGTTTCGAAGGCCGGATCGTGGCTTTTGCCAATATTCTGGTGACGGAAACCAAGGCCGAGTCCTCCATCGACCTGATGCGCTTTTCGCCGGAGGCGCCGAAGGGATCGATGGACTATCTGTTCGTCAGCCTGCTGACCCATCTGCGCAGCGAAGGTTACGGACATTTCAACCTTGGTATGGCGCCCCTATCGGGCCTGTCGAGACGCGATGTGGCCCCGGTCTGGGATCGCATTGCCAACACATTCTATGAGCATGGTGAGCGCTTCTATAATTTCAAGGGGCTTCGGGCTTTCAAGACAAAGTTTCATCCCGAATGGCAACCCCGCTATCTCGCCGTGTCAGGCGGCCTCAGTCCGGTCATCGCGCTCCTGGACGCAACTCTCCTGATCGGTGGCGGTCTGAAAGGCGTGGTAAAGAAATGAAATCGTCAACTTCTCGTCTCACCAAGGGCGGTCTGGCCCGCAATTGTCTGGCCGCCGCCGTTCTGGCATGGGCATCGTCCACGGCTGTTTTCGTGCAACCAGCCCTGGCCGAGGACCCAAAATACGAAACAGGCACGATACCTGATCCGGTTATCGCCATGCCGGACGACAAGCCGAAATCCATCGTTTTCCTGTTGTCCGACAAGGACGGCTGGAGCGACAAGATGAAGGCCGAGGCTGAAAGATTGCGCAGCAATGGCTCGATAGTCGTCGGCATCGATACGCCGCGCTATCTGCAATCCCTGCAAGCCGATCTGAAGTCCTCCGATGAGGACGATTGTATCTATACCGTGTCCGACATCGAGGATCTGTCCCATCAGATCCAGCGGCATGTCGGCGGTGCCGATTACCTGCCGCCACTGGTGGCTGGCATCGGTGAAGGCGGTACGCTGGCGCTGGCGATCCTGGCCCAGACACCCAACGCGACCATCGGCGAAACGCTGGCTGTCGATCCCGGCGACGTCATTCCCCTGCCCGAGCAGTTCTGTACTCCGGCGGTGAAGACCGAAAAGAATGGCGGCATCGTCTATGGATTGACCGACGGCGCGCTTCCCGATCCGGCAAGCGTCCGGTTTTCGCCCTCTGCCGATCCTGCCGGGCGTGCCCATGTGGCCGATCTCCTGAAGGACCATTCCGACATCGACGTCGCCGACAGCCAAAAGCCTGCCGCCCAGACCCTGTCGGATGGCATTGACGTGATGATTGCAGCCACCGCCAAGGAAGCCGAACCGCTCGGCTTGCCGCTGACATTGATGGAGGTGGACAAGCCCGCCTTCGATACGATGGCGATCATCTATTCCGGCGATGGCGGCTGGCGAGATATCGACAGCGAAATAGCCTCTTATTTCCAGAGTGAAGGCCTGCCCGTCGTCGGCGTCGATTCGCTGCGCTATTTCTGGTCGGAGCGCAAACCGCAGGAAACAGCGGACGATCTCGCCCGCATCATCACCGCCTTTACCAAACGCTGGAAAGTCAAGCATGTGATGCTGGTCGGCTTCTCCTTCGGCGCGGACATTAGCCCACCGGTCTATAATCTCCTGCCAGACAATATCCGCCAGAAAATCAACCAGGTATCGCTACTGTCCATGTCGCAGGCATCTGATTTCGAGATTTCCGTAACCGGTTGGCTGGGTGCGAAAAGCAGCGGCGCTGGCGGCGACCCGACCAAGGAAGTCGCCAAAATGCCGGCAGGCCTTGTGCAATGCCTGTATGGTGCCGACGACGAGGAAGACGATGGTTGCCACAAGCTCGACCCCAAGAAGGTCGATGTCGTCAAGCTGGAGGGCGGTCACCATTTCGATGGCGACTATGAAGCGCTTGCCAAACTGCTTCTGGATCGGCTGAAAACCCGCAAGCTGGATTGATAGATCGGGATTTCGCTCACACCCTGCTCGATCTTTGCGCAGCAGGTACAAGCTTTAAATTACAGCGTCGTGCGTTTTATAAAACGCACGACGCTGTAACACTTTAAATCTGCTGCATAATTTTCTCCTTAAATCGATTCCGATTTAAGGAATTATGCAGTAAACGCATGAAAAAGGGCCGCATAAAGCGGCCCTTTTCAATGTCTGTATCCCGTGTCCGTGCCAATTACCTTGGCGGGCAATTCGGCGTGTTGGGCGCGCAGGCTGCACCCGGTGGTGGCGGCGGAGGCGGAGGCGGGGCAGCCTGACCCGGCGGTGGCGGAGGAGGCGGTGGCGGACGGTTTCCATCCGGAGCGTTGCGGTCTGGCCGATCAGGACGCTGGCCTTGTGGCGGCTGCATCTGGTCACGACGCTGATCGCCTGGACGCATATCACCGGGGCGCATATTATCTGGACCCCTGTTGTCAGGACGCCGGTCGTCTGGTCGCCTGTCATCTGGCCGACGATCATCCGGGCGAGGCCTCTGCCGGTCATCGCGCATCATCCGGTCACGGTCGCCGTCCATTCTCGGATCTTGCATCCTCGGATCAGGTCCACGGCGGCGATCCATGTCCGGTGCGCCGGGAGGCGGGGGACCATCGCCACCCATGAAACGCGGCGGCGGACCATCGCGGCGCCAGACCGGCGGCGGTGGCGGAGCACGGCGCCAGCGATCCCGCTCGCGATAGAAATCGCGGCCGCGATAATAGCGGTCCCAATAATTATCGACCTGGAAGGTCACGGTCGGAATGCCGAGCGGCTGGTAATAATCCGGATCAACATAGACACGGCGGTTGGAATATTGGGTCTGCAAATAGCTGCCGGAAATCCAGCCGCGATAGCCCGCATAACCGACATCGCACCAATTGGCCGAAGACAGGCAGCCAAAGATCCGCACGGAATTGCCGGCTGGAACGACCAGAACAGGGGGATATTGTGTGCTGGGCCCGGCCCGCAGGTTAACATTCGCCGTCGCAAATGCCTGCGCCGCCTCAGCGGCAGCCGGCAAGGCAACTGCCATCAGCCCTACAAAGGCCGACAGGTAAAGTGGTTTCATCGATCTGATCTCCTTGGCCGTCCCTGACCTTGGCTTATACTGCCAATTGGAATGAGGTTCATGCGGCATGGAAACGCCATCAGGAGCAATTTGTTCCCCCCAGCGCCCCACCCGCATTTGACCCGCTTATGTCAAGCAATGTCCTCCGGCTTTTTTGAGGCGGCATGTGTTAAAGCGACCGGCATGTTCTGGAGCGACAAGGTGTCGCTCACTCTTGACTTTAAGCCTGGATCGTCCGACCTCACACATGAGACGGCGAAGTGGCTGCGCCTCAAGGATGGCGCGACCGCGTAAAACGCGATAGTGAACCTTGAGATATCTGCCCGGATCAACAAGGCCCCGGATTAACAAAGCTATGGAATGCAGCCCAGTCAGGAGAACCCGATGAGCGAGACCGCCAAGAGCACCATCGATCAGGCCGAGGTCGACCGCTTTTCTGCCATGGCTGCCGAATGGTGGGACCCGACCGGCAAATTCAAGCCGCTGCACAAGATCAATCCGGTGCGTCTTGCCTATATCCGCGACAAGGCCTGCGAGAACTATCAGCGCGATCCACGCTCCAATCAGCCGCTATCGGGCCTGCGGGTTCTCGATATCGGCTGTGGCGGCGGCTTGCTGTCGGAACCCATTGCCCGCATGGGCGCCGATGTGCTGGGCGCTGATGCCTCCGCCAAGAATATCGGCATTGCCCAGACCCATGCCGCCCAGACCGGCGTAAGCGTGGATTACCGGGCCGTCACCGCCGAGGCCCTGGCCGCTGCTGGCGAAAGCTTCGATATCGTCCTGAATATGGAAGTTGTCGAGCATGTGGCCGATGTCGAGTATTTCATCTCCACCTGCGCCTCCATGGTGCGCCCCGGCGGAATCATGCTGATTTCCACCATCAACCGCACCCTGAAGGCTGCGGCTCTCGCCATCGGCGCCTGCGAATACGTTCTGCGCTGGCTGCCGCGGGGCACCCATCAATATGAAAAACTGGTGCGCCCGGAAGAGTTGGAAAAGCCAATCCTCGGCGCAGGCATGAATGTGTCCGAGACTGTCGGCGTATTCTTCAACCCGTTCCAGAATCAGTGGAATCTGTCTACCGACACCGATGTCAATTACATGATGCTGACCCGCAGGCCGACGTCCACCCCAGAGTGAACCATCTCAGACCGGCCCATCTCATACCGGCATTGAGACGAGACGTTCCAGCAAGTCCTGCTGACGAGAGCAATTGTCGCTGGCAAGCTGCTTTATCCGCGCTCGATCAAGGTGATAGGGCGTACCATCCTCAGCGAAAGCCTGCTTGAACGTGAAACCGAAGGGCGTCGGGCCGTGATCGGCGAGATGCTCGAGCCTTACCACCCCCTCCGACCATTGCGGCCTGCTGCCTGCAGGCACCCACCACAGCACCAAAGATGGCCAGGTCTGCTTCACATTCCAGTGGCGAGCGTGTTTCAGGGCGTCGGCATGGACCCCATTATAGGTGAAGGCCATCAGCGTCTCCGGGTCTTGCCAGAGCGAAAGAGACGATGGACCGGAGGTAAAGCCGCTACCGTCCATAAAACGCGGAAACACCTGCACGCCCCAGCTTTCCGGCCCCGGTTCGCCCTCATAACCCGAACGACCGATAAAGCCCGTGGAGCGCGTAGCGGCTTCAAAATTGAGGGGCTCGCGGTCAACAAAGCCCTGAATGACCGGGTCTCCAGATGGCGCGACATGCAGGCCGAAATTATAGAGCGCGAGATGATGGGTGGATGACATGCTCAATTCACATCGTCAGGCAGAACCGGCAGAGGCGCGATTTCGATCCCTTCCTCGATCAGGGCGCGCGCCTCGTCTGGGCTGGCATTGCCGATAATCCCCCGAGCATCAGCCTCGCCGTAATGGATCTTACGGGCCTCTTCGGGAAACCGCTCGCCGACATCTTCGCTATTGGCCCTGACGGTCGCAACCGCCTCCTTCAACTTCACGAAGGCTTCACGCTGGGCAGCGTCATAGGCCACCTTCTGGCGCTCTTCCTTGCTGCGCGCCGTCGAGACCATCGGCGCCATCAGGCTTTTGGAAATTGAGGCGGAAGCACAGACCGGGCAGGTCAAAAAGCCGCTGGCTTTCTGGCGGTCGAAATCATCGCTTTGCGCAAACCAGCCCTCAAATTCATGGGCCTGATCGCAGATGAGGGAATAGCGGATCAAACCGTCTGCCCTCCCTTGGCCAGCGTTGGGACCATGTCGAGATTGAAATCACGGCCATTCTTAAGATTTGGTATCTTCATCCGCGCCGCCTTGACGGCATCGAGATCGATCTCGGCCATCACCACGGCCTCGCCCGCAGCCGGGCCTTCCGCCAGAATTTTCCCCCAGGGATCGATGATCAGCGAATGCCCATAGGTTTCGCGCCCATCCTCATGGGTACCGCCCTGGGCGGCGGCAATGACGAACGCACCATTCTCGATGGCCCGCGCCCTGAGCAGGATATGCCAATGCGCCTCGCCGGTCTGCCGGGTGAAAGCCGCCGGCACCGTCAGAATGTCGGCACCCGCCATGGCTTCCGTGCGAAACAGTGAGGGAAACCGCACATCGTAGCAAATCGCAAAGCCGAGTTTGGCGAAGGGCAAATCAGCCACGCAAGCGTTCTTGCCGGGCGTATAAGCGGCACTTTCCCGCCAGCTTTCACCATTGTCCAGATCCACGTCGAACATATGAATCTTGTCATAGGTGCAGATCCGCCGACCATTTGGCCCGAACAACAGACCGCGATTGGCAATCATCCCATCGGCACGGGCAATCGCCGTCGAGCCGACATGGACATGGATCTTCAGTTCCGCAGCCAGTTGGGCCGCCGTCACGGCAATCAAGTCATTGTCGTCATCGCGCAACATCGCCCGCAAAGCATCCCGGTTACGCTGCAAGGCCCCGGTCATTTCCGGGGTCTGGACATAGATCGCCCCTGCTGCTGCTGCCTCGCGCACCAAACGCGCCATGGTAGCGGCGTTCTTCTCAAGATCGGTGCCTGAGCACATTTGCAGGGCTGCAACCGCAATGGTCATGATCTATCCTCAGGCCGCCAGCATCGGATCAAGCTTTCCGGCCCGTTCCATCGCATGCAGATCATCGCAACCGCCGACATGGGTGGCGTCGATGAAGATTTGCGGAAAGGTGTTACGACCGGATTTGTCGACCATTTCCTGGCGCAGTGCCGCATTGCCTGTGGTATCGACCTCGGTGAAAGCAACACCCTTGGTGGTCAGAAGCGCCTTGGCGCGAGCGCAATATTCACAGTATTTCCGCGTGTAGATGATCACGGACGCCATGCTCGTCTCCGGTTCATTGTTGATGAAATAATGTCTGTCAGTATTGTAATCTCATATAGGTGTTACAAGCGCCATTGCAAAGGTCAAGACCGTGACTTCCACTGCCCCCGCCCGCTTCAGCGCACGGGTGGCGGCACTGACTGTGGCCCCCGTCGTGTAGACATCATCAACCAGCACCAGATGACGGCCAAACACCTGATCGCGGCGGTTTTCCGCCACTTTGAAAGCCCCGCGAACATTGTCTGCCCGAGCCTTTTCCGTCAGCCCGACCTGCTTTTGCGTCCGTTTCACCCTCGTCAAAACTCCCGGCAGGAATGGCTTGTTCGAAAGCCCGGCCAAGGCACGACCCAGTTCCGCCGATTGGTTATATTGCCGTGAAAATAACCGCCAGCGATGCAGCGGCACCGGCAGGATCGCATCAGCACGGAGCAGTTCCTGACCGCCGGCCCGTATCATCCAATGGGCCATCATCGGTGCCAGATCGGTTCTGTCGCCATATTTCAGCCGGTGGACCAGATCACGCGCCGCACCATCATGCACCGCCGCCGCCCGCAGCCGGTCAAAAACCGGCGGATTGGCAATCGCTTCGGCGCAAACCATGCCCTGGCCTGGATCAAACCCGAAAGGCAGACCGAGAATTTCGCAATAGGGCCGCTCGATGAACCGCACCGAACACCAGCAATCGGAACACAGGCTGCCAGCCTTGGCAACCGGCAGACCGCAAGTGGCGCAGCCGGGGGGATAGACCAGATCGCGCAGCGACCGGCCAAGCGTTTGCGTCCCCCGAACACCCCGATGCGCCAGGGCCACCATTCCGTGCCTGGCTTGCCGGATATAGTCCACCCCGCCTCCATTCGCCCGCATCATACCAATATACCCTACCCGATCCCGCCCAAGGCCCATGAATGCACCATAAAAGTGAGGGTGCGGTATACTGCACTTAACGCCCAAGAGGATTCAAGCCACTTGGAACCTTTAAGGGGACAGACCGGTGCACAATCCCTCTGGGGTAAACGCGGGAGTGTTCGAGCCCAATTACGCGATTTCCTGCGCAAATCGATTCCGATTGGCGCAATTATGCAGTAGGCACTTGGTTTCTCGAAAAACAACACCGGGAGGTTTCCGTGGAGCCGCTATTCGATCCTGATCTCGTCGTCCGCAACCGCGAGCGTGCTTTCGGCGCAGGTGATACCGGAGCTGGTTTCCTGCTGGATATCGTCGCGCAAGAACTGACCGAGCGGCTGGCTGTGGTCGAGCGCCAGTTTGAAACCGCGGTGGAACTGCACGGCATGGATGGCAGGGTCGGGAGGGCCTGTCTGGAAACAGGACGGATCGGCCAATTGCAGCGGGTGGAAACCAGCAGCCGCTTTGCCCGGCAGGGGGAAACGCTGATCCCCGGTCCTATCGAGCATCTTCCTCTTGGCGAGCAAAGCGCCAATCTTCTGCTGTCGCCGCTTGCCCTGCATCTGGCCAATGACATGCCGGGCCTGCTGATCCAGATGCGCCGGTCACTCCAGCCTGACGGTCTCTTGCTGGCAGCCTTGCCCGGGGCCGGAACGCTTGGCGAATTGCGCGATGTGCTGTTGACGACCGAGATCGAAATCAGCGGCGGAGCAAGCCCCCGCGTCATGCCCTTTGCCGATGTGCGCGATATGGGCGCATTGTTGCAGCGGGCGGGCTTTGCCCTTCCGGTCGTCGATGTCGAGACCTATACGGTGCGATATGATGGAATTCTGGCGCTGATGCGCGATCTCAAAGCCATGGGCATGGCCAATCCGCTGGCCGCCCGCAGCCGCAAACCGCTGACCCGGCAGTTTTTCCTGCGCGCCGCCGAACTGTATGCCGAACGCTATAGCGATGCCGATGGCCGCATTCGCGCCAGTTTCTCGATCATCTACATGTCAGGCTGGGCCCCGCATGAAAGCCAGCCAAAACCGCTCAAGCCTGGATCTGCGAAAATTCGCCTCGCCGACGCACTGGGCGGCAACCCGTAGCGGCAAGCCGTAAAGGATCATTCAAGTGTTTTTCGCAAGCCTGAAAGCGCCGCCGATCAGGCTTGCGGCATGGCAGCAATGATGGAATCAAACAGCCTGTCCAGCGCGTCGTAATAAACGCCAAGCGCCAGATAAAGCGTCACCGCGATCACCCCCGCGATCAGGCTATACTCGATTGCAGTCGCACCAGATGTTTGGCGAAAAATCGCCGACGAGCCGGAAAACCGGCGCAAAAGCCCCATCATACCCCTAGCCTAAAACCATGCGCCCCCGCATGGGTGATCGAAGCGAACGTTTTGTCATACAAAAACGCTCTGTCTGTTTGTTTTCAAATATTTCGCGGATTAACCACCTAGCCCATACCATCACGGGTTATCAGCAGGCATCCCCATTGCCGGGATTGACGATACAGACGGAACCGGGCGTCTCCTGCAAGACGCTGCGCCGGATCGTATAGCGCTTTCCAGCGTCGCGCTCGCCGGGAATGGAGCCGGTGCTCATCCGATCGACATCAGCGGGTCGCGCGGCCAATTGGCCGGACGTGGTCTTGTCTGCGAGCATCGGCGTCAGCACCAGCGATACCGCTACAGCCGTGACGGCAAACAACAAGGCAAGATTGACAACGCCAACTCTGCCGGACCTGGAAGTAGCACGTCGCGACTGCCGTCCGCCCTTTCCGAAATCCTTCTGCGTCATCGCAAACCTCACAAAATCCAAAGGGCTACTTTCCGGACCATGGCCCGCCGGACGATTGCCCCACAATCGGCCAGAAAGATCAGGAGGTTTTGCATCACTGACAATGCAAAACCCCTATTGCAAACCCAAAGACCCGATTCGATTCTTGATATCGCGCCCAAGAGGGTCTCGACATCAACACACCGCAGCAGGCGACATCCTGCACGATAGAACCGTAAAGTCCTGAGATCACTGCGTTATTTTTTATCGAACGATACCGCGCCCCATGCGATCATGCCGTCCGACGCCCAACGCACATAAGACGATGCACGAAGCGCCTGTGCATGATGGGGGAATAATGCCGGTTTGAGGATTAACTTTCTATTAATCGCCGATAAAAACCGGTGAGCAATGGCCCATCTCGCGGGCTTATCCCGGCATTTCACACGGGCCCACAGGACAAACCTGCTGCATAATTCCTGAAATCGGAATCGGATTCCCCTTGTCCATGATACGCTGTAAAGACAACGCCTATAGCAAATCCAGCAGGAATGGGATCAAAGGTTCATCGGCTGGCGGCATCGGATAGGACCGCAGATCTCGGGGTTTGACCCATTTGATCGCCTGGCCTTCCCGCCCCTGCGGCATGCCCTCATAGCGACGGCAGACATAGAGCGGCATCAGCAGGTGGAATGTTTCATAGGTGTGGCTGGCAAAGGTCAGCGGCGCCAGACAGGGAATTTTCGTGGCGATGCCAAGCTCTTCCTCCAGCTCGCGAACCAGGGTTTCTTCTGGTGTTTCGCCGGGTTCCACCTTGCCGCCAGGAAATTCCCAGAGCCCGGCCAGCGATTTTCCTTCCGGCCTTTGCGCCAGCAGAATGCGTCCGTCGCTGTCCAGCAGAGCGCAGGCGGCAACCAGCAGAATAGGCCGAGGCCCTGGTACTGGCACTGTCATTCTTCGCCCTCTGCCTTGGCGGCGGTTTCGTGACGCCAGTAGCAATAGCGATAGGCTTCCATGAAGCCGAGCTTTTGATAGAGCGAGAGAGCCGGACCGTTATCGGCCTGCACCTGAAGCCAGGCGCTTTTCGCTCCCCTTATCCGCGCCCAGCGCAGGGCCGCATAGGTCAGTTCCAGACCGGTGCCCTTGCCGCGATGGGCTTCACCCACGGCAAGCTGCAACAGTCCGGCAAGATCATTGTCTTGCACACAGATAGCGGCCGCTACCGGGCCATTGTCAGGCACTTCGATCAGGAACAGGCCAAGCGGCGGCTTGATATTGCTGATCAATTCGGCAAGCGCCGGCTTCGACGCGGCATCCTCATTGCGCAGCGCCAGACTGGCATCGACGAAACGACCGATATCCTGAGTCGGCAGGTGGTCCATCACATCGAGATCGCAAAGCTCCGCCAAGTCGAGCGCCATGACCAGGCTTTCGTCGAAACGGGTCCAACCATCCTCACGCAGCACATCGATCACTTGCGGCGGCGCCAAGGGCGTTTCGCGAAACACCATGGGCCGGCCATAGGATTCGAATTTGCGCTCCGCCTTTTCCAGCCGCAGACGGATATCGCGGATATCGGAGCGGTCCAGCGCCACCACGCAATTGACCCGCTTCGACGGATGTCCGCCCGTCAGCCTAACCTGCCAGCTGCCGTCATATTGAACCGAGGCTGCGGGCCAGGCGCGAAAGCTGACGGCTTCCAGCCTGCGAACCTGCGGCAGGTTCGGCGCGTGTGGTGACTGATCCACCGCCATCAGCTCCGGTAATCCCCGTTGATGGCCACATATTCCTTGGTGAGATCGCAGGTCCAGACCCTGGCTGTCCCCTTCCCAAGCCCAAGCTCGACCGTGACCGGAATGTCTTGGCCCTGCATCACTGCTGTGGCTGCCGCTTCAGAATAATCCGGATCGCGCTCACCGTTAACAGCAACGCGCACGTCGCCGAACCAAATGGCCAGACGATCACGGTCAGCAAGTTCGCCCGCCTTGCCGACAGCCATGACCACCCGGCCCCAATTGGCGTCTTCGCCGGCAACCGCCGTCTTCACCAAGGGCGAATTGGCAATCGAAAGGGCAATGACCTTGGCAGCAGCATCGGTTTCGGCACCCTTGACGGTGACTTCCACCATCTTGCGCGCACCTTCGCCATCACGCACCACCTGGAGGGCCAGATCCTTCAAGAGATCGTTCAGCGCTGCCCGGAACCCGTCGAGACGCGCGTCGTCGGCAGTCTCAACACGCGACTGGCCGTCACTGGCCGCAGCCCCGGTCGCAAACAGCATCAACGTATCGGAGGTCGAAGTATCACTATCGACCGTCACGGAATTAAAGCTTGGACCGACACCCGCCGACAGCAATGCCTGCAAGGCGACGGGCGCGATATCGGCATCGGTGACCACGAAGGACAGCATGGTCGCCATATCAGGCGCGATCATGCCCGCACCCTTGGCAATGCCGTTGATGGTCACAGTCACGCCGCCGATCTCAGTGCTGCGGGTCGCGACTTTCGGATAGGTATCCGTGGTCATGATCGCCTTGGCGGCTTCCAGCCAGAAATCGCCCTTGGCGTCGCGGGCCATATCATCAAGCACACCAGCAAATTTCGTCGCATCCAAAGGCTCGCCGATCACGCCGGTCGAGGCCAGATAAATTTCATGTTCATCGCATTTGAGCGCCGATGCCGCCGATTTGGCCGTCAGCTCAGTTGCGGCCCGGCCCTTGGTGCCGGTAAAGGCATTGGCATTACCGGAATTGACCACCACGCCACGCGCCACGCCATGGGCCAGGTTTTTCCGGCAGAAATCCACCGGTGCGGACGGGCATTTGGACCGGGTAAACACGCCCGCAACGCTAGCAGGCTGGTCGAACACCATTAGCAGCACATCGGTGCGGTTCTTGTATTTGATGCCCGCTGCAGCTGTTGCCATGGAGACGCCGCGAAGCGCGGGCATGTCGGCAAAAGATTTCGGCGCAAGAGGAGAAACACTGGCTGACATAGCTGGAAACGGCCCCGGAAAAGACGAACGACAAAAGGACACCGCCGCATCGCGGCCTATGCGCGATGCGGCGGAATGAGCAATTGCTTATGGCTTCGGCGCGGCAGCAGCGTCCGGATCGGCCTGCTGCTTGCTGATGTCCTCATAGCCCTTCTTCAGAGCCGGATCGACGATCTCGACCTTTTCAGAGGTCTTGGCCTTTTCCAGCAGGGCCAGATATTTGTCACGCATCACCAGCTGGCGAACCTGCTGCTGCACATCTTCGAATTTCGGCGGAGCCGCGTCGCGGATCTCTTCGACCTTGATGACGTGGAAGCCGAACTGGCTCTTGACCGGGGTCTTGGTATAAGTGCCGGGCTTGAGCGCAAAGGCAGCTTCTTCAAATTCAGGCACCATGCGGCCCTTGGAGAAGAAACCGAGGTCACCGCCGTCCGATCCGCTGGAATCGGTCGATTTTTCCTTGGCCAGTTCGGCAAAATCCTTGCCGCCATCCAACTGCTTGATCACATCCTTGGCTTCATCCTCGGTCTTCACCAGAATGTGACGGGCGTGAATTTCCTGCTCCTTCGGCAGAGCGGCAATTTCCTTCTCATAGCGCGCCTTGACTTCCTCATCGGTCGTCACGTCTACGACATGCTTCTTGAAATAGGCATTGTGCAATTCCCGGTCGGCAATGAACGCCATGCGCTGCTTGTAGGCCGGATCGTCCTGCATTTTTTCGCCGATAGCGCTGCCAGCCAACAGCTTGACATCGATGGCACCGGACAAAGCCGCGACCTTTTTCTGGTCATCCGGCATCTGGGCAAACTGGGGATCGAGATTGGCAATGGCAAGATCCAGCTCGGACTGGTGGATTTCCAGCGAGCCAACCTTGGCGACGACAGCATCGTCGGCATGGGCGTAGGAAGACAGCGCCACAAGGGCGGCGCAGGCCGCCAGGACGAGTTTGTGAGAACGCAGCATATAATAACCCTTCGGTAAAGAGGCCGATTGCGACTGTCAATCGGGTCGAAAACACCCTAAACCACGCGATTGTGGCACTTGTGGTGCATGCTGTCCCGTTGACATAATTCGACCCCCCTCTTATCTGTCACGCAACTCCGCGTCCAGAGCAGTTTCCGGAGGCGGTACGCCAATCTCCACTGTCATGTGGCCGTGAGCGACCGGGAGCAGACCCGGGGCTTCGGTTTCAACCTCGTGACGGAATTCAGAAAGGACCATGGACATGGTCAGTCTTGGTGGGATCGCCCGCAAAATTTTCGGCTCCTCGAATGAACGCCGCATCCGGGGGAACAAGCCTCGCGTGGCCGCCATCAACGCGCTGGAGGACAGCATAAAGGCATTGAGTGATGCCGAGCTGGCCGCAAAGACCGAGGAATTCAAGGGTGAGCTTGCCAAGGGCAAGACACTCGACGACATTCTCGTCCCGGCCTTTGCCGTGGCGCGCGAAGCATCGCGCCGGGCGCTCGGCATGCGGCCTTTCGATGTGCAGCTGATCGGCGGCATGATCCTGCATGAAAATGCCATTGCCGAAATGAAGACCGGCGAAGGTAAGACGCTGGTGGCAACGCTCGCCGTCTATCTCAACGCACTGTCCGGCAAGGGCGTGCATGTGGTGACGGTCAATGATTATCTTGCCAGCCGCGACGCCGCCATCATGGCCAAGCTCTACAGCTTCCTCGGCCTGACCACCGGTGTCATCGTGCATGGCATGAACGACGACGAGCGCCGTGAGGCCTATGCCTGCGACATCACCTACGCCACCAATAACGAGCTTGGCTTCGACTACCTGCGCGACAACATGAAATATGAGCGCGGCCAGATGGTGCAGCGCGGCCATAATTACGCGATCGTCGACGAAGTGGACTCGATCCTGGTCGATGAAGCGCGCACGCCGCTGATCATTTCCGGGCCGCTCGACGACCGCTCTGATCTCTACACCACCATCGATGCCTTTATTCCGATGCTGAGCGCCGAAGACTACGAGATCGATGAAAAGCAGAAATCGGCCAATTTTTCCGAAGTCGGCACCGAAAAGCTGGAAAATCTGCTGAAAGACGCTGGCCTGCTGAAGGGTGTCTCTCTCTACGACGTCGAAAATGTCGCCATCGTCCATCATATCAACAATGCGCTGAAGGCCCACAAGCTGTTCCAGCGCGACAAGGACTATATCGTCCGCAATGACGAAATCGTCATTATCGACGAGTTCACAGGCCGGATGATGCCAGGCCGTCGTTATTCGGAAGGCCAGCACCAGGCGCTGGAAGCCAAGGAAAAGGTGACGATCCAGCCGGAAAACCAGACCCTAGCTTCGATTACCTTCCAGAATTATTTCCGGATGTATTCCAAGCTTGCCGGGATGACCGGTACAGCCAATACCGAGGCCGAGGAATTCCAGGACATCTATGGCCTCAGCGTCATCGAAGTGCCGACCAACCTGCCAATCCTGCGTATTGACGAGGACGACGAGGTCTATCGGACGTTTGAAGAAAAGTTCAAGGCGATCATTGAGGAAATCAAGGCCTCCGCGTCGCGCAATCAGCCCGTCCTGGTCGGGACAACGTCGATTGAAAAGTCCGAACTGCTGGCCACCATGCTGCGCCAGAGCGGATTTACCGATTTCAGCGTGCTGAATGCCCGTTATCACGAGCAGGAAGCCTATATCGTCTCCCAGGCTGGTGTGCCGGGCGCAGTCACCATCGCCACCAACATGGCCGGTCGCGGCACCGACATCCAGCTTGGCGGCAATATCGACATGCGGCTGGAGCGCGATCTGGAAGGCATGGAGCCCGGCCCAGAGCGTGACGCCAAGGAACAGGCGATCCGCGAGGAAGTCAAAGCCCTGAAGGAAAAGGCGCTGGCCGCAGGCGGCCTCTATGTGATCGCCACCGAGCGCCATGAAAGCCGGCGCATCGATAACCAGCTGCGTGGCCGTTCCGGCCGTCAGGGCGACCCGGGCCGTTCGAAATTCTACCTGTCGCTTCAGGACGACCTGATGCGGATCTTCGGCTCCGACCGCATGGACAGCATGCTGCAGAAACTGGGTCTGAAGGAGGGCGAGGCCATCGTCCACCCCTGGATCAACAAGGCGTTGGAACGGGCCCAGAAGAAGGTCGAGGCCCGCAACTTCGACATCCGCAAGAACCTGTTGAAGTATGACGACGTGCTGAACGACCAGCGCAAAGTCATCTTCGAACAGCGCGTCGAGCTGATGGATGCCGAGGACCTGACCGAAACCATCGATGATATGCGCCACGAGCTGATCGATACGATCGTGCGCACCCATATTCCGGAAAAGGCCTATGCCGAACAATGGGATGTCGCCGGCCTGAAGGCGGCGATAACAGGCATGCTCAACCTCGATCTTCCCATCGAGGACTGGGCGCAGGAAGAGGGCATTGCCGAAGACGATATCGTTGAACGGGTCAAGAAAGCCGCTGACGAGGTGATGGCTGAGAAGACCGAGCGCTTCGGCCCGGAAATCATGGCTTATATCGAACGGTCGGTGCTGTTGCAGACCATCGATAACCTGTGGCGCGAGCATATCGTCAACCTCGACCACCTGCGTTCGGTGGTGGGTTTCCGTGGCTATGCCCAGCGCGATCCCTTGCAGGAATACAAGGCGGAAGCGTTCGAACTGTTCCAGGCGCTGCTCGCCAACATGCGCGAGGGCGTCACCGCCCAGATGATGCGGGTTGAAATCGTCCGTGAAGCGCCCCCGGAGCCGACCCTGCCGATCATGCATGGTCACCACGAGGATCCGCAGACCGGCCAGGACGAATTTGCCGCCGCCGATGGCATCACCGCCCCTGAGAACCGCAATCCCGCCGATCCCTCGACCTGGGGCAAGGTCGGACGCAATGAAATGTGTCCTTGCGGCTCCGGCAAGCGTTTCAAGCACTGCCACGGCGCCCTGTTGGCGTAAGACAGTGCTGACGTAAGACAATCAAAATCGGCCAGCCGGATGTGTTGGCCGATTTCTCCCAGGCATAGGCTATTCAAACCCCCACGGGCAGGCTTTTGTTAACCGTAAGCTGCCAAGACTGAATGCCCTGTCGCTTCGTGCCTGAGAGTTTTGCGTGTTTATCATCGCGGTTATCCAGAGGGTGGAACATCTCCTGCCAGCCCGGCTGCACGGCCCGCTGCACAGGATCATCGCCGCCTTGTCCGCTCACGACGATGTGGCCCGCGCGCAACGCATGGCACTGATTGCCTTTGCCATCCGCATCGTCAGCGCTGCGATTGCCTTTTTCTCGCAAATCGTCCAGGCCCGGCTGATGGGCGATTTCGAATATGGTATTTTCGTCTTTGTCTGGGTCTTGGTCGTGCTGTTCGGCAATCTGTCCTGCCTGGGCTTTCATTCGACCGTCATCCGCTTTCTGCCGCAATATCACGCTCGAGATGAAATTCCTGAAATCCGTGGCATCACCGTGACCATCCGGATCTTCGCTCTCGGCCTCGCCAGCTGTCTGACTGTAACCGGTCTTATCCTGTTGAATCTTTTCGGAGATCGGATTGCCGGCTATTACCTGACACCGCTGTTTCTCGGCCTGTTTGCGCTGCCGATGATTGCGCTGGGCGATGTGCTTGACGGGACGGCGCGAGCCAATAGCTGGCCTGTTGCCGCCCTCAGCCCCACCTATATCGTAAGGCCAGTGCTGATCCTGGCCTTCATGCTGCTGGCCGTCATGCTGGGTGCGCCACGCACCGCAACCACCGCCATGCAGGCGGCCCTTGCCGCCACCTATGTCACGACCCTCAGCCAGTTCGCCACCATTCACTGGCGCCTGCGGCGAAAATATCTGCGGGGGCCTCGCCGGATCGATTTCATGGTCTGGTTTCGCGTTGCCATCCCGATTTTCCTGATCGAGGGCTTCCTGTTCCTGCTGACCAATTCCGACGTCATGGTGGTCGGGCTTTACCTGCCCCCCGACCAGGTCGGGATCTATTTTGCCGCGGCAAAAACCATGGCACTGGTGCAATTCGTCTATTTCGCGGTCAAGGCCGCCGCCGGACCACGCTTTTCAGCATTGATGAACGAAGATGATATCAGGCCGCTGGCCCTGTTTGCAGGCAGAATGGCCCGCTGGTGCTTCTGGCCGTCGCTGGTCATCGGTCTTCTGGTTCTGGTGGCAGGCGAAGTCTTGCTCGGTCTGTTCGGCCCGAATTTCACGGCAGGCTATCCGTTGATGGCCATTCTGTTTGCCGGTGCACTCACCAAAGCGCTGATTGGCCCCGGTGAGATGCTCCTGACCATGGCGGGGCGACAAAAATTGTGTGTGCTACTATATGTGATTGCTTTAGCATCTAATATCGGGCTGAATGTGACTCTCATTCCGCTTTATGGCCTCACGGGCGCGGCAACGGCTGCCGCCTCGGCAATGTTGGTGGAAGCGATCTTGTTACACATTGCCGTGCGCTACGCGCTTGGCATTGTTTTATTTGCCTTTGCCGACCCATTGTCTCGCATGAAGCAAGACAGGCCCGCATGAAGCGAACCAGGTTGTAGGATATGAACACATTACCGGTAACCGACGAGACCAGCCGGGACACGAACACCGAGCGCCCGGTTCTGCATACCGTGTCTGCGCCGGTCAACCGTCCCTCTGCCGATGGCCAGATTGCCGTGGGACGCCCTGGCCGAGATCTCTGGCTCTATCCGCGCCAGACCAGCTACGACCTTGAACAGGAAATGGACTACCTGACCAACCGAGCGCTGGAGCAGAATGTCTTCTTCTCCGCCCGTTTTCTTGCCCCCGCCATCCCCCGTCTGGACGAGCGCGAAGTGCGCATGGCGCTGATCCGCGACGAGCGGCAGGGTCGCAGCCGTATCCGCTTGCTGATGCCGTTCTCCGTGGAAAAACCGGGATTTGCAGTCGGTCCATCCATTGTTCGCGTCTGGTCCAACCCTTTCGGCCCGCTTGGCACGCCTCTGGTCGATGCTGAGGATGCGGTCGAAACGCTCGACAACCTTTTCGAGGGACTGAGCGATCCCAAAGCCAAATTGCCCTCCGTTCTGGTCCTGCCGGATCTGCGAATGGATGGGCCGGTCACAAAACTGCTAAGAGCCGTGGCGATCAGCCGTGACCTGCCGCTGACGGTGACCAATCCCTACCAGCGCCCAATGCTCGAGAGCCTGGAGGATGGAGAAACCTATCTGCGCCAGACCATCGGCAAATCCCATTGGCGCGAAATGCGCCGGCAGATGCGCCTGCTGGGTCAGCAGGGCGAATTGACCTATTCTGTCGCCCGCCAGCCGCAGGATCTGCATGTCCGCATGGAGGAATTCCTGGCACTCGAAGCCAGCGGCTGGAAAGGCCGCAAGCGCAGCGCCCTGGTCATGGACCGGCTGCGAGCCGCCTTTGCCCGCGAGGCGATGACCAATCTGGCAGAGCGCGATTCGGTCCGCATCCATACGCTCGATCTCGATGGAAAGGCCATCGCGTCCATGATTGTCTTCATTATGGGTGCCGAAGCCTATACGTGGAAGACTGCCTATGATGAGCGTTACGCGCGCTATTCGCCTGGCAAGCTTCTGGTGGCTCGATTGACGGAATGGCATCTGGACGATGCCAATATTCTGCGCACCGATTCCTGCGCCGTACCTGATCACCCGGTGATGAGCAGGCTCTGGCGGGAGCGGGAAGAGATGGGAACCATGGTCATCGGCCTCAAACGCAATGCTGACCGCGACGTGCGCCAAGTGGCGGCGCAATTGCATCTCTATCGCAACACCCGCAATATTGCCCGCATCCTGCGGGACAAAGTGCTGGGCAGACGTCAAAAAGACAGCTGATCATTGCGAGATATCAGCCGGTCATCACGCCCGGCTGTGCCTGTTGCGGTTCATCGCGCTCACGCAGCAGGCGGCGGATCACCTTGCCACTGGTGGTCAGCGGCATATCGGCGATAAACTCCACTTCACGCGGATATTCGTGCATGGACAGCCGCTGCTTCACCCAATCGGCAATGTCACGGGCCAGGGCCGGTCCAGGCTGAAAACCCGGTGCGAGCACCACATAAGCCTTGACGATTTCGGTTCGTATCGGATCGGGCTTGCCCACTGCCGCCGCCAGGCGCACAGCCGGATGACCAACCAGACAATCCTCGATTTCCGCCGGGCCGATACGGTAGCCGGATGACGTAATCACATCGTCGTCACGACCGAAAAACTCCACATAGCCTTCGCTATCCTGGCGCCCGAGATCACCGGTCAGCATCCAGTCACCGATGAATTTCTCACGGGTCGCCTGCGGATCGTTCCAATATTCCAGGAACATCACCGGATCGGGCCGGGCAATCGCCACCTGTCCGACCTTGCCGACTGGCAGTTCCCTGCCCTTGTCATCGATAATTGCCACGCGATGGCCTGGCACCGACTTACCAATGGCGCCCGCCTTGCTGACGCCCAGCCGGGCTGCCGATGACAGCACGAAATTGCATTCGGTCTGCCCATAGAATTCATTGGGGGTGATACCGAGCGCCGTCTTGACCCATTGATAGGTTTCCCGTCCCAGCGATTCCCCTGCCGAACCGATGGAACGCAGCACAAGATCATAATGCTGGCGTGGATTGTCCACCGTTTTGAGCAGCCGCAAGGCGGTGGGCGGAATGAAGGCATTGCGCACCTTCATCTCCGCCATGATGCGAAAGGCCATGGCGGGATCGAATTTCTGGGCAGGCGACGACACGACCGGCACACCCAGCATCAGGGCTGGCATCAGCACATTCAAAAGCCCGCCAGCCCAAGCCCAGTCCGAAGGCGTCCAGATCCTGTCCCCCGGCTGCGGTAGACCGTCATGGGCAAGCTGGAAGCCTGGAATGTGACCGGCAAGTACGCGATGCCCATGCAGAGCGCCCTTCGGCGCCCCTGTCGTGCCGGAGGTGAAGATCATCAGCGCCGGATCATCAGGTCCGGTCTGCAGCCCCTCAAAAGACGCCGAACCGCTCTGCCATAGAGTTTCAAAGGACAGGACGCCGGGAGAAGGCCTGCCAATGGAAATAACCTCCCGAAGGTCCGGCAGGCTGGCCCGGATGGGCTCCAGACGCGACAGACCGAAATCATTGGTGATGACCGCACAGGCGCCCGCCGTCTTCAACCGGTATTCCAATGCATCCGCACCAAACAGCAAAGCCAGCGGCAGAGCGATCGCGCCAAGCTTGTAAATCGCCACGTGGGCGATGACTGTCTCGAACCCCTGCGGCAGCAGCAAAGCCACCCGTTCCCCAGAGCCAATGCCGAGCTGGCTCAGGGCATCCGCGAAGGCGTTGGATCGTGCAGCAAGCGCCCCATAGGTTAAGGTCTGATGCGCATCGTCAGGTGAAAAATGCTCAAGACAGACCCGGTCCGGTTCGCGGGCCGCCCACTCGTCACAAACCGCCCGTCCCATGTTGAACTGAGCTGGTATGGACCAGGAAAACGCATGACAGAGAGCCTCATAGGAAGCGCTGGCAGGTAGAAACATCGATCTTGTCCTGAATGAGGTCCCCATCGCATTCCCCTGCACTGGCCAAACATTCAGAGAGTTTGTCGCAGATCCAGGATCAGCGTTTTTGTCAAAAAGATAAAAACGTCACTTGGAAAACCTATCATTCCTTTCGCAGTCGCACAATCCATCTCGCAAGCGCACACAACAGAGCGGTGCACCGACTATGGTCCCCTCGGGTTTGCTTTAGCGCGTTATATCCGTTGCATAATTTTCACCTTAAACTCCAATCAATATAAGGCGAACATTATGCAGTAGCCCCGGGAAATACTGCGGTCTCAGGCGCAGCGGAGAGAGGGCGTCAGGCCTTGATATCGTGAAATCTTTTGGATGGACGACATCGGCAATCGTCCCACCGTCGATTTTTAAGGTCGCAAAACCAGTTCGCTTTTGCTGGAACAATCCTGAGCCGAAAGGGTTGAAAGGCGGTAACGTGTGCGTGAAAGCGCCATGCCAAACCATGAAAACGTCGCGGACATGCCGCCTTTGCGACGAAGATCTGCGGCATTTTCCTGGTTAAAAGGCTCACGCACTTCAAAATGTGCGGAGCATAAAAGGAGGATACACATGCTGAAGAAAATCGTACCGGTCGTTGCTCTTCTCGGGCTTCTGGCCTCCTGCGGAGATGACAGCAGCTCCAAGAGCGGAAGCTCGACATCAACCCCCGGCACCAGTTCCTCGACCGGAGGCACCGGCGGAACAGGCAGCACCACAACGGCACCTGCTACCCCTGGAAGCGGCACGGGCAACAGTTCAGGGACAGGCACCAGCACGGGTACCCCATAAGCCTCCCGATTTTGCCTTGAGACAAGGTGGATATTGCCCGTTCGATGAGCGGGCAATGTCTTTATCCTGATGAACGGTCATCTTGCGACACTATAAAATTGTTTTGAAAACAAAAAAATTTGACGATTATTCACGGGCGACTTGCCTGGCCTAAATTCCCAAAAACCCCAAAAATATCTAGATTTTGCTTTTTTAAGCCACGATCATCCCTATCTATCCTGCCGGTTGTACACGGGGATTGAAGTTTTTAGGGATGCTTAAGAAAAATTGGATGTTGGGATGGCCGCATATGGCGGCCCAGGCGATACGTTCGTCGCTGATAACAAAGATTTTTGTAATCTGCTTTATCTCCATTCACGTGCCGCTTCTGGCGGTGGTCGCACATGTCCTTGGTGGCGGTGCGCTGAGTGAAGCAAGCATTCTGCTTGTCCTGCTGATATCGACCCTGGCCGGAACAGCTGGCTGCCTGCTGTCCCTCTGGCGGATCATTCACCCGCTACGCCAGCTCAACCAGTCCATAACCCGATACCGGCAGGAGGGTTCACCTGTTGCCATCGCGGTCAAGACGAAAGATGAAATCGGCACTGTCGCCCAGGCGGTTTCCTCCCTGGTAACAGAATTGGACAATTCTCTCAAAACCTTGACCGTTCAAGCCAATACAGATCCCCTGACTGGATTGGCAAACCGCCGGTTCATTCTGGCAAAAGGGACGGAGGCCCTTGAAGAAACCTGTCGCAGCGGCGACCCTATGTGTCTTCTTCTCTTCGATCTGGATCATTTCAAGGGCATCAATGACGCATTCGGTCATGAAACCGGCGATAGAGCATTGATTGCAGCAGCGCAGACAATCCGCAACAATCTGCGGCCAAACGATCTGGCAGGCCGGATCGGCGGCGAGGAGTTCTGCGTTCTTCTGCCGGGCACCAATCTGGTCCAAGCCCAGGCGATTGCCGAACGGCTACGCACCTGTCTGGAAAAAATCTGCCTCGAACCACTGGCGCCCGGCAGGATTACCGCCAGCTTTGGCCTTGCCCAATCCGCCGATCATTTTTCAAGTTTCCAGAAATTCATGGCCGCAACCGATATGGCGCTCTACCGCGCCAAACAACATGGCCGCAACCGCATCCACTGCGAACCTCAAAACGCCCTCAGCTATTTGTGAGGAAAAGCCAGCCACCAGACCGCAGCATTTTTGTCACCGGGCCAGCATTGGCTTAGGGAGCCCGTGACTGCCATGTTGAACTCCGTCGTGAATGACTGGATATAGTCCGAACAGCGAAAGGCCATAAGTTCGCCTGGCAATCAGGCCTCCGCTAAGGCAGCCAGCACCTTGCCCTTTTAGGAGGGAAGTCTATTGTCGACACGGTAATGACGTAAACAAGATATTTTCACGCGTTGACCGAGTGGGCGTTCAACGCGGCAGGTGTTGAAATTTGATGACGCGATAAGTGGAGGGGCTTTCCATGGACGACGTTCTGTCATCCACCGATTTCATTCAAGCGAGCCGTGTACTGAAGGTCTCGTCGCCCTTGGGCGAAGACCAGTTGTTGCCGGAAAGCATGATGGTGGACGAAGGTGTCAATCATCTGTTCGAAATCACCTTGTCGGTGCGCGCCAAGCGCGAGGCGGTGAAGCCCGAAGAGTTGATCGGCAACCAGAAATCCTCTCTTCTCAATTACCAGCTATTTGTCTCAAGGGCGTTGATGACGGACAAAGCAGACGATGAAGAGGCTCTCTCATGTCGAGGGGGTGCCAAGCGGCCCAATCGGCATCAAGCAGAAGATGAAAGAAGCCACTCATATTGAGGGTACATCGTACAAGTTCAGGCAAATCTATTGCACAATGAATACAATCTCGACCAGTGACGAGCGGATGATGACTATCAATCAACCAGCCGCTCATGAGGACTAGGCTTTCGAGTTCCGATAGACGCCTAGCATGAAATCACTTGGTATTGCGCCATTCGCTTGAAGCTGGTTTTCCAGTTCGATCAGCATCCTGACAACGGTATTGGAATCTTCCGATCCGTCGTTAATCTTTTCGCCATTGAGCAGGTCAAATATCGGATGGAGCAACGCCCCGCCGAATGGTCGAAGAAGCTCTTTGTCAAAATAGAATTCCAGAAATGGAAGGATCAGGGACGATCTAACGGATTCTGACGGGTCAACAGAGAAAACCAATTCTATGCTATGGTTTGTCCATCGCGCATCAGGGTTCCGCTTATATGGCGCTGATATCGACTTGATGACGTTGTTGAGCAGATCGACACGTTTCTGATCGTAGATGTTGTAGCATGGGCCGCAATATTCGTTGATGATGAGATAGCCGTTCGGAACGAGAGATTTCCGAACGGCGCCAAGCATCCCTTCAAGGTCTGTTACGTGGTGCAGAGACCCGATAAAAATCACTGCATCATAGTCCCCGCCCGGGTTCTGGATGAAGTCGTTGAAGTCTCGCACGAAGAAATTAGCGTTCAACCCTTCGGCCTCGGCTGCATCGGCAGCCTGCTTGATGCCAGCGGGCGAGAGATCAAATGCATCGACGGATGCAGCCCAATGGTTGCGTGCAATAATCAATTCATGAGCGCCGTCTCCGCATCCAATGGAGAGTATTTTCTTTGGCTTTTCAGGAAGGTATTCGTTGAATACCCACCAGAGCCAGAACTTGTCATCGCCTGTAATCCTGCGGTTTAACTCAGATCCGACGATTGCGCTGGAGAACCATGACGACCTCACCCCGGTCTCATAGCGGTCATCCCAATGTGTAGAAACTAGCCCCGAATTCATGCCCACCCCCATTTATTCTCAAAATCGCTATCACCCTCATTGCGTGTAGGCAAGTGTGGTTTTTGGATTTTTCACGGCGGCCTTCTGGAATCTAATCTAAAAAAAGGAAACGATCATGGATCTCGCGAGAATCTTCGCGGCGGTGCGCACGTCGGTGTTTGGCGGTGCGCTCTCGCAAAATCAGGTGAATGGCATCACGCCATTCTCGATGCCTGGCAGGCCAGCACAATGACCGATCTGCGCTGGCTGGGTCTATATGCGGGCCACCGCATTCCATGAGACTGCGCAGACGATGCGTGAAACGCGTGCGGCGACGGACGAGCAAGCTATCGCCATTCTTGACCGAACCTGGGGAAAGGGCGTGATGTCCTGGGTAAAGTCGGCCTATTGGCGGATCGGGGCCGATGGCAAGAGCTGGCTGGGGCGTGGCTATGTCCAGCTTACACACAAGGTCAACTACACCAAGCTGGGCGACGCCATCGGCATGGATCTGGCGGCCAATCAAGCATTGGCTATGCGCGAAGATGTGGCGCTTAAGGTGCTGTTTGTAGGTATGGGCGAACGCTCAAGACACTCAAAGGCCTCACGCAATACGAATTTATCTGTAAACGATGGACTTTGGAGCCGGATCGATTCCTCATCGATCCTATCCATAAAATGCCGGGACCAAACAGCTAGTCTAACGGCAGCTTCCAGAAAATTCAAAAAGGAGACCGAACGACCGACATGAGGGCACGAAGCTGCCGCACACCGATTGTCGAACCAACGTCGGCTTAGGGGGCGGTTCCTGTCGCAAGATTCGTCGCTTCATGGCCAAACACTCCGCTTCCAAGCTCAGCTTAAGAAGCCGTCACACCATCTCAAGGGGCGAAGGTTCCATTCCCGGCGCGGGAGACTCCGAATTCGAGTGGGAAGCGTTCAGTCGGCGAGCGACGATATCGTGGTTGAGCCATAGGACGGGACCGGAGGGGTCTGAAGATTCACCAAAAATGAGCTGCCCGGTTGCCTTCACAACGAGACCGCTCAGGAGGTCGCTGATCATCACCTTGTTATTGCGATGCATCTGGGTGATCCCGTTGGACGTGCTGATGGTCAAATCGGCCTGTGCCTGACTGTTTGCCATGGGCCATGCCGAAAAGTCATAGAACGGACGCATGACTTCGCTGGCCTGCATGTCGGCGATCTTCTGGAACACATCCTTCATGGTTAAGCCGTCTGCCAGAAGTTGCTGGCAGGCCTGCCACTGTTCATCTGCCCATTTGCCACCGTCTTCTTTCTTCAAGGCAAGCAGCAGTGGTATCAGGGGCAGCTCGATACCCGTGAATACATCGGAGGAATTGGTCCGGATTTCGGGACAATTATAGACAGTTGCCTTGATTCCTTTCGCCCAGGCTTGCTCTGCAATGCCTTCGAGCCGCATCTTCGCATAGCCTTGGGTATAGTTGGTGTAGGTCTGCCAACGATAGCTTCCGTCAATGAGGACTGACGATCCGTGGTAACCATAGGCCGTATATCGGACTTGACCACCCGAAGCTTCCACGCGCTCGCGGATCGCCGCGCTGAAATCAATGAGATGGCGAAAGGTGTTTGCGGAAACCTCGTCAAAATTCTGCAGGATGAGTTTTCCCATGTCACTGTCGAGCAAGGTCTGCGACGACATGTGGCGACTTCCGGTCCCCTTGTAGATTCGATTGGCGATGACCAAGAATACCTTCGCCTTCGGGATGCCTCCAGCCATTGTGTGGGCAAAGAACACATTGCGGCCAGCGGCGATCATTCCGTCGAGAACGGTCATGACTTTCGAAAGCGACTCCGTAAAACGCGCAGTGGCGATGTCGCGGCATTGCGCGATATAGTCCCAGTCGAGCTTGTCGTGTTCCCAGCTCTCAAGCGTCATTTTTGCCAGGAGATCGGTGGGAGTTAAGCCGTCTTCGGGCGCATCGAGATCGAACCCCCCCATAAGAGGTATGTTGATGATCCTGCCGCCCAGCTGGGCCTCGGCCGAAGACAGTTCCTCGGCGTCGAGCGGCCGCAGCGCGTTGTTCTCGTCGCGCCGCCCAACAGTGATCCCCACAATCTCCATTCCTGCCCGCCTGGCTTCATCGAGCAATCCAGTAGCGTATCCGCGACCGAACAGTTCGCCGAAGAGTACGAAAACATCGCCCTTACGAAAGACCGTGTTCTCGGAAAGACGATTTAGTGAAACCGGAGTGTCCATGCTGTCAGCTCTTTGATTCGTGTGTCGTCGAGCAGTGGCTCATACGGGCTTTCACAAACACATGCCCGCATTGGCACCGAATGGGAACTCATTTTCGGTGACCGTTCATTTCAAAACGTGAACTCGGTCTCTTCTGTTGCGACCATGCGGCGAAATGCCGAGGCCGTTAGAGATCGGCGCGGCGATACCGGAACGAGTTCACTGGAAGTGCTCGTCCGCGGATGTTTGCGGAGCTATTGCGCTGTCTGAGGCTCAATGTTGGCGCGTTCTATCCTTGTCGAAGTCAACTATCGGCCGCATTCCGGACGTGACTGCTCGAACAGCAGACCGACAGCCCCCACGAACGAATGCAGGTGGCGTGAACGACCGGCATGGGAGGCGCAAAGCGCAAGTGATTTCCGCTAGAGTTCGGTCGCAATCATGGCCGCTTAGCGACAACACTGGCCATCATGATTATCTGGAGAATTAACTGTTTGATCCCACGCATTCCAGCGTCGGCAAAAGGTGGGACAAAAACACCTGAAACTCTGAATGATTTCAATATACCAATGATATTGATGGTGCCCCTTGCCGGAATCGAACCAGCACTCCTCTCGGAACCTGATTTTGAGTCAGGCGCGTCTACCAATTCCGCCAAAGGGGCACTTAGAGTAGAAGGACGAACTACACGGAATAAGGGGGGGCGGTCAACCGGGTTTTTTACAAATTTGCGGTTTCACGCAAAAGTCAGGCATCCGGGCGATATCGCTGTTTTCGCCGCATTTACAGCCCATGGGCTTTGCGCATAAAGACTTGACGGAACGGCAGATATTCAGTCTTTCGTCATCTTGAATGCTGCGCCGCAATGGCAAAGACCCTCTGCATAGGACCAAGGAGCGATCATGCTGCGACGCCTTTACGACTGGACAATGTCGCTTGCCGCCCGCAAATCCGCGGAAGCCTGGCTTGGAGCAATCTCCTTTGTAGAAAGCTCAATCTTTCTTGTTCCTGCCGACGTGCTGTTCCTGCCCATGGCGCTGGCCAAGCCGGAAAAGGTCTGGCGCTATGCCACCATTGCCACCGTAACCTCGGTTCTCGGCGGCATAGCCGGTTGGTTTCTCGGCTATTATGCTTATGAAAGCATTGCCCGGCCAATCCTGGAATTCTACGGCAAGGCCGATGCCTTCGATCAGTTGCGCCTGTCGGTCGATTACGAGACGGTGGTGCTGCTGCTGATCACCTCCGGCCTGGCCCATCTGCCACCGATCAAGGTGGTTACGATCCTGTCTGGCGTCGCGCATGTGAATATCTGGTTGTTCATCATGACCGCCATCGTCGCGCGTGGAGGCCGATTTTTCTTGTTGGCCTGGCTGCTGCGTCGCTATGGCGAACCGATCCGCCACTTCATTGAAAAACGCCTCGGCCTGATCGCTGCCATCGGCGCTGTCGTACTGATTGCCCTGTTCGTCGCCTATCGCCTCCTTGTGCATTGAACAACGAGGTCCGGAGAACCATCATGACCACGCTTTCTTCCACCCGGCCCGGTCTTGCCGCGGCCCTCCTGTTGACCCTTGGCATGGCCGGGGTCGTCGGCTCGGCTTTGGCCTTTGAATATCTCGGCGGCTATATTCCCTGCGAGCTTTGCCTGTTGCAGCGCAAGCCCTATTACATCGGCGCCGCAATCGGAGTGGTGACGGTCATCGCAGCCACCATCAACCTACCCGCTAAAGTCACGAAAAGCCTGATACTGCTTCTCGGCCTGATCATGATCGTCAGCGCCGGTCTTGGCGTCTACCATGCCGGCGTCGAATGGCATTTCTGGGAAGGGCCGAGCGCCTGCTCAGCCACCAGCGGCGCAGGCTTCAACGGCAGCGGCGATATCCTCTCGCAGCTCAACAGCTTCAAGGGGCCATCCTGCACAGAAGCAGCCTTGCGGATTTTCGGTGTGTCCTTGGCCGGCTGGAATGTCCTGACCAGCCTCGTTTTGGCCGCCATAGCCTTCTGGGGCGCACGGCGCATGAAGGCTTAAGGCTGAAGCTCGGAATCCCAATAGAGATAATCCACCCAGCTTTCATGCAGGTAATTGGGTGGAAACGACCGGCCATTGTTGTGCAGGTCCTGCACGCTTGGCTGGTAGGGCTTCTGGGCCGGGAACATATTGGCCTGTTTCGGCAATTTCGACCCCTTGCGCAGATTACAAGGCGAACACGCCGCCACGACATTCTGCCAGGTTGTTTCCCCACCATGGGCGCGGGGAATGACATGGTCGAAGGTCAGGTCGTCAGGCGAGCCGCAATATTGGCACTGAAACTTGTCGCGCAGAAACACGTTGAAGCGTGTGAAGGCGGGATTGCGTGTCGGCTGCACATAGGTTTTCAGGCTGACCACGCTGGGAAGCCGCATGGAAAAGCTGGGTGAACAGACCGAATGATCGTATTCGGCGATGATATTCACACGGTCAAGGAAAACCGCCTTGATCGCGTCCTGCCAGGACCACAACGACAAGGGATAATAACTCAGTGGCCTATAATCAGCGTTGAGCACAAGCGCTGGCAAGGACTGGGGCGAAACTGCAATCGTCAAGGCGTTCTCCTGATCGATTCGGCATCTGCTCCCTCTATATTAGGCTTGCTGTTACAGGATTGTGAAGCCCAATAAATAAGCAGTGAACTGATTCTCCATCAGACCGGCACCGGCGCTGCTTCGCGTCGTAAACGCGCCGCATAAAAGGCCCAGAACAACCGTGCCGCAATGGCGCGGTATGGCCGCCAGGTCAGTGCGATTCGGGTGGTTTCGCGGATGTCCGGGCGCGCGGCAAGGCAAAGGCCGTCCCCCACCGCCGCCCGCAGCGCCACATCACCCGCCGGAAACACATCTGCGTGACCGCCACAAAACATCAAATAAACTTCCGATGTCCACAGCCCAATGCCACGCAGCCGGGTCAGCTCGGCAATGCCCGCCTCTACTGGCTGATCGAGGATTGCCAGCAGGTCAATGTCACCGGCGTGGACTGCAGACGCCAGACCGCTCAGGCAGGCATGTTTGGCGCGCGAAAGACCCAGCGAAAGCGCTGTGTCGCCCAGCGCCAGATAGGCGGCGGGGTCGGCTGTACCCATCGCCCCACAAAGCCGCCGCCAAATCGCATCGGCACTGGCGCGCGACACCATCTGCGAGACGATGATGAAGGCCAGCCCTTCGAAACCCGGCTCTGTCAACCGGAGCGGCAAAGGCCCGGCTTCGCGGGCAATGGCATGCAGCCGGGGATCGATACCAAGCAAGGCCTCAAGGCCGGTGGCAAGATCCGCCTGGCTGCGAATACGCATCGTCTCGCCCATCTCTTTTCCTCACCTGCCAAATCATGCCAAAACACACCATGTCCAATTTCCAGTTTCCCTTAGTCGTTCCGCAAAAACCAGTCTTTCGTTTTGCGCCGAGCCCAAATGGCTATCTTCATCTCGGCCATGCCCTTTCGGCACTGATCAATGCGGATATGGCTGAGGCGACCGGTGGTCGGCTGCTGTTACGGATCGAGGATATCGACATCGACCGCTGCACGCCCGCATTCGAGGCGGCGATCTACGAGGATCTTACCTGGCTTGGCGTGACATGGGAACATCAGGTGCGCCGCCAGTCCGAGCATATCGACGCCTATCGTTCAGCCTTGGCAAAGCTTCAGGCTATGGATCTGGTCTATCCGGCTTTTCTCAGCCGCGCCGAGATCAAGCGGCAGGCGCAGACAGCAGAGGCGCAAGGCAAGGTCTGGCCGCGCGATCCCGATGGCGCCTGGCATTATCCTGCAGACGAACGGCAGATGGACCGGCAACTGGCGCAGCAACGGATCGACAGAGGCGAGCGCCACAGTCTGCGTCTGGATACAGGCAAAGCCCTCTCCATGCTTGGCGGCACCCTACATTGGGAGGAAAGACAAGGCGACACGGTGCAGCAGATCGACGCCAACCCGACGATCTGGGGCGATGTCATTCTCTGGCGCTGGGATGCACCGTCCAGCTACCATCTGTCGGTGGTGGTCGATGACGCGCTCCAGGGCGTGACCCATGTGGTGCGCGGCGAGGATCTCTACCAGGCTACCGCCGTCCACCGCCTGTTGCAGAGCCTGCTTGGCCTGCCCGCACCGGCCTATACGCACCATCGACTGATGATGGGCGAGGATGGGCGCAAACTGTCGAAAAGCCTGCAATCGGCAGGGCTCCGGCATTTGCGCGCAGATGGGCTATCACCCCTCGACATCCGTAGGCTGGTGGGGATTGCGGTCTGACATTCGCCGTGATCGCGTGCGCGGCCTGGAAAACTTCATCAGCGCCGCGTTAAATTCCGCCCCAATCAGGAACAGCACACCCAGCATGTAGAGAAATATGATCACCACCATAACCGAGGCCAGACCGGCATAGGTGGCGGCATAATTGGCAAAGGTGGCGAGATAGGCGGCAAAGGCCAGCGCCCCCAGCAGCCAGAGCAGCAATGTCAGACAAATGCCGGGCAGAACGTCGATCAGACGCCGCCGGTCCGCCGGTAGCCAGAGATGCGAAATCGTCAGGCCGATGGTCAGCAGGATCAGGGTGCCAAGCACGCTCCAGTTCGAGACCAGCGCCAGGAAATCCTTCAAAAGCGGAAATTGCCGCTCGGCAAAGCGTAGCGCGATCGGCACGGCGATCAGCAGCACGCTGATCACAGCAAAGGCGGCAACCCCCATGATGACGAAGCCGAGGCTGATAAGCCGGGTAATATACCAGGGCCGGGTTTCCGTGACCCGGTAGGCACGGTTCAGCGCGGTGCGCAGCGCTTCCACCCCGTTGGAAGCGAAATAGGCCGCCGCCAGCACCGAAATGGTCAGTAGCCCGCCGCGCGGAATGGTCAGCACCTGCACCACTTGCTCGGAAATCGGCTTGGCGATTTCTTCCGGCCAGGTATCGAAAATGAAATGGATTGCGGTCGGCGCAAAAGTATTGGCCCCGAGAAGACCGGCAAGCGCGGTGCCGAAAATCAGGAAGGGAAACACGGCCAGCAGGATCGACAGCGCCACATGGCTCGCCATCGCCCAACCATCGTCCTCGGTAAAATGCCAGACCGCATCGAAGGCCACCTTATAAAGCCTGCCCAGATAGGACCGCATTCCGTCTCCCGTTCATTCTTCACTGACTGCTTCTCAAGCGGCCTGCCACAATTGCCTATATCTGTCGAATATGGGAGACCCTATCGCATTTGTAAGAGGAAAACCTCATATGGTCGCAGAGAAAAGCATTATCGTTACCGGCTGCTCCTCCGGCATTGGAGCCTACTGCGCCCGCGCCCTGAAGCAGGATGGCTGGCGGGTGTTTGCCACCGTGCGCAAGGTGGAAGATCTTAAATCCCTTGAGGATGACGGCCTTGAAGCGCTGCTGATGGATTACCGCGACACGGCAAGCATCGCGGCCCTCACGGAGACCGTGTTATCGCGCACCGGCGGGCGGCTGGACGCCCTGTTCAACAATGGCGCCTATGGCCAGGCAGGTGCGGTCGAAGATCTGCCAACGGAGGCGCTTCGTGAACAGTTCGAGACCAATGTGTTCGGCTGGCACGACCTGACACGGCGGATCGTGCCGGTGATGCGCGTACAAGGATCGGGCCGGATCGTGCAATGCTCGTCTATTCTCGGCCTCATTCCCTATCGCTGGCGTGGTGCCTATACGGCCTCCAAATATGCCCTGGAGGGCCTGTCGCTCACCCTGCGGATGGAACTGGACGGCAGCGGCGTCATGGTCAGCCTGATCGAGCCGGGTCCGATAGAGAGCCGCTTCACCGCCAATTGCCTTGAGGCCATCAAACGCAATATCGACGTGGAAAATTCTGTCCATGCTGCAGATTACCAGCGGCAATTGGCGCGCCTCGACGGCACCGGCCCGAAAAACCGCCACAAGCTTGGACCGGATGCCGTGTATAAAGTGCTGCAACACGCCTTGACCGCGAAGCGTCCACGGCCACATTATCTGGTCACGAAGCCGGCGAAACAGGGCGTCGCACTCAAACGGCTGATGCCGTCCGATCTCTTCTATCGGCTGATGCGGGCGCTGGATTGATCGGTAGACATTCATCATGAAGGTTAGCGGCGCATCATGTCCTCATTCACCACCATTCTGGCCATTATCGTCATGGGGCTTGTCGCGCTGGTTCTGGTGCGCGGGCTGTTCAACATGATGAAGGGCGGCGATGCCAACCGCTCCAACAAGCTGATGCAATTGCGTGTGCTGCTTCAGGCCATTGCCGTCGTGCTGATCATGCTGACATTGTGGATCACCGGCGGCGGTCGCTAGAGGCTGTCAGGCTCCACTTTTCCTAGCAGTCTATTCAATAATCGCCGCTGGCCAGCAGTAATTCTTGAGCGGGCTCTAAGGCAAACTCTAATCGTGCGGGTACCACCCGCTGTCTCAAGACGAATGGTTCCATGGTAAAACTCAATAAAATCTACACCCGCACCGGCGATGACGGCACCACAGCGCTGGTCTGCGGCCCGCGCCGCTTCAAGCACGACCTGCGTGTTGATGCCTATGGCACGATCGATGAGGCCAACAGCGCCATCGGCGTTGCCCGCCTGCATACGGCAGGCGATGAGGTGCTGGATGCCATGCTGTTTCGCATCCAGAACGACCTTTTCGATCTTGGTGCTGATCTGGCCACGCCCGATACCGGCGAAAAACTGGAATGGGAGCCCCTGCGCGTCGTCCAGAGCCAGGTGGACAGGATCGAGCAGGAAATCGATGCACTGAACGCCCATCTCGAACCGCTGAAATCCTTTGTCTTGCCCGCAGGCTCACCAGCCTCCGCCAATCTGCATCTGGCCCGCACCATCGCAAGACGCGCCGAGCGGATCATGGTCGATCTGATGCAAATCCCCGGCGAGGCCGTTTCTGCACCGGCGCTAAAATATGTCAACCGACTGTCGGATTTCCTGTTCGTCGCCGCCCGCTATGCCAATGAGATCGGCAAGGCCGATGTCCTCTGGGTGCCGGGGAAAAACAGATAGCCAGACCATCGCCCAAAAAAACGGTTTTGGTTGAAGGAAAGGCAATATTTGACGTGAACGTAAAAGTTAGGTAATTCTGGCATCGGAGCATCAGTCTGCGGGAGGAGCATCGCAAGAATGAATGGCACCGTTGTCATGGAGGAAAAAATGCGTATCCATGTCGCCAATTGACAATCTCCGACGTGCAAAATGCCGCAGTCTGGCGTTTGCCTGGAAACGGAACACCGATATTTCTGACTGGCAGACAAACGGGGCTATCGCATTGAAGAGAGAGTGGAAACGCGGCTGCATTATTCCCTAAATCACCGCTGATCTACGGAATGATGCAGGAAACAAGCAGTGGCGGCACCGCATGTCATCATGCGCAAGACCCACAAGAACGTGAAGCAAGGAAGGACCCCATGAAGATTCTCGTGCCCGTCAAGCGCGTCGTCGATTATAACGTCAAGATCCGCGTCAAGCCGGATGGCTCCGGCGTGGAGCTTGCCAATGTGAAGATGTCGATGAACCCGTTCGACGAAATTTCCGTTGAGGAAGCGCTGCGCCTGAAAGAAGCAGGCAAGGCAGAGGAAGTGGTCGTGGTCTCCATCGGCCCGGCCAAGGCCGAGGAAACCCTGCGTACGGCCCTTGCCATGGGCGCGGACCGGGCCATCCTGGTGGAAACCGAGGATGCCGTCGAGCCGCTGGCCGTCGCCAAGATTCTGAAAGGCATCGTCGAAGCCGAGGCCCCCGGCCTGGTTATCGTCGGCAAGCAGGCGATTGATGATGACAGCAACCAGACGGGGCAGATGCTCGCAGCCCTCTTGGGCTGGGCGCAGGCCACCTTTGCCTCCAAGCTGGAGATCGGCGAGGGTTCGGCCAATGTCACCCGCGAAGTCGATGGCGGTTTGCAGACCATTGCCGTCAAACTGCCTGCCGTGGTCACCACTGACCTGCGCCTGAACGAGCCGCGCTATGCCTCGCTGCCGAATATCATGAAGGCCAAGAAGAAGCCGCTCGACAAGAAGACACCCGCCGATTTCAACGTCGATACCACACCGCGCCTCAAGGTGCTGAAGACCGAGGAGCCGGGTGGCCGCAAGGCAGGCATCAAGGTCAAGTCGGTGGCCGAACTGGTCGAAAAGCTTAAAAACGAAGCCGGCGTGCTTTGATTTCGGATTGGGAGATATAGTAAAATGGCCATTCTTCTTCTGGCAGATCACGACAACGCAACCATTTCCGAACAGACCGCCAAGACCCTGACGGCAGCAGCCAAAATTGGCGGCGATATCCATGTTCTCGTCGCTGGCGCAGGCGCTAAACCCGCCGCAGACGCCGCCGCCAAACTGTCCGGCGTCTCGAAAGTGCTGCTGGCCGACAGCGCCGAGCTTGGCAACCAGCTGGCCGAACCGCTGGCAGCCTTGATCGTGTCGCTTGCCCCCTCCTACGATACGATCATCACCGCCGCCACTTCAGTCGGCAAAAATGTCGCGCCGCGCGTTGCGGCCCTGCTTGATGTCGCCCAGATCTCGGAAATCGTCGAAGTGATCTCTGCCGACACCTTCAAGCGGCCGATCTATGCGGGCAATGCCATCCAGACGGTTCAGTCGAGCGATGCCAAGAAGGTCATCACCGTGCGCACCGCCTCCTTCGCCGCCGCTGCTGCCGATGGCTCGGCTGCGGTCGAGGCTGTGGCAGCGGTTGCCGATCCTGGCCTGTCCAGCTTTGTCTCGGATGCGCTGTCGTCGTCGGAGCGCCCGGAGCTGACATCCGCCAAGATCATCATCTCCGGCGGTCGCGCGCTCGGCTCCTCGGAGAAATTCAAGGAGGTTATTCTGCCGCTGGCCGACAAGCTGGGTGCCGCTGTCGGCGCCTCGCGTGCCGCCGTCGATGCTGGCTATGCGCCGAACGACTGGCAAGTTGGGCAGACCGGCAAGGTCGTCGCACCGCAGCTCTACATCGCCTGCGGCATTTCCGGTGCTATCCAGCATCTCGCCGGTATGAAGGACAGCAAGGTGATCGTCGCCATCAACAAGGATGAGGAAGCCCCGATCTTCCAGGTCGCAGACTACGGCCTCGTCGCAGACTTGTTCGACGCCCTGCCGGAATTTGAAAAGGCGCTTTGATCGCGCCTTGATCAACGAAATCTAAACAAGGAAAAGGCCGCATCTCCGCGGCCTTTTTGCTTTTCAGGGATTATTTGGACAGTGGAGAGTGATCAGAACTCTTCCCAATTGTTGCCACCGCTCGGGGCAGGTGAGCCACCGCCGGTCTTCAACCCGGCTGCCAGCTTGCCCATCAAGGCGCGGGCAGGCGAAGCGGCGGGACGGCTGCTGGCCGGATCGGCTGGCCTGACGGCCTGACGGGTATTGGGGGCAGACGGTTGCTGCGAAGCAGCAGGACGATAGGAAGAGGCTGCCGGGTTGGGAACGATCTCACCGTCCATGACCCTGAACTGCGACACCAGATTGGACAGCGCTTCAGCATCGCTGGTCAGGCGCGACATATCAGAATTGGTCCGGTCTGCCATCTGCGAATTCTGCTGGGTCGTTTCCTCCATCTGGCGGATGGCCGTGGAAATTTCCCGCACGCTCTCCGATTGTTCGCCGACAGCCGTGGCGATAAACGAGATTTCCTCGTTGATATGCACGACCTGCCCGGCAATATCGCCCAGCGCGTCGCCGGTATTGCGCACGAGCCCAACACCGCTTTTCACCGCCTCGCCGGACTTGCTGATCAGTTCCTTGATTTCCTTGGCGGCACCAGCGGAACGCTGCGCCAATTCACGCACTTCCTGGGCGACGACCGCAAAGCCCTTGCCCGCTTCGCCCGCACGGGCCGCTTCCACGCCAGCGTTCAAGGCCAGAAGATTGGTCTGGAAGGCGATCTCATCAATGACATTGATGATCTGCGAAATGGCCTGCGATGCCTCTTCGATCCGCCCCATGGCGTCGATCGCAGACCCGACAATCGCTCCTGAGCGTTCGGTCGAGGTCTTGGCATCCGCCACCATGCGTCTCGCATTTTCGGCCCGCTCCGTCGATGTGCGGATGGCTTCCATGATCTGGTTGATCACGGCGGATGTCTGCTCGATGGCCGCGGCCTGCTGCTCGGAGCGGCGCGACAGGTCATGTGTTGCCGCGACCATTCCGGTCGCGGTGCCGTTGATCGAGCCGGTGCTGCCGGACAGTTGGCGCACTGTCGATGCCAACCGCCGGATCGAATCGTTGAAATCGGTGCGAAGCCGGTCAAGGCCTTCCATGAACGGCGTCTCGATGGTGGTCGTCAAGTCGCCAGCGGCAAGCCGTTGCAGACCGGCACCGAGAATATCGACGGCCTGCTGTAGCCGCGCGGTTTCCTCATTGCGGGCGGCTTCGCGGGCCAGGCGCTCTGCCTCCGACGTCTGCCGATCCTGTTCGGCGGCAGATTGCAACCGTCCCTTCTCGATGGCCGCATCGCGGAAGATCGCCACGGACCGCACCATATCGCCGATTTCATCGGCCCGGTTCTCACCAACCAGCGTCACGCCGGTATCGCCATCGGCCAGCCGTTTCATGCTATCGACCAATTGGTTGATCGGCCCGGTCAGCGAACGGGAAAACAGAACCGCGCCAGTGATCGCCAGGACCAGCAGACCAGCGGCAATCAACAGGATGGTATTGCGCAAATGCGCGACATTGGCCAGCGCCTCATTCTCACTCATCAGCGCGACGACAGCCCAGTTATGACCGGCAAAGGACAGGGGAATGGCCGCCGCATAGCTCACCATATTGCGATAGCCATCGATCTGACCGCTGGCCTTGGCACCCTTCAAGACATCGGCCAGCATCGGTGCGGCAACCTTGGTGACAAGAGAATCTTTTTCACCTGTTAGCGCGGAATCATTGACCATCATGCTATTGGAATCGAGGAGAATGGTCTCACCCGTATCGCCAAGCCCTGTCCGGTTGGAAAACATCCCGGTCAGCCGTTCCGAGGGAATGGCAACGACCAGCACGCCCATCTTGATGTCACCCATGAACAACGGGGTCGAAAGGAAAGCCACCGTCTGACGGGACGGACCATACGCGGTGAAATCCGACAGCGCGTAGAACTGCCGGTCATCGCTCTTGGCGACCTGGGCATAGGCCTGGGCCAAAGGACCATCTTTCAGTGCTGGATCGCCGACATTGCCAGCATATTCATCATTTTTCTGCACCGAATAGACGATATTGCCCTTCGGATCGATCAGGAAGACATCCGCATAGCCATATTGCTGCAAAGCCATGCGCAGCAGCGGATGGAATTTGGCATGGTTACTGTCATAGGTATCGATACGGGCCGACTCCAACTGCAATCGCTGCCCGGCCGGATTCGGATTTTGAGTAATGTAGCGATCCACCAGCGCTTCGCGCGGCTTTTCGCCCAGATAGCGCCAGTCCGCCTTGAACTTGTAAAGGGCCTCCCCCGTCGTGGCGACGCTGGAAAAAGCCCGCAGATTGGTGACCAGATTTTCGAAATAAAGCCTGGCCTCGTTGCGTCGACCGTCGGCCGTCGCCTCCAGCTTCTGCATCACTTCTTTTTTGACCAGGGTGGAGCTTTGAATCAGCGTGGCCCAACTGGCTGCTCCGATCGACAGAATCGTGATCAAACAGACAAATAATGGCAACTTACGCGCAATGCGCATGCGATTTCCCCTCCTGGTGCATCGATCCAAACGAAGGCTCCAGCCGACGTTGAAAAACTCGATACCTAAACAAAATGTGAGCGTACGACAGCATGAACAAAGTGAATGCGTCAGAGCGCTCTAGTCATCCTTATGGCGTTACCTGAAAAAGCCCCGCCACCCTTTTGCCACCTTAATCGTCGCGGCTTAAAATAACCCTAAAGCGCTGGGGAGAGGCCTGGCCGCTCAGCCAACCAGAGAGGGATAATCCCGGGGCTGAGGCCAAGTGGCGGCAGGAATAAAGCAACGGGCTGCGATCAGGGCTGGAAAACGGCGATACATGGCTTTATCACTGTCGGCCAGGACACGCCGGACAAGCCATAGGCACACTCCGTGTGAGCCACGGCTTGCAAGGCTTAAGGCCCGGCAGCGACATGGGAAGCGGGTGCTGGTAAAGCCCCGAGGCAGGGATGGGAGACGTGATGATCAAGAATGTTGGAATTGTCGGCGCGGGACAGATGGGCTGCGGCATTGCCTATGTATCGGCGCTCTCCGGCTACGATGTCACGCTTTATGACCTGAGCAAGGAGCGGATCGAAGCCGGGCTTGCCACCATCAACGGTAACATGGCGCGCCAGGTTGCCAATGGCAAAATGGAGGATAGCGAGCGCAAAACGGCGCTGGCCCGCATTTCCGGCGTCACCGACGTGCAGGATCTGGCCCAGGTGGATCTGGTGATTGAGGCCGCCACCGAGGATGAAAGCGTCAAGCGCAAGATTTTCGGCCAGATCTGCCCGGTGCTGAAGCCGGAAGCGCTTCTCGCCACCAATACGTCTTCGCTTTCCATTACCCGGCTTGCGGCATCCACGGATCGCCCGGAACGCTTCATGGGTATCCATTTCATGAACCCGGTGCCGGTGATGAAGCTGGTGGAGCTGGTACGCGGCATTGCCACCGGTGAAAAGACCTTCGAGACCGCCAAGGATTTTGTGCGGTCGCTCGACAAGACCATTACCGTCGCCGAGGATTTTCCCGCCTTCATCGTCAACCGCATCCTGCTGCCGATGATCAACGAGGCGATCTATACGCTCTATGAAGGTGTCGGCTCGGTCGAAGCCATCGATACGGCGATGAAGCTCGGCGCCAATCATCCGATGGGGCCCTTGCAGCTCGCCGATTTCATCGGTCTCGATACCTGCCTGTCGATCATGCAGGTTCTGCATGATGGCCTGGCCGACAGCAAATATCGCCCCTGCCCGCTGCTGGTCAAATATGTCGAGGCCGGATGGCTTGGCCGCAAATCCGGCCGGGGCTTCTATGATTACCGCGGCGAAATCCCGGTTCCGACACGGTAATCCAAGGGCATTCAGCTCAGCGGCTTCATCACCGTTTTCTGATAAGCGGGGCGGCTTTTCAGCCGCTCATACCATGCAGCCAGATGTGGATGGTCAGGTCGGGCAATCGGCATTTCAAACCAGGCATAGATAAAGCATCCGAGCGGAACATCGCCGACACCGAACGTCTCGCCGGACAGATAATCCTGTTTGGCCAGCACCGTATCGACGATGGAAAAGTGCCCGGCCACAACCTTGGCCGCCGCTTCGATTTTCGCCATATCGCGGTCTGCCGCCGGTGTTCTGACCATGCCCCAAAACACATCCCGAAAGGGTGTGGCAATGGTCGATGTCACCCAGTCCATCCACTTTTCCGCTTGCGCGCGGGCGACCGGATCAACCGGATTGAACGCAGCATCACCATACCGAGCCGCGAGATATCGGAGAATAGTGTTGGATTCCCACAGCACCACATCGCCGTCTTCCAGCACAGGCACCAGCCCGTTGGGGTTCATGGCGCGAAATGCGGGATCGTTGACGACGCCAAAAGCACCGCCTGCGTCTATCCTCTGATAAACAAGATCCAGCTCTTCCGCGACCCATAGGATCTTCTTGACGTTGGTCGAATTTGCCCGACCCCAGATTTTCAACATGTCGTCCCCCTTTCCATCTTTACCAGCTTTTCAAAGAGACATTATTTTATCGATCAGGGTTTTGGCATCCTCACTGTCCCATACGGCAGGGCCGTTCATGGAGCCGAGCAGGCAACCCTTGCCATCAAGGACCAGCGTCACCGGTAGGCCGAAAGCCAGCCCCTGCTTTTTCAGTGCATTGAAGACGCCCATGGAACTGTCACGGTAAAAGCCAAGATGATCGATACCGTTGTCGCTGAGAAAGGCTTTCGGCTTTTCGTCGCTGCCGCTGTCGATATTGATCGCCACAACTTCGAATGCATCACCGCCCTTGGCCTGTTGCAGGCGATTGAGGGCGGGCATTTCCTCCCGGCAGGGCAGGCACCAGGTCGCCCAGAGATTGACCAGCAGCGGCTTGCCTTTGAAATCCTGGAGGCTCTTGTCGGCGCCGCTGGCATCCTTGAAGGTGAGACCGGTAATCGGGCGCGGCGGATTGGCAGCCACCACGGCTGCAACCTGGCCCTTGATCAGCGGGTCAAGCGTCTTGATCGCCTGTGCCGCCGTCTCACACCCTTGGGCGGCAGCGATTTCAGAGCCATTGCCAGACCCCGTCTCCTTCACGTATACCGCAACCGCGCCGGCCAACACACCGGCAATCGCCGCAAACGCAATCAGCTTGGCGGAAGGAAGTCCCAGCGGTCTTTTTTTCGTCATCGACGTCTCCAGGATCTATTGAGCATGGCCGAGGACACCAAAGACACGACATCCTCCAACCAGATGTGGGGCGGCCGTTTTGCCTCCGGCCCTGCGGCCATCATGGAGGAGATAAACGCCTCGATCGGTTTCGACAAGAAGCTCTATGCCCAGGATATCCGCGGCTCGATTGCTCACGCCACCATGCTGGCGCATCAAGGCATTATTTCCGGTGAAGACAAAGACAAGATCGTCACCGGGCTGAACACGATTTTGTCAGAGATTGAAGCGGGACAATTCACCTTCTCCCGCAAGCTTGAAGACATTCACATGAATATCGAGGCGCGGCTGGCCGACCTGATCGGCCCTGCCGCCGGCCGCCTGCATACCGCCCGCTCGCGCAATGACCAGGTGGCGCTGGATTTCCGCCTCTGGGTCAAGGAAGAGTTGCAAAAAGCCGAAAGCCTGCTGACCGACCTGATCGCCGCCTTTCTCGACCGCGCCGAAGAACATGCCGACACCGTCATGCCCGGCTTTACCCATTTGCAGACCGCCCAACCGGTCACCTTCGGCCATCATTGCATGGCCTATGTGGAAATGTTCGGTCGTGACCGCCAGCGCGTGCGCCACGCTATCGAGCATCTGGATGAAAGCCCAATCGGCGCTGCGGCTCTTGCCGGCACCGGCTATGCCATCGACCGCCACATGACCGCCAAGGCGCTCGGTTTTCGCGAACCGACCCGCAACTCCATCGATACCGTGTCGGACCGCGATTTCGCGCTGGAATTCCTGTCGATTGCCGCCATTTCGGCGGTTCATCTGTCGCGGCTCGCGGAAGAAATCGTCATCTGGTCAACGCCGCAATTCGGCTTTATCCGGCTGTCGGATGCCTTTTCGACCGGCTCCTCGATCATGCCGCAGAAGAAGAACCCGGATGCCGCTGAACTGGTGCGAGCCAAGACGGGCCGGATCAACGGTTCACTGATTGCGCTTTTGACGATTATGAAGGGCCTGCCGCTCGCCTATTCCAAGGACATGCAGGAAGACAAGGAACAGGTCTTCGACGCCGCCGAAAGCCTGGAACTGGCGCTGGCCGCCATGACCGGGATGATCCGCGACATGACTGTGCGGGCCGACCGGATGAAGGCCGCAGCCGGCTCCGGCTTTTCCACGGCCACCGATCTGGCCGACTGGCTGGTGCGCGAGGCAGGGCTTCCCTTCCGCGATGCCCATCATGTTACGGGCCGGGTTGTCGCCCTGGCGGAGGAAAAAGGCTGCGATCTCTCCGATCTGCCGCTTGAGGACTTGCAAGCCATTCATGCCGCCATCACCGCCGATATCTATTCAGTATTGACGGTGGAAGCGTCGGTAGCCAGCCGCAAAAGCTATGGCGGCACGGCACCGGACGAGGTGCGCAAGCAGATCAAATGGTGGCGTAGCCGCAACTGATCGTCAAACCCGATCGATCCATCACAAAAATCGGGATGCATAGAGCCCGGTTTTTGGCTAGACATAGGCCCACCACCACGTTGGACAGGATATTATGGCTGTTTCCTATCGAAGACTGATGATTTCTGCCGCCCTGCTCGGTGCCGCCAGCGTTCTGGTCACCGGCTGTGGCCGCAAGGGCGATCTGGATAAGCCGAGCACGCCGGTTGCCCAGCAGAACAAGGCGGACGCGCCAACCCAGACCAAGGCACCGGAGAAGAAATTCTTCCTCGATCCACTTCTGTGACAGGCGCACCGTGAACCATTTCCAGTATCGCGATGGCGTTCTCCATGCCGAGGATGTGTCCGTTGCAGAGATCGCCAAGGCGATCGGCACCCCCTTCTATTGCTACTCCACCGCAACGCTGGAGCGCCATTACCGGGTGTTTTCCGAGGCTTTCAACGGCGTCGATTCCATGGTCTGTTACGCAGTCAAGGCCAATTCCAACCAGGCGGTGTTGAAAACCCTTGGGCAATTGGGGGCGGGCGTCGATGTGGTCTCCGAAGGCGAATTGCGCCGGGCGCTGGCAGCGGGCATTTCCCCCAGCCGCATCCTGTTTTCCGGCGTCGGCAAGACCCCGTCGGAAATGGATCTGGGGCTGGAGGTCGGCATTTACTGCTTCAATGTCGAATCCGAACCCGAACTGGACATCCTCAATCAAAGGGCGCTGAAAGCCGGCAAGACGGCGCATGTCTCCTTCCGCATCAACCCGGATGTCGATGCTGGCACCCATGCGAAGATTTCCACCGGACGGAAGGAAAACAAATTCGGCATTTCCTATGAGCGGGCTCGCGCCGTCTATGCCCGCGCCGCCAGCCTGGAAGGTATCAAGGTCACCGGTATCGACATGCATATCGGCAGTCAGATCACTGATCTCCAGCCGTTTGCCGAGGCCTTCAAGCTGCTGCGCGACCTGGTGACCACGCTGCGGGCCGAAGGCCATACCATCGACCACGTCGATGTCGGCGGCGGGCTTGGCATTCCCTACAAAGACGACAACAATCCGCCGCCCGACCCGGCGGCCTATGCGGCGATCGTCAAGCAACAATTGGCCTCGCTGGACTGCCGGATTGTCGCCGAGCCAGGCCGGCTGATCGTCGGCAATGCCGGTATTCTCGTGACCGAAGTGATCTATGTGAAGGACGGCGGCAACAAGACCTTCGTCATCGTCGACGCGGCCATGAACGACCTGATCCGCCCGACGCTCTATGATGCCCATCACGAGCTTCGCCCGGTGCTGCTATCTGCGGCCAGCGCCCCGCGCATCCGCGCCGATGTGGTCGGGCCAGTCTGCGAAACCGGCGATTATTTGGCTCTCGACCGAGAAATGAGCATGCCAAGGCCCGGCGACCTGATCGCCATCGGCTCGGCAGGGGCTTATGGTGCCGTGCAATCGAGCACGTATAATACGAGGCGGCTTGTGCCGGAAGTGCTGGTCAAGGGCGACCAATTCCACGTGATCCGGCCAAGGCCGAGCTATGAGGACATGATCCGGTTAGACAGCCTGCCCGATTGGCTTGCATCCTGAGCAGGCTGTCTTTTCAGGAGATCGCGTTCACAATTTAGCCGGATGGCTGAAAAAACCACCCCTGCACCGGGCCTGCCCCTCGTCTTCGCCACAAACAATGCTATCCTAACATGTCAACGCTGTCGTGAACCGTATGAGTTGCGATAAGCAGTATAAGCGTTGAGATGACAGGAAACCGGAGACTGCCCATGACCGCTTCCGGCACGAAAAAGAGCCAAGGGGCTTTGAACGGCGATCAAAAGCTGGCCCGCAGGCTGGCCGTGAACCGCTGGACGGCAAGGCTTGTGCTGTTTTGTGAGCGGTTGCTGCCCTTGCTGCTGCTTCCAGCCTCGATTGCTGCTATTTTCCTGTCACTCGCTTGGCTCGGCTTTTTTCGCGAGGCACCCGGTTATCTGCGCTGGCCGCTGGTTTTTCTGTTGGTTTTCGGCTTTCTCGCCTCGCTTTTGCCCCTGGCCCGTCTGCGCTGGCCGCACATTGGCGAAGCAGACCGGCTGCTGGAAGAGCGCAATCATCTGCCGCATCAACCCATTGGCGTGCAGGATGAGGAACCGGCCTTCGACACGCCTTTTGCCCGCGCTCTCTGGCATGAGCATCAGCGGCGTATGGCAACCCGGATCGCTACGCTCGATGCCGGACAGCCAAAGCCTGATATCGCCCGCTTTGACCGCTTCGGCCTGCGCGCCTTTCCCGCTCTTCTTTTGGCGGTGGCCTTTGCCTATTCCGGCTCGAATGGCGCTGGCCGTCTCACCGATGCCTTTCTGCTGCAAGACAGGGATGACAACGCCCCTACCCTGCGCATCGATGCCTGGATTACCCCGCCGGGCTATACAGGCCGTCCCCCTGTTTTCCTCACGGGACGCAACGGCGATGGCACCCAGGATATCGCCGTTCCCACCCAATCGGTGGTCACTGTTCGGTTGACCGGCAGCACCGGAGACGAACAGGCAGAATTCAAACCGGCATCCGGGGCAGCGGCAGTCGCTTTCCAAGCGGTCAAGGCCGATCAGGAAAACACGCCCGGCCCCTTGGCCACCCCCTCGCCTAGCGTCTCGTCAGCCACGCCAACACCCGCCCAGACGGACAACAGCGCCCGCACGCTGACCCTGACCTTGGGCGAAAGCGGCACGCTGGACCTCGGCACCCGACAATGGCCGCTGAAGGTCATTCCCGACCATGCTCCAACTATCGCCTTTGACGGCATTCCGAAACGTGCCGTCAACGGGGCGCTGGAAATCGGCTTCACCGCCCGCGACGATTACGGTCTGCTGGAAGCCCGCGCCGAAATCGTCCCTGTTGAGACCGACCCGCAGGCCAGCCCACTCTATCCCCTGCCTGAATTCAAGCTGGACCTGCCGAGCCGCAATGCCCGCGACATCAAGAGCATATCGAGCCGCAACCTGACCGAACATCCACTGGCAGGCAAGAAGGTGCGCATCACGCTGATTGCCAAGGACGGACTGGGCCAGGAGGGCCGCAGCCCTGCCCATGAGATGATCCTGCCCGGTCGCAATTTCTCCGAACCGCTTGCCGCTGCCGTCGCCGAACAGCGCCAGGTCTTTGCGCTGGACACACGGCAGATGCCCCGCGCCGTGGCGCTCAACGAAGCGCTGACGCTGCGCGCCGATGAAACCATTCCGCAGCTTTCCCATTACCTGCTGATTTCCTCGGCCCATGCTCGCATGCAGATGGCGAGCACCACCGAAGCCTTGAAGGATACGGCGGATTATCTCTGGGAAATCGCGCTTGGCATCGACGGTGGCGATGTGTCGCTGACCGAGCGCAAGCTGAGCGAGGCGCAGCAGAAGCTGTCGGAGGCGCTGGAGCGTAATGCGCCCGATGCCGAGATCAAGAAGCTGATGGACGAGGTCCGTCAGGCGATGCAGGACTATATGAAGGCTCTTGCAGAGCGCCAGCAGCCGCAAAACGGCCAGCAAAACCAGCAAAGCGCTCAGAAAATGCTGACCCAGCGCGATCTGGAAAACATGATGAACCAGATCGAGAACCTGGCCCGTTCCGGCAACAAGGACGCCGCCCGCCAGATGTTGCAGGAGATGCAACGGATGATGAACAATCTCCAGGCTGGACGCCCGCAACGCTCCAATCCGCAGCAGCAACAGCAGACCAGCGAAGCGCGCAAGCAGATCGACAAGCTCGGTCAGATCATGCAGGACCAGCAGAAGCTGATGGACCAGACCTTCAAACTGGACCAGGAATTACAAAGCCGGTCGCAAATGGACGATGACCTTCAGCCGGAAGACGGTGACGGCATGACCCAGGATGATCCTCAGGCTAGCCCGACGCCGGATGGCGAGCAAAACCAGGATCAGGGCCAAAACCCGGACCAGAAACAGAATAAAGACAGCGCCGGTAAAAATCCTTCTGCCCCCGACCAGATGACGGCAGAGCAATTGCGCGAAGCCCTCAAACAATTGCGCCAGCAGCAGGATGCGCTTGGCAAGCAGTTGAAGGGCGTCCAGGACGGACTTGGCAAGCTCGGGATCAAGCCTGGAGAAAATTTCGGCCAGGCAGGTCGGGAAATGCAGGGCGCGGGCGAAGCGCTCGGCAAAAGCCAGGGTGACCGGGCCGTGCAAGGCCAGGGCCGGGCGCTGGAAGCCTTGCGCCAAGGCGCGCGCGATATGATGAACCAGATGATGCAGGCCATGCAGCGCGGCCAGGGGCAAGGTCAGGGCCAGGGGCAAGGCATGGCGGAAGGCAATCAGGGCGGTCGCGACCCGCTGGGGCGGCCACGGTCAACCACCGGGCCCGATTTTGGCGAACGGGTGAAAGTCCCCGACGAAATCGACGTGCAGCGCGCCCGCGAAATTCTTGATGCGATCCGCAACAAGCTGGGCAATAATGCCAGCCCAGAGGTAGAGCGCCGTTATCTGGAACGGTTGCTGGACATGTGATGGAAAGCTGGAGAGCAGCGGTCGCGCCCCTCACGTCCACGAAACCAAACAGAAGATGGACATGCAATCCTCTCCAGGCGACCGTCGCAGGGGCAACCGGAAACCGTCAGGCGGCCAACGCCTGGGCCACAGCCTTGCGAATATCGGGAAGCGCAAACGGCTTTGGCACGACATCGATGATTTTTTCGAGCAGATCGTCGGCCCGTTCGCGCTGTTCGGCATAGCCGGTCATCAGCAGGATTTTCAGGCCCGGAAAATCCGAATGGGCGCGATGCGCCAGTTCGATCCCATCCATGACCGGCATGCGGATATCCGACAGCAGCAGATCGAAATTGCTGGTGGCCAGCATTTCGAGACCCTCGGCGCCATCAGCCGCCTCATGGGTTTCATGTCCGTCGAGCCGCAACGCCCGGGCAACGAAGGACCGCAGGGCATCTTCGTCTTCGGTAATCAGTATCTTGGCCATATCCGCATTCCCATCTTGAAGCCTGCCACATCACCATTCGACCGAACCCAATCGACGGCTGTCATCATGCGGCATGTTGTACCAGGGCTTGAGGATGCTCACGCATCCGCGCCGTTACAGCACCGACCCCGAATCATAGAGGATGCGTGGCGCTGTCATTACCCAAGCAAATCACCAGTTTTTCCTTTGCGAGAGGTAAACAACCGGCAGCCAAGACGAGAGGATGGTTAATATTTTCTACCTGAAGACCGTGACACCGTCCCATTCCAGAGCATTGACCGTAACGGAGAAACTTTGTTGTAACCCATTGCGTAAAATGTATTTTCCGAAAATTACGACGCCGCATCGCCGGTAACAACACCGACAAAAGGCAATTCACGAAACGCGTGGGCGACATCCATGCCATAGCCGACGACAAAATAATCCGGGCATTCGAAACCGACATAATCAGCCTCGCACACTTCCTGGCGTTTGACCTTCTTGTCGAGCAGCACGGCAATGGTGACATTGGCAGCGCCGCGCTCATACATCAGCGTGCGGGCAAACAGCAGGGTTCGTCCCGATTCCAGAATGTCATCGATCAGCAGCACATTGCGGCCACGGACATCGCTGTCGATATCCTTGAGGATCTTGACCCCCTGCGACACCGTGCCGGTGCCGTAGCTGGACAGGGTGATGAACTCCACTTCAGGCGCAATGCCGACATGATGCAGCGCGCGGATCAGGTCGGCGGCGAAAATGAACGAGCCTTTCAAGATCGAAATCACCAGAAGATCCTCGGAAGGACCATCGACAATCGCCTTGGCGATCTCGATATTGCGGGCGGCGATCTGTTCGGCCGTGAACAAAGGTTCGATATTTTTTCCGCGAACGACAGGCATGGAGTCTCCAGGATTTCGCTGCCGATCTTCAGGCGACAGGTTTTTCTTTCACCCTGCCGATAGCACAATCAGGATTGCGAGGCATCCTTAGGTGCAAAGGAAAGCTTGAGTTCCGGCGTTTTTCCACCGGGATGGCGCAGCCGGGCCGCAATGCCACGGCTATGGCCGATACCGATTTCCGGCGCGGGCGGGGTGATAATCGTCGAGGCAATAAGACGGCCATCCGAATAGAGATCCGCCCTGATATCCGGCAGGGCCTGCGTCGTCGCGGCATGATTCTCCACAATCGCGTTGACCAGCAGAACCGGCATGCCACCGGAATTTTGTGGTGTCAGGCTGACATGGGTAATGTCGAGCGGATTTCTGGCAGGGACCGCCTCTGTGCCGCCAATCAAGCAAAAACCACCTGCGCTGAAAAACATCAGCACGGCAAGGGCTGCTATCAACGAGGTGAAAGACCGTTCCGATAGCTGCCCCAGGCGATTTTCCAACAGGACGACATGCCGGACCGTATAATTGACCAGAGCGTGCAGCACGCCCTGCGCTGCCGGCGCCTGTGGCCGGTATCGGGTGTTCATCTCCGCCTGAATTCGGCTTCGAAGTGCGCCGACGGGATCACCGACCGTGACGAATTTCGCATCGCTCACATCTTCCTCCAGCCGAAAGCCGGGACGTGGTATGGGGCGATAGGGCCGCTCGGGCGGCAAGAGATCGATATCGGGTTCGACATATTTAGGCCGAAAACGGAATGCGTTCATGGAACCCTCGCCACAGCAGGTCCAGACATTGGATGAAAAGAACCAAGTCCGGCTTGCCTTCAACAGAGATGAATCGCCCTTGATCGAAAGCTCCGCACCAGCCAGATGCGATAGAATACGAAGGGGCATTGAAACCAATCCATCCAAGTCGTAAATTCGAATGGTTAATGATTTGTAAAAAATCGCCGGATTGGCGCCGTAACATCGCGGCGTTTACCAAATGGTAACCGGAACCGTTAAGAACTGAGCAGTCGTCAACAGGCTCAAGCCCGGGTTTATCCATTGATCCACTTCGAAAATGTCGGCCTGCGATATGGGATGGGGCCTGAAATCCTCCGCGACCTGACCTTTGACATCCCAAAGCGCTCCTTCCAGTTCCTGACCGGGCCGTCGGGCGCTGGCAAGACCACGCTTTTGCGCCTGCTGTTCATGTCGCTTAAACCGACACGTGGCCTGATTCGCAGTTTCGGTCGTGATATTACCCAGATTCCGCGCAATGAATTGCCTTTGCTGCGCCGCAGGGTCGGCATCGTCTTCCAGGATTTCCAATTGCTTGACCATCTGACGACCTATGAAAATGTCGCCTTGCCGCTACGGGTGCGCGGCAAGGATGAGGCGAGCTATAAGCAGGATGTGCTGGAACTGTTGAAATGGGTGGGGCTGGGCGAGCGTATCAACGTTCTGCCGCCAATCCTGTCGGGCGGGGAAAAGCAGCGCGTTGCGATTGCCAGAGCCCTGATCGACCGGCCCGAAGTGCTGCTGGCCGATGAGCCGACCGGCAATGTCGATCCACCGATGGCGCGCCGCCTGCTCAGCCTGTTTCTGGAGCTGAACCGGCTGGGCACTGCCGTGGTGATCGCCACCCACGATCTGGCCCTGATGGACCAGGTCGATGCCCGGCGGATGATCCTGACTGAAGGGCGGCTCGATATTTATGAATGACCGCAAATCCCTGCCACCGCAGCCGAAAAAAATACCCGTGACCCCACCGCTGGCCAAGACCCCGCCGCCGGAGCGAGCAAAGGCGCAAAGGCGGGTGGAAATGCAGGTTCGCCCCACCGGCGCCATCCTGCCGCCCTCCAACATCCAGGGCAATGCGCTGATGGTGGTGATCGCCATCATGGCGTTCCTGGCCTGCCTGACGCTCGGCGCGGTGTCGATTGTCCGGGGAACGGCGTCCAGCTGGCAAAGCCAGATCTCCCGCGAGGTGACGATCCAGATCAAGCCGGACGACACTGTCAACATGGATGAGGCCTTGACGAAAGCCAAGGACCTGGCGCTAACCTTCGTCGGCACCAAGACCGGACAAATCGTCGATGAGGCCGCAACGGCCCGCCTGCTGGAGCCATGGCTCGGCACGGGATTGGATATCAACGACCTTCCGGTGCCTCGGCTGGTCATTATCACCATTGACGAGAACAATCCGCCTGACTTCGCCGCCATGCGTGATCTTTTGACCTCGCAGATCCCCCAGGCTTCGCTGGATGATCACCGCACCTGGGTGGACCGCCTGGTATCGATGGCCCGCACCACGGTGCTGATTGGCTTTGGCCTGCTGATCCTGGTGTTTACCGCCATGGTGCTGACGGTGATTTTTGCAACGCGCGGCGCCTTGTCCGGCAATCGGCATATTATCGAGGTCCTGCATTTCGTCGGTGCCGAAAGCCTGTTCGTGGCGCGGGAATTCCAGAAGCATTTCCTGAAGATCAGCCTGAAAGGCTCCGCGGCCGGCGGGCTTGCCGCAGCCAGCCTGTTTGCGCTGGCCAGCATCTGGCAGGACAATACGCTCGCCACGCCGCAAACCGATCAGGCCACCGCCATGTTTGGCCGGTTCGAAATCGGCTTTTCCGGCTACCTCGGTATTTTCGCCACGATGATCGTTATTGCTCTGCTGACAACGGTCACGGCCAGGTTGACTGTCATGCGCGCCATCTATGAAATCGACCAGATCAGGTCGGACCCCAGCCGCAGCGGCGGGTTGCCGCCCGAATGATCTATTTATCCGTCCTTGATGCGGGGATGCACCAGCATCCTCGATGCAGTTCCATTACGCACGAGCAATGACAATGCGCCAAGCAGACCCTGACCAGGATCAAGGCAGCCGGACCGCCAAACTATTCCATCGGCAAGCACCGCTGCGCCGCCTGCTACGCTATGGCGGCTATGCCATTCTTTTGCTGATGGCCTGTCTTGTCGCCGGTTTCCTGCATTTCGCCGATGACGTCACCGCGATGATGCCACCTGCTGAGCCCAAGGCTGATGCCATTGTCGTCCTGACGGGGGGCTATCAGCGCATCGACCAGGCTGTCGACCTGTTGCGCAAGGGATCGGGACGGCGGCTGTTGATTTCCGGTGTCCATCCATCCACATCGCCCGCAACCATTCGCAGGATGACGCAAAGCTCACCGGATCTATTTGCCTGCTGCGTGGATATGGGCTACCGCGCCATCGACACCATCGGCAATGCCAATGAAACCGCCCAGTGGATCCACGACAAGGGCTTTTCCTCGGTTCTGGTCGTCACCAGCAATTACCATATGCGCCGCAGCCTGATGGAACTGCGCCGTACAGACCATCAAACCCAGTTCATTCCCTATCCGGTCGTCACAGCCGATTTGCGCACCAGGGCCTGGTATGCCGATCCCAATGCGCTGCGCACGCTGCTGTCGGAATATGCCAAGATCCTCATTGCCTATACCCGCGATCTCGGCGGCTGGGACAATTGGCAGGGGCTTCGCACGTCTGGCAGTGCACCACAACAATCCTCCCAAAGCTAATCAGACCTGCGATACCTAACCATCTTCCGCTGATTGGAAAATTCGTATAGGCAGGGCCATCTGTCGGCGGAATATCTTCATGCTTGCTTTGCGGTCCCATGTTTTCAACGTGCTGTTTTATGCCTGCCTGATCCTCTGGATGGTCTTGGCCGCACCGATCTATTTCATCTTGCCGCGCAAAATCGCATATTCTGTCCCCAAGACATGGGCGCGGTTCAGTCATTGGCTGATGAAAACCGTGGTCGGCACGACATTCGAAATTGAAGGCCTGGAGAATATCCCAGACTCCGGCTACATCCTCGCACCAAAGCACCAATCCTTCTGGGATACCTATGCGCTTCTGCCCTGGCTGGATGATCCGGTCTTTATTCTCAAGCGGGAATTGATGTGGATTCCGTTCTTCGGCTGGTATGCCGCCAAGCAAAACATGATCCCGGTCAATCGCGGTGGACGTGGCAAGGAAATGGTCAAGGTCATGCAGCGTGCCGCCGTGGAAGTGCGCAACGGCCGCCAATTGGTCATTTATCCTGAGGGGACAAGACGCCCGCCCGGCGCCGATCCTGAATATAAATTCGGCATCGCCCGGCTTTACCGCGATCTCAAAGTGCCGGTCGTGCCGGTTGCCATGCATGCCGGTCTGTTCTGGCCGCGGCGCAGCCTGATGCGCTATCCCGGGCATTACAAGATTCGTATCCTTCCCCCCATCCAGCCGGGAATGAAGCCCGATGCATTTTTTGCAGTATTGACCCGCCAGTTGGAGGCGGCCAGCGACGCACTGCTGCTGGAGGCGGCCCAGACCAATCTGGATCTCCCCCTGCCGCCGACCGCCAAACACCGTCTTGAAACCATGAGAGCGCAGGAACAGGCCAAGAACCCCTCATAGCGTCGGTTTGTTCAGCCCCTTGACCACCTGCTCCAGCCAATGATCGCGGATGCCCATGCTGCGCAGGTGTTCTACGGTATTTTCGACATAGGCCCGGTTATCACCCGACTGGCCACTGGCCTGCGCGGTAACCTGTACCGCCTCCTCAACGGTAATCGCTCCCGCATATTGGCGGTGGTTTCGGTCCACCACGTAGCCAGTGCCAAGCACCCGGCGCCCATCAGACAGTTGCAACCGCAGCGTTTTTTCCTGATAGACCTGCGTCACCAGTTCCCGCGCCCGCAAATAGTCGAGCGTTTGCGGCCATGACGACGGACTAACACGAAAAGCCACACCATGGCAGGAACCACCTCGATCCAGCCCCAGAACCAGGCCAGGGGTCTGTTCGGTGCCGCGATGCACGAAAGATCGAACGCAAAGAGAGCGGCGAAACCCATGGGCCCTGGCAGCCTGCCGTTCTTCATGGACAAAGCCGGGATTCCACATCAAAGACCCGTAGCCAAACACCCAAAATTCGTCCATATCGCTGGTCATAGTGCTGGCTCCTGCTGTCTCATTCCCGAATTTTGATAGGTTTGGGTTGAAATTATCCAGCAGAAATGAATTTTTACAGCAGTCTTTGCACTGATAAACGGTGCTCGGCTCTGGTGCCTCAAAAGTCGCCTCGGTGACCGCTGAGCAAAATGGAAGACAATTGGAGAAGCGCATGGCCATGTCCAGCCGGACGAAGAGACCCCGGAAGAGATCGCGAGTTCTCTTGGTGGGCATTGTGCTTGTCCTGCTCGGTATCGTATACACCGCAGGCTGGTTCGCCGCTGCCAATTACGCCACGACAAAACTCGAACATGCCTTTGACGGTGATAATCCACTGGCTTCTGCCCTCGATTGCCCCGGAATGCGGATGAGTGGCTTTCCGCTGCATATCGGGTTGAATTGCACCAAAGTTTCGGTCAACGATCACCGCAATGGCATTACCGGATCATCAGGCGCCTTCCGGTCGTCGGCAGAAATTTTCCGGCCCGGCAGAATCAAATGGGAAATCGACGGGCCAGCCATTCTGCAAACCTCCACTGGGCTTGCCGGTGCTTTTCAATGGGACAGCTTTCGCTCCACCTTGTCGCTGGGCATGAACGGCGTCGATTCGTCAGCAAGCGTGATCCAGAAATTGCAGGCCAACCTGACCGACGCGCTCTCCGGCCGGGTTCTGAGGATCGATGCCACTGAGAGCCGGACGCGGCTGCAACGCGATGGCGAGGACCTCGTGGGAACCGCCCGCTTGACCGGCTTGGATTTTGGCCAGGACGACCGCAACCCCGATCTGCCGCCCATGGCCGCACAGTTGGATGTGAAATTACTCGCCCAGGCAGGCGCCCTCGATATCGAACATCCGGAACCCATACAATTGCGGGGTCTAAGCGGCGACATCCGCAATCTGCAGATCGATATGGGCCAAGGCCGCACGATTACTGCCAGTGGACCGATTTCCATCGATAACGCAGGCCTTGCTAACGGCACGCTCAAGCTGGAAATTGGCAAGGTCGATGCATGGCGGGACCTGGTGATTGCCGCCTATCCCGAAACCAAGGACATCGCCCGGATGGCTGCCAAGGGATTGAAAGCGGTGTTCCTTGGCCAGAATAAGGGCCAGGTGACACTTCAGATCACCAATGGCGTCGTGGTTCTGGGCTTCATCCCGCTTGGCAATATCCCGCCGATCTGAACCGGGCACCAGACGGTCTATCCGTTCGTCTTGCCATCCAGCCCATGACGGCCGAAATCCGGCACGTCCACATCCTGGCCCGCGTCGATGATCGAGCGGCGTATTGTGCGGGTGCGGGTGAACAGCTCAAACAGTTTATCGCCCTCCCCCCAACGGATCGCCCGTTGCAGATAGGCGAGGTCTTCTGAAAACCGCGCCAGCATTTCCAGAATGGCGTCCTTGTTGTGCAGGCAGACATCGCGCCACATGGTGGGATCGGACGCCGCCAGACGGGTAAAATCGCGAAAACCGGAGGCCGAATATTTGATGACTTCCGATTCCGTCACCGCTTCGAGATCGTCCGCAGTGCCGACGATATTATAGGCGATGATATGGGGAAGATGCGAAACGATCGCCAATACCTTGTCATGGTGCAGCGGGTCCATTTCATCGACGCGCGAGCCCAGTGCTTCCCAAAAACGCTTGAGCCGGGCAATCGCCTGCTGATCCGTATTCTCCAGCGGTGTGAAAATGCACCAGCGTCCATTGAACAGACCGACAAAACCAGCATCGGGGCCGGATTTCTCCGTACCAGCCAGCGGATGACCCGGAATGAAATGCACATGACCAGGCATATGCGGCGCCATTTGCGCAATGACAGAGGCTTTGGTGGACCCCACGTCGGTGACGATAGCCCCCGGCGCAAGATGCGGCGCTATCTGGATGGCCACCGTTTCGGAGGCACCGACCGGCACCGAAACGATCACCAGATCGGCCCCTGCAACCGCCTCGGCAGCCGACGTCGTATAGCGATCCCCAAGCTTCAATTCCTCGGCCCGCCGCAAGGTATCCACCGAGCGGGTTGAAACGACGATCTCACGCGCCAGGCCAAGCGCACGCACGTCACGAGCAATGGAAGAGCCGATCAAGCCGATGCCGATCAGTGCGATCCGGTCAAACTGGGTGCTGGCCATCACGGCTTGCCCATAAATTCGGTCAGGGCATCCATTACGCCAAGATTGGCCTCAGGCGTGCCGATCGACATGCGCAGGGCATTGGCAAACCCATAACCCTTGACCGCCCGCAGGATGTAGCCACGGCTGGTCAGGAATTCGTCGGCCTCGGACGCCCGCTTGCCATCAACATCGGGAAAATGGATGAGCAGGAAATTGGTGACCGACGGCGTGACCTTCAAGCCGAGCGCCTCGAAGGCCTGCGTCAGCCGGTCCAGCCATTCCAGATTGAAATCCACGGCCTTATCTGCAAAATCGCGGTCGAGAATGGCAGCGGCGCCCGCAGAAATCGCCGGGGCATTCATGTTGAACGGCCCACGCACCCGGTTCAGGGCATCGAGAATGGCAGCCGGACCATACATCCAGCCGATCCTGAGCGCTGCCAGCCCGTGGATTTTCGAGAAGGTGCGGGTCATCACCACATTGCGGTTTTCAGAAACGATTTCCAGCCCGGCTTCGTAATCGTTGCGGCGAACATATTCGGCATAGGCCGCATCCAGCACCAACAGCACATGTTTCGGCAGGCCGGCGACCAGACGGCGAATATCGGCACCCGGCACATAGGTCCCCGTTGGATTGCCAGGATTGGCTATGAACACCATCCGGGTCTTGTCCGTCACCGCCGCCAGAATGGCATCGACATCGACGCGGCAATCCTTTTCCTTGACCGTGACCGGCGTGGCACCTGCCGCCATGATCTGGATACGATAGACCAGGAAGCCATGCTCGGTGATAACAGCCTCATCGCCCGTACCCAGATAGACATGGCAGAGCAGGCCTAGCAGCTCGTCCGAACCATTGCCGCAGAGAATATTGGCCGGGTTTAACCCGTGCGCGCCGGCAATCGCCTCGCGCAGCTTCACGGCCTGGCCATCGGGATAAAGCTCGAGATTGGCGGCACCCGCCTTGAAAGCCTCAATGGCTTTCGGGCTTGGCCCCAGCGGCGTTTCATTCGATGAGAGCTTGAACACTTTTGCAACGCCAGGGGCGTGTTCTTTGCCGGGAACATAGGCGGCAATATCAAGGATTCCCGGACGTGGAACGGGCTGGTTCATGGTGCTGCTCATTGACGTGATTTCCTGGTTTTTGGTCTTGAACCTGATGCGGTTCAAACAGGCTGGCTCAAATAGGTATGCAGTAGCCCGGAACCTCTATTTTGTCGAGGGCGGCAACAGGGTTTGGCGTGTGGTTGGCACGCCTTGCGGGCTCAAAACCGGAGCAAATACCCGGCGCGATGCGCGCATGGCGACCGGCAACCCCTGATAGAGCCGCTTTTGCGCCTCGACAACGATAACGCCAGCAAAAGCCGGTGACAGCATGCGACCGAAGCGCTCGAAGGCACTATGCATTTTCAACATGGTTCTGAGCTTGGATGGAGGGAAAAACAATGCCTCGGTGCTGGCTCCCGGCGTAAAATTGGTCTCGCGCAGCAGCGCCGTCAACTGACCCCGAGAATAGGGGCGACCGGAGCCGAAAGGCGTATGCTCCATCCGCGCCCAGACCCCACGGCGATTGGGTACCACCATGACCAACCGCCCACCCGGCGCCAGAACCCGCCAGATTTCCTTGAGCGTTTCGCGCGGATTCTCGGCAAATTCCAGGGAATGGACCATCAACACCCGATCGATGGAACTGTCGGGCAGCGGTAGTTCCTCATCGAACACCAATGAGGTGGCGGAAAGCTCGCCCGGCGGCCAGTTCACCGCGCCCTGTCCCGCCGGCATGAAGGCGAAGGTGCGCTCGGTATCGGCCCGAAACCGATCCAGATACGGCACCGAATAGCCCAGCCCCACCAGCCGCTCCTCCGGCAGCCGCGCCCAGAGCGACGACAGCGCCATGGTAATGGATTGCTCGGCGGCATGGCCAAGCATGGTGTGATAGAACTGACGAAGATCGACTATATCCACATGCATGGCACAATTGTTAGCAGCAGGCTGTTGGACATCAAGGCCCCAGGCACTAGATTCTCCTCAAATCGCCACTTCCAAGCCAAAGGGTCACTCCGATGAAAAGCCCGGAAATCGAAATCTTCCCATGCCGCACCGACAATTACGGTGTGCTGGTCCATTGCCCAGAGACCGGCCTAACCGCGTCCATCGATGCACCGGAGGAAGGCCCGATCGTGGCCGCTGCCGAAAAACGGGGCTGGCAGATCAGCCATATTTTCACCACCCATCACCACAATGACCATGTCGAGGCCAATCTGGCGCTGAAGCAACGATATGGCTGCGAGGTCATCGGCCCGGTCAACGAGGCCGTCGCCATTCCCGGTCTGGACCGGTCCGCCTATGATGGGGAAGAGTTTTTATTTGGACCGCACCGGGTCCAGGTGATCGAAACGCCGGGCCACACGGCAGGCCATGTCTGCTATCATTTTCCAGATGCCAAACTGCTGTTTGCCGCCGATACGCTGTTTGCACTCGGCTGCGGGCGGTTGTTCGAACGCCCGGCTGCCGACATGTGGCATTCCCTGCAAAAGCTGGCCGTGCTGCCGGATGAAACCGCTATTTATTTCGGCCACGAATACACGCTTTCCAATGCCCGTTTCGCCCTGACCATCGACCCGGACAATGAGCGGCTTCAAGCCCGCGCCCGTGATATCGAGGCGATGCGAGCGCAAGGGCAGTTCACCATTCCCACCACCATGTCTCTGGAAAAGGAAACCAACCCGTTCCTGCGGGTGGCCGATCCAAAAATCCGCCGCAACCTGGTGATGGAAAGCAAGAGCAATGAAGAGGTGTTTGCCGAAATCCGCAAGCGCAAGGACAATTTCTGATGGCCGATGCCGATGAGATCATTGCAGCGCTGGCCATGCAGCCCCACCCGGAAGGCGGCTGGTACAGCGAAACCTTCCGCGACGGCAAAGGCGGCCAGCGTGGCCATTCCACGGCCATCTATTATCTGCTGCAAGCAGGCCAGCGGTCGCATTGGCATCGGGTCAAGGACGCCGCCGAGATCTGGCACTATTATGCGGGTGCGCCCTTAGCGCTCTATCGCTGTGACGATGGCATCACAGTGGAGACACTCGTATTAGGTACCGACCTTGTGCGCGGCGAACGACCCCAGGCCATCATCCCAGCGCTTAGCTGGCAGGCGGCGGAAAGCCTTGGGGAGTATACTCTGGTTGGCTGCACGGTCGCGCCGGGCTTTACCTTCGACGCTTTCGAAATGGCTCCTCCGGGTTGGGAACCAGGTCAGCCTCTTCGATAACCAGGCATATTGGTGTGCTTCAGGCCCCCTGTGCTTCAGACCCCCACAGGCTTCAGGCACATGTCAGCATAAAACGCTTTGTTGCGCTGCAAAATCCGATTTTTTGGAGTGGCGACATGACAATGAATATCCCGCTTGATTCGACCGCACCGCGCTCCACGCGCTACAATGGCGGCATGATATGGCTGCACTGGGCAACAGCGCTGCTGGTGCTTGCCCTGTTTCTTTCGGCAGAAATCTGGGAATTTACGGAAAAAGGCGGTGCGTTGCGCAATAGCCTGAAAGCGCTGCATTATGGTGCTGGCATCACGCTTTTCGCTGTGTTTGTGCTGCGATTTGTCTGGCGGATCGCCAGTCTCAAAACCCTGCCGGAAGAAGAAAAAGGCGTTTTGGGCCTGATGGCCAAGGCGGTGCATTATCTGCTCTATTTCGGGCTTGCCGCACAGATTTCCCTTGGCTTTCTATGGCGCTGGTCGCAGGGAAAACCGGTGGACTTCTTCGGGCTGTTTTCCATTCCCGATCTCATCGGTATATCGCCGGATTATCACCATCTGCTGGGTGACATGCATTCTCTGCTTGCCTGGATCATCATCGGCGCGGCCACGCTGCATGCCGTTGCGGCGATTTTCCATCATACCGTGCTGAAGGACGGCGTGTTGATGAAGATGATGCCCGGCAGGTAATCGTCAAGCCGCGTCTTCGATGGCTGTCTTGCGGCGAAACATGCCGCTTGCAGCCAGCGCCGCACCACCCGTGATCAGCACGCAAGCACCAAGAATGCGCAGGTTTGCCTCACCAAAACCGAAAACCAGCAGCACCAGCGTCGATAGCAGCGGGGCGGCGTAGGACGCTGCCCCCAGGATCTGGATATCGCCGTTCTTAACGCCGTAGTCCCAGGCATAGAAGGCCGCACCGACCGGCAGCAGCCCAAGGCCCGCCACGGCGAACCACTGGCTGGCACTGTCTGGCCAGACGGAGGTTTCCAGCCAAAGGTGACACACCAGCGAAAACAGTGACGTAGCGAGGCAGAAGCCGGTCACCACATCGGTGGAGACCGCATCGAACCGGCGCGTGACCAGCGAGTAGCTGGACCACGTCAAGGCGCAAAGCAGGGCCGCCCCATAGCCCATCGCATAGGCTGGATCGAAGGACAGGCCGTTTTTGCCGATGATCAGCACGGTGCCGCATAGCCCGGCAATCGCGCCCGCCATATGATACCAGCGCAACCTTTCCCCCGGCAGCAGCGCCGATCCGAACACGATCAGCAACGGCCAGAGATAGGCAATCAGCCCGGCTTCCACGGCAGGGGCATTTCTCAGTGCCGTGAAATAGAGGAAATGGTAGCCGAACAGGCCGGCAATCCCGACCAACCAGACCTTGGCCGGCTGTTTCAGCAATGTCAGCCGCTCCGGACGTATAATGAAAGTCGCAATACCGGGAAGACTGCCGATGGCAAAGCAGATGGCCGAGAGCTGGAAGGGCGGCATGGTTCCCGACGCTGCCGTAAACAGCGCCAGAAAAGACCACATCAGGATGGCCGAAAACCCGATCAGCGTTGCCCGAACCTTCATCCGTCCCTCAATTATTTTAGTGCTGATCAGGCCCCAAACCGGGTCGCTGTGATCGACAGCGTTCCCACCCGCGTTGGCACCCGCGCATAGACAGGGGCATATAAGGACATGGTTCCGGTCTTGGCAAACCAGATTTCCATATCGTTGGCGCTGCGCAGATATTCGATATCGCTACGACCCTTGTTGAAGCCGGATTTCGGCACATAGCGCACGGAGCAGACGATTGCCTCGCCCGACACATTGCCAGCGGTAAACTTGTTCTTGCCCTTGGGCGACATCACCAGATCCAAGCGGCTTTCACCATCGAAAATCGGCAGGGTCCTCGAGCAGATCTTGCCATCGTCGGGCAAGGTCAGCCCACCGACCGGATCGAGCACCGAGCGAAGATCCCCGGCACTCACTGGTATCCAGCGGTCCTTGTTGCGGTTGGGTTCAGGGGTGATGGTCGTGGAGACAACGTTGCCGCCCGCATAACGCACGTCATAGACCCGCGTCCGTTTGCCCCGCGTATAGACCAGATTGTAATTGCTGGCCTGCAAATGCTTGTCATCAGCCACCTGTCCCGTCACCTTGGTCTTTGCATCGAGACTGGTGAAGACATTGGCAATGCCCGCCGACGAAATCGTGCCGGTAATGGTGTAGCCGGGACGTGTGACCTCGGTCACGAAGGTGGCACGGGCGACAGGCAGACCAAGCAGGGTGACGCGGTATTCATTGCGATAGGTCTCGCCAGCAAAGGCAGAGCCGCTGGCCAAGACCAGCGTAACACCAAGCACCACAGGGGCGACCAGCAGAAAAGACAGTTTACGAACAAGCTTAAAATGCATTGCGACACCATGGCTCCAATGTCTGTTACCCCTTCATTTATGGCGTTCACTATGGCAAGACCATAGCCGAAGCGTCGATAAATCCGCCCTTTTGCCAAGGTTTGTCTTGACGGGGCGGCTTCAGCTGACTATAGAACCGCAACTTTCCAATCAGACCGCGTTGGATTGCGCCCTGGGTTATTGCCCAGAATGCTTTCCGACTGCCAATAAGAATAGGTGCATCATGTCCCGCAGTTGCGAATTGACCGGCAAGGGCGTCCAGTCGGGTAATAATGTAAGCCATGCCAACAACAAGACCCGCCGCAAGTTCCTTCCGAACCTGTGCGACGTCACGCTGATTTCCGATGCCCTCGGCCAGCGTTACCGTCTGCGCGTCTCTGCTGCTGCTCTTCGTTCCGTCGAGCATCGCGGTGGCCTGGATGCCTTCCTTTTGAAGGCAAATGAAACCGAACTGAGCATGCGCGCTCGTCTGCTGCGCCGCCAGATCGTCAAGAAGACCGCAGTCGCCGCCTGATATCAGGCAGCCACAGCATTGACATAACGAACGGGCTTGAACGGTAAAACGTTTGAGCCTTTTCGCTTGCGCCGTTTCTTGCCAAAATCTTTGGCACAGCGGCAAGTATCGACCCTTTCTTGTTATGGCCGGTCCGAATGTGGACTGAGCTATAGCTGGTGGCATCTCCCAGGATAAAAAAAATGCGGATCACACGTCACATCCTCGTCTACAGCATGCTCATGACCTTAGTCGTGGTCGCCTCCAACATCCTCGTGCAGTTTCCACTGTCGGGCCAATTGGCGGGCGTGCAACTCGGCGACCTCTTGACCTATGGCGCCTTTACCTATCCGGTCGCCTTTCTGGTCACGGATCTCACCAATCGCCAGTTCGGCCCCTCCACGGCGCGCAAAGTGGTGTTTGTCGGCTTTCTGGTGGGCATAGCGCTGTCCTTCGTCACCGGGCAGCCACGCATCGCCATTGCCTCAGGCACCGCCTATCTGGTCGGGCAATTGCTTGATATCAGCGTCTTCAACCGGCTTCGCCAGCAGGACTGGTGGAAAGCGCCGCTAGCCGGTTCGCTGTTTGGCTCGGTACTCGATACGGTGATTTTCTTCTCGCTGTCTTTTGCACCGGTCTTCGGCTTCATCGGCCCGAATGATGATTTCGCGATAAGCTGGGCACCGTTGCTTGGCGCGTTTTCCCCTGAAATCCCCCGCTGGATCTCTTGGGCCATCGGTGATTTTACCGTGAAAATGCTGGTCGGCTTGATTATGCTTTTGCCCTATGGGGCATTGATGAACAGGCTGAAGCCCTACCAGCTTGCGCGGGTTTGACCTCTGCTGCCTTACGGCAGCAGCCGGAACTCCAGCATCAGCGTCCGTTGCAGCATGAAGTGGTTGTCGTCGGAGACCAGGATCAGGCGAAGGTCGCCATTGCCCATGTCCACCACATCCAGGCCTTCCATATTGTCGATCTGGAAGCTTTGATCGGCGTCGAGCAGGATCTCTCCATCCACCAGCGCGCCCGGCTTGATGCTGTCGCCCTTGACGCGCACGATGCGCATGCCGAGCCCGCTTGGAAACCGGAACCGGCGCTCCAATAGCAGCAGATCACCATCCGGCAACCAGGCGCCATCGGTCACGTCGAAATCATCACGGCGCACCAGCTTGAAGCCACCCGGATGCGGACCATCGACCACGCCAGCATAGAGATTACCCTTGGCGTCCAGGCTCTCCTCGGTGATCGTCACCAGACCACCGGCAAGCGGTCCTTGCGCAGGCGATGCTGTCAGCATTTCCAGGCTGCGATTGCTCTTCAGGACCGTCTTGGGAAAAGGCAAAGGCAGGCTTTTTTCCGGCTTGGCCGTTTCAAATCCGTCGAGGGGATATTGATCGATCCGATGCCGCTGCTCAAAGCCGACATAGATCTTGTCGCCACGGATCGCCAGGCTCTCGGCGTCCATCGCCCGTTTCGGCGCATTGTTGCGGCCTTCGCGGTCCAGCATCGGAGCCAAAGAGACGCCATCGATACCGGAAAGGCGGCCCTTTTCATCTCGTTTGATTTCACCTGAAATCCAGTGACCGGTGTCCAGCACGCCAATGAAACGCTTGCCATCCGGTCGAAACCGGATCGAAGACCAGGCGCCAAACAAACTGTCTGACGATGTCAGATCCAGCCCACCGAGAAATTCCAGCTTACCGAACACGGTCTGGTCAGAGGCCGGATTGAAATATTCAATTTTGCGGCTACCCACCGCAGCAGACTCACCCACAGCCTGAGATGCCGCCAAAAGCAGCACGGAGCCGCAGCAGAAGGCGAGCAAGGCTTTGCGAGAGGTGATTAGCAACGGATCACGCGCACTCAGCTGGCGCGGCGGAACGAACCGCCACGCGCACCCTTGGCGGGCTTATCCTCAAACAGGCCAGCCAATTGCTCGGTCATCGCGCCTGCCAATTCATCCGCATCCACAATGGTCACGGCCCGGCGGTAGTAGCGGGTGACGTCATGGCCAATGCCGATGGCCAGCAATTCAACCGGAGACCGGGTCTCGATCTGCTCGATCACAGCGCGCAAATGCCGTTCAAGATAATTGCCGGGATTGACCGAAAGGGTCGAATCGTCCACCGGCGCGCCATCGGAAATCATCATCATGATCTTGCGTTGCTCACGCCGCGCCAACAGCCGGTTATGCGCCCAGATCAGCGCTTCGCCGTCGATATTTTCCTTGAGCAGGCCTTCGCGCATCATCAGACCGAGATTGCGCCGTGCCCGCCGCCACGGCGCATCCGCCGATTTATAGACGATATGGCGCAGGTCGTTGAGGCGGCCCGGCGTCGGCGGTTTGCCGCTGGCCAGCCATTGCTCGCGGCTCTGGCCGCCCTTCCAGGCCTTGGTGGTGAAGCCGAGGATTTCCACCTTGACGCCGCAGCGCTCCAGTGTGCGAGCTAGAATATCGGCGCAAGTGGCGGCAACCGTAATCGGCCGTCCACGCATCGAGCCGGAATTGTCGATCACCAGCGTCACCACCGTATCGCGGAACTGGGTATCCTTCTCCCGCTTGAACGACAGCGGCTGCATCGGATCGATGATCAGCCGGGTCAACCGGGCCGGATCGAGATAACCCTCTTCCAGATCGAAATCCCAGGACCGGTTCTGCTGCGCCATCAACCGGCGCTGCAGGCGGTTGGCCAGCCGACCGACCGCGCCCTGGAGATGGGCAAGCTGCTTGTCCAGAAAAGCCCGCAACCGATCCAGTTCGGCCTCGTCGCACAGTTCTTCCGCCGAGGTTTCCTCATCGAAGGCCTCGGTAAAGACTTTATAATCAACCTTCTCGTTGAAATCGTCGAACGGGCTGGCCGGACGGCGCATTTCACCTGGCGTCTCGCTGTCCTCGTCGCCTTCCTCGGACATGTCGTCGTCAGAAATCTCGGCACCGTCCATTTCGCCGTCGTCCATCTGCTCTTCGGCAGATTCGCTTTCATCGGCGGGCGCGCTCTCAGAACCGGCTTCCTCCTCGGAATTTTCCTGCTCTTCCTCGCCACTGCGCTGCTGGTCTTCTTCCGAGGTCTCTTCCTGCTCGGCCTGTTCCGGGTCCTCGCCAAAATCCTCGGCCATTTCCATGGACGACAGCATGTGGCGCACGACGCGGGCAAAAGCCTGCTGGTCCTCAATCACATTGGCCAGATTGGAAAAATCGCTGCTGGCCTTTTCCTCGATGAAGGAGCGCCACAGATCCAGCACCTTACCGGCACTTTCCGGTGGCTTTTGACCGGTCAGCGCCTCTCGGACCATCATCGCCACCGCTTCCGACAGGGGAGCATCCTCGCGCCGCTCGATGCCGGAAAAATTGGCCTTGGCATATTTTTCCGAGGTCATCGATTTCAGATTGGCGGCAATACCGGTCATCCGCAAGGCACCGATCGATTCCACCCGGGCCTGTTCGACCGCATCAAACACCGAACGGGCATCCTGCCCCTCCGGCGCCATCGAGGCATGGACTTTCTGGTCGTGGCAGGCGAGCCGCAGCGCCATGGAATCGCCAAGCCCCCGCGTCACCGCCAGTTCGTGGGCGGTCGGACGCTTGGAAATTTCCGGCAGGCGAATGCGCTCACCGGCAATGCCCGGACGATCATTGGCAAAGGCCACTTCGACATTGGCATCGCCGGCAATCGAGCGCACGCAACCGGTAATCGCCCGGCGCAACGGTTCGGTATCGACCGCCGTGCCGGGTTTCGCCTGGGAATTATCGCCGCGACCTGCCATGTTCCTTAAGTCTCTTTTCAGGCGCCAAGAACGATATTGGCTGCACTTTCCTTGAGTTCAATGCCAAAGGCGCGCTGGTATTGCTCGGCCACCAGGGTCCGCTCCAGTTCGTCGCATTTGTTGAGGAAGGTGACGCGGAAGGCAAATCCGATATCACCGAAGATCTCGGCATTTTCCGCCCAGGTGATCACGGTACGCGGGCTCATCACGGTCGAAAGATCGCCATTGATGAAGGCAGACCGGGTGAGATCGGCCAGCCGCACCATCTTGGCCACATTATCGGGACCGTTCGGGGTTGCGGCAAAGCCCTTGACCTTGGCCAGGACGATATCGACTTCCTTTTGATGCGGCAGATAGTTCAACGTGGTGACGATCGACCAACGGTCCATCTGTGCCTGGTTGATCTGCTGGGTGCCGTGATAAAGACCGGTCGTGTCGCCAAGCCCAACCGTATTGGCGGTCGCAAACAGTCGGAAAGCGGGGTGTGGGCGAATGACGCGGCTCTGGTCGAGCAGGGTCAGGCGGCCAGAGGATTCCAGCACCCGCTGGATAACGAACATCACGTCCGGGCGACCGGCATCATACTCGTCGAACACCAGCGCCACATTGTGCTGATAGGCCCAGGGCAGAATGCCATCCTTGAATTCGGTGATCTGCTTGCCGTCCTTCAGGACGATGGCGTCCTTGCCGACCAGGTCGATACGGCTGACATGGCTGTCGAGGTTGACGCGCACGCAGGGCCAGTTCAGCCGGGCAGCGACCTGCTCGATATGGGTGGATTTGCCCGTACCGTGAAAGCCGGACACCATGACGCGGCGGTTGTGAGCAAAACCGGCAAGGATGGCCAGCGTGGTTTCCCGGTCGAACAGATAGTCGGGATCGAGATCCGGTACATAGGCATCGCCCTTCGTATAGGCTGGCACGCGAATGTCGCTGTCGATGCCGAACACCTCCCGGACGGAAACTGTCGTGTCGGGCAGGTTGGCGATATCAAGGTCAATTTTGCTCATCGTCTCTCCAAGCCGGGCGGCATCTCCCAGCGCATACACTTAAGGTCGCATACAATCAGGTCGCATACGCAATCGGATATAGTCTTCGATTAACAGAAACCCGCCTGCTTTAACAATTGATAGGCCTGAATAACAGCCCGAAAACGCTCTTCAGAACCTCTGTCTCCGCCATTTGCATCTGGATGATGTTTTTTGACAAGCTCTTTATAGCGCCTCTTGATATCTTGGGCAGTGGCAGCCCCCGTCAACCCCAGAGCATCGAAAGCTTTTGCTTCCAGCGTCTTCAGTTTTCGCGCCTGCGGCTCGAACCGCGACGCATTGCCGCGCCCTTGCGAGACAAAGCCGAAAGGGTCTCTCATCCGCGCCTGCGCCGTAGCCGAGCCGGAGCGCTGGGTGGAGTGAATGGGCGATCCCTTGGCGGCCTTGTTGACGCCAACCGTCCAGGTCGGGCGATGGCCGGTGATCGCTTCCTTCTGGTAGCGGGCAATCTCGCTGTCGGAGAGACCGGAGAAGTAATTGTATCCCTTGTTATATTCCTTCACATGCTCGAAGCAGAACAGGAAAAACTGGCCTTCGGCATTGCGCCCCACCGGCGCACGATGCGCACCCGGCCGCTCACAGCCATCCCACTGGCAGGTGGTGACGGGCGGTTCCGGTTCCGCACCCTTCTTGCGGCGCGTACGGATCTTGTCGAAATATTTTGAGTCGAGTTTCATTGGCAAATTATGAGGCTTTCCCCATCTCACAACAAGAATTGACAAATCATATTGTTCTTGGCCTTTTGGAGGCTTTTACCAAAACGCCCGAATTGGTCAGCAGAATTGGACGCCACCGCATGCAGAGCCACCAGATGTCACTCCGCCAAACGATAGAGCAGAAACTGACGCAGGCCTTCCAGCCCGAGCGCCTGCTGGTGATCGATGAAAGCCACCACCATGCCGGCCATCAACCTGATATAACCGGCACGGGTGAAACCCATATGCGGGTGCGCATCGTCTCAGGCAGTTTTACCGGCCTCAGCCGCCTGGCCCGGCACCGGGCCGTTACCGACCTGCTGAAGCCTGAACTGGATGCCGGCCTGCATGCGCTGGCCATCGAGCCATCAGCCCCTGGCGAAGCCACACGCTGGTAGAGATCAGCCGGGCAGATTTTCGTTCAGAAAGCGCAGCACTTCCGAAGACGGCACATCGTCGGCGACGAAAGACTGTCCGATACCGTGGGTAAGAATGAATGTCAGTTGACCGCCCTTGACCTTCTTGTCCTGGGCAATGGCATTCATCAGCGTTTCAGCAGGCGGCATATCGCCTGGAATGTCGCTGATATGGGTCGGCAGGCCAACCTCTGTCAAGTGATGCTTGACCCGCTTTGCATCGTCAGGGCTCGCCAGATTGAGCCGGGCCGAGAATTCATGGGCCAGCACCATGCCGATGGCAACGCCTTCTCCATGCACGAGGCGGCGACTGTCATAGCCCGTGGCCGCTTCCAGCGCATGACCGAAGGTGTGGCCGAGATTGAGCAGAGCCCGGCGCCCATGTTCGCGCTCATCGGCCACGACCACATCGGCCTTGGCCTGGCAGGACAGCGCAATCGCCTGCGTGCGGGCCGCTCCACCGGCAAACACCTCGCGCCAGTTGCGCTCCAGCCACTCGAAAAACTCCGGCTTGTCGATCAGGCCGTATTTCGCCACTTCGGCATAGCCGGCACGAAATTCCCGTTCGCTCAACGTATTCAGTACCGCCGTATCGGCCAGAACCAGATCCGGCTGATTAAAAATGCCGACCAGGTTCTTGCCCTGCCTGGCATTGATGCCGGTCTTGCCGCCAACGGAACTATCGACCTGCGACAAAAGCGAGGTCGGGATCTGCACGAACCGCACCCCGCGCCGGACGATACCCGCCGCAAAGCCGGTGAGATCGCCGATGACACCGCCGCCAAGGGCGATCACCACGTCATTGCGCTCGATACGGGCTTCCAGCAGCACGTCGCAAACCTTGGTCAGGTGCTCAAAGCTCTTGGTCTTTTCACCGGCAGGAAGGGTCAGCGACACGGCTTCAAAGCCATCCGCCTCCAGGCTGTCCATCAGCGCGCCGTGGTAAAGCGCCCCGACATTCTCATCGGTGACGATGGCCGCCTTGCGGCCCTTGATACGGGTGGAAATCTCGCCGCCCGCCCGCCCGATCAGGCCGTCGCCGATCAGGATATCATAGGCGCGTTCGCCAAGCGGCACATGCACCAGACGTTCTGAGGATTCGGATGCCTGATCTGTGCTCATCGCTTGCTCCTGCCTTTGCTGATATAGGCGATCACCGCGTCCATCACCTCAGCGGAAATGGCTTCCTTGCGCCCATCGCGCGACAATACGGTAATATCGGCACGCTCGTAGATCGGGTAGCGCTCCAGCATCAGCTTTTCCAGCGTCTGTTTCGGGTGTTCGGTTTTCAACAGCGGGCGATGATCGCGCTTGTTGACCCGCTCCCACAACACATCCAGATCGGCTTTCAGCCAGATGGAAATACCCCCGCGCTCAATCTGCCTGCGGGTTCTGTCATTGATGAAGGCACCGCCGCCGGTCGAGACGACTTTCGGCCCGGACCTGAGCAGCCGCCGGATCACCCGGGTTTCCAGCGCCCGGAATTCCGTCTCGCCGTAGGCTGCGAACAATTCACTGATCGTCATGCGCGAGACCCGCTCGATCTCGGTATCGGTATCGATGAAAGGCAGGTTCAGTTGCTGGGCCACGAGACGCCCGATCGCGGATTTTCCAGCCCCCATCAGGCCGACGAAAATCAGGTTTCGACGCCCGAGCACCGAGCGGGCACGCTCAGCAAGAGGTAGAACAGCATGGGGCATCGAGTGGGTCATCAGCCTTTTCGCAACAGGTTTACCACCCTATTGACAAATGCCGGGGCCACGTCAAGCACTTGACGCACATGCCGACAAGAAACAATCACCCGCATGGCTTATTGCCTCCCTTAACTCCCAAGGGTTTACGGAGTTATTAGGCAAAACCTGCCATGTTCGATCTTGAAACAGGAACGGCTCCAGCCGATATTGCTGATGTGTGTTGCACTGAGGGAAAAGCAGAACTGTTCTTTCCCGAGGAGATAAACGACACCAAGAGAACCCAAAGTGTTACAGCAACCTCGACTGCTTCTTCCGGGAAGCACGGCACTGCACAGCATGGCTTTTAAAGCCGGAGGCCGTCATCATGCCCACCTTGTTCCGCTTCCTGTTCGTCATTGCCACCGTGGCAGCCATGATCTATGCGGCGATGTGGGCTCTGGTCATCTTTGTAGAACCAGGCCAGCGGGAGATCACCGCAACCATTCCTGCTGCGCAGATCAAGCCCCAGCAGCCATCACCGTGACGGCACACACACCAAACGATAGAAACGACAGCATCCATGGTTGATCTCGGCCACGCCCGCATCGAAGCTTTCCTTGAGATGATGAGTGCCGAGCGCGGTGCAGCGGGCAACACACTCTCTTCCTATGAACGGGATCTGGAAGATCTGCATGGCTTTCTGGCCACGCGCCAGGTCAGCGTCATGGCCGCCACCAGCGACGACCTTTCCGCCTATATGGCCGATCTTGGCCATCGCGGTTTCGAAGCCTCGTCCCAAGCCCGCCGTCTGTCGGCGCTTCGGCAATTCTACAAGTTTCTCTATGCCGAGGGACTGCGCGGCGACGATCCGACCTCGATCCTCGATACTCCGAAAAAGGGTCGGCCTCTGCCCAAGACCCTGTCGATTGCCGATGTCGACAAGCTCCTATCCCTGGCCCAGACCGAGGCGGCGTTGGAAGGCCCCGACCGCCTGCAAAGGCTGCGGCGCCTGGCGCTGCTGGAACTTCTCTATGCGACGGGCATGCGTGTCAGCGAACTGGTCTCCCTTCCGGCCAATGTCCTTGCGCAGGAGGGCCGGTTCCTGGTGGTCCGCGGCAAGGGCAATAAGGAACGGCTGGTGCCGCTGTCGCGCTCGGCCATCGCTGCCATGCAGGCTTACGCGCAGGCCAAGGAAATCGAACAGGCAGAAAAACCACCATCGAAAAAAACAGCATCGAAACAAACAGTATCGAAACTGGGAAAATCATCGGGCATTGGCTTCCTGTTTCCCGCCGCCAGCCGCGAAGGCTATCTGCCCAGACAGGTTTTCGCGCGGGAATTGAAGGATCTGGCCATTCGCGCCGGTCTCAGCGGCGATGCAGTGTCCCCACATGTGCTCAGGCATGCTTTTGCCAGCCATTTGCTTGAAAACGGCGCGGATCTACGGGTTGTGCAAGAATTACTGGGACATAGCGACATTTCGACGACGCAAATCTACACGCATGTGCTCGAAGAAAGGCTCCAGATTCTGGTTGAGACACATCACCCTCTTGCAAAACATAGGAAAAACCACGATTAGAAGCCCGGCTAGGCGATGTGCTAAGCCCCTTTGGTTGGCACGGAAATTGTCTGCAAGACAGACATGCGGCCAAGCATTGCGACGACATTTACGGTTTCACACCATCAAGGATGGGTGGTGAGATCAGACATATAGTCAGAAATTACGATGGCCGCCTCTCAGCCAACATCGTAAAGCAGGATAGAGTAACGGATCGGAACGGACCTGATGATCAACTATCTCGATTTCGAAAAGCCTATTTCCGACCTCGAAGGCAAGATTCACGAGTTGAAGAAGCTGAAGAGCGAGGATGAAAGCATCGACACCTCGGAAGAGATCGGTCGTCTGGAAATCCGCGTGCGCGAAGCCATGGAAGAGATTTATTCCAAGCTGAATGCCTGGCAGAAAACCCAGGTCGCCCGCCATCCGCAGCGTCCGCATTTCGTCGATTACGCCTCGCGACTGTTTACCGATTTCACGCCGCTGGCTGGCGACCGCAAATTTGCCGAGGACGCAGCCATCCAGGCTGGCCTCGCCCGTTTCCGGGGTATCCCCGTTGCCATTATCGGCCAGGAAAAAGGCAGCGACACCAAATCGCGCCTGAAGCACAATTTCGGCAGTCCCCGGCCTGAAGGCTATCGCAAGGCGATCCGCGTCATGGAAATGGCCGACCGTTTTGGCCTGCCGGTGATTTCGCTGGTCGATACCGCGGGCGCCTATCCGGGCGTCGGTGCTGAAGAGCGAGGCCAGGCCGAAGCCATCGCCCGCTCGACGGAAATGTGCCTTAACCTGAAGGCCCCGTTGATATCAGTCGTCATCGGCGAAGGCGGCTCCGGCGGCGCCATTGCCATTGCCACCGGCAACCGCGTCTACATGCTGCAACACGCCATCTATTCGGTGATTTCGCCTGAGGGTGCGGCCTCGATTCTATGGCGCGACAGCACCCGCGCCAAGGAAGCCGCCACCAATATGAAGATCACTGCGGAAGACCTAAAGGGTTTCGGCATTATCGACGATATCATTGCCGAACCGGTTGGCGGCGCCCATCGCAATCCCGAAACGGTTATCGACCGCACCGGGGAAACCATTGCAGCGGCACTGAAGGATATGTCTGGCCAAAGCGGCGCGGAACTGCGTGCGGCGCGGCGCCAGAAATTCCTCGATATCGGCCGCAACCTGTAAACCGCCGAGCGCGTCGTTCCTTTTGCAAGGCCATGCAATCTAGCAGGCGATTTGCCGCATAAATGTTTCAATCGGGCCTTAAACCGACAGCCATAATCAAGGGCTGTCGGTTTAAGCGGATATTGCAGCCTCGGCAATTCAGGCGAGGCATGGAGTGTGCGTGATGGGCGATCGGCACTTATTCACACTTTAGAAACCATATTCGGGCAAGGATCGAGACTGGATCGACAGGCTCCGACTTGATATGGTCCCGCCTGGATGATCAATGCTTCGTCGTCCCATGACAAGGACATGCTCACGCATCCTTGTCCTGAAAGAATGCCTCCGCCCCAATGAGACCCAGTTGAGCTCGCCAATGCGCATTTCAAACGCCGCCCTGCTGATCGCCACCACCCTGCTTCTGGCAGGGTGCAACGACACTTTGGATAGCGTCAGCGAAAAGAAGATGCCGGACAATGTGTCCAACAAGGTAGAGCAGCCGCTACCGCCTGAAATCCTCGCCTCGATGAAGGCGAAGGGCATGGAGCGCAATTCGCCAATTGCCATCCGGATTTTCAAGGAAGAAGGTGTTCTTGAAATCTGGAAGGCCAAGACTGACGGCCGTTTCGAGAAAATCGCTGACTACCAGATCTGCGCCTGGTCCGGAAAACTGGGCCCGAAAGAGAAGGAAGGCGACCGGCAGGCGCCGGAGGGATTCTATGCCCTGACGCCCGCCAATCTCAATCCCTATTCAAAATATTACCTGGCGATCAATACCGGCTTTCCCAACAAATACGATGCCGTCAACAATCGCAGCGGCACCAATCTGATGATCCATGGCGCCTGCTCGTCATCCGGCTGCTATTCGATGACGGATGCCCAGATCCTGGAAATCTATGCCTTTGCTCGCGATGCTTTTCGCGGTGGCCAGCAGACCGTGCAATTGCAAGCCTTTCCGTTCCGCATGAGTGCCGAAAACATGGCTCGGCATCGCTACAGCACCCACATGCCCTTCTGGCAGATGCTGAAGGCTGGCTATGACCAGTTCGAAGTCACCAAACAACCGCCGCAGGTTGGGGTTTGCGACAAGAAATATGTCTTCAACCAGCAAGTCGAAGCAGGCAAAAGCCTGAACGCGGCTGGTGCCTGCCCACCGATGAGCACACCACCGCAATTGTCTGCGGCGCTTGCCTCCTATAATTCCGCCTATAGCCGCGACTATGCCAAGGCCATGAAGAAATATGAGGACAAGGTCTGGTACGACCCGAGCGAAGCTGAACGCAAGGCTCTGGTTGCCGACCTGAAGAAAGGCCGCGACCTGGCCTATGCGCCGACAGGCTCGGCGCTGAAGGCTGGCAAGCTGTTGAAATTGTCCGAGGTCGCCGATCCGGCCAATCCGGTCATCAGCCCGCGGAAAACCGCAGCGACAGCGGCCCCGCTATTCGCATCCCTGGACAATTCCGCCAAGACCGGTCGCTATGGCGCGCCAAGCGATCCGCAGACGGCAAGCACTATGAGCTCTGGTGCTGCGAGTTCCGGTGCTCAGGCCACCATCGACCCGACCCAGACGGCAACCGTCGCCCTCCCGGCCACCGGTCCGGTTCCCGTTCCGAACCCCGTCGCGCCGCCACCACAGGCCAGCATGGTGGCCATGGATGCAGCCTCTGAGCCAGCGGCAAAACCCTTCTGGAAATTCTGGGCCGCCCGTTGACCCCGGAGTTGACCCCGGAGCCCGAAGAAATCCTGGACCTCAAAGGGCTGAAATGCCCGCTTCCCGTGCTGAAATCGCGAAAACGTCTGTCTGGAATGGCGGTCGGTAGCCGGCTCATTGTCGAAACCACTGATCCCCTGGCGATCATCGATATTCCGCATTTCTGCCGGGAAGAGGGATATATCCTGCTGTCCAGCGAGAGATCCGCAACCGGTCACCGCTTTGTGATCGGCAAACCGGATCAAATGCCCACCCGATAAAGCAGCGTCCGAGATAACCCCTGATCAGAAGGTCATGCCCGGCACTGCCAGGGGATTGTCTTCCAGAGCCTTCCGATCCGGTCGATCGATCGCCACTTTACCCGTGAAGGCATCAAACAGATCCCGCACATAGGCTTCGTCCAGCCCGTCAGTAATCATCACCAACCGGCTCCGGCGGTCGGAGGGGTCTGGCCAGGCTGCCAGCCGGTGCGGCGGATGAAAGATCGATTGCACACCATGAATGACGACAGGCCGCTCCGGATCGTCTTTCAGCCCAACCACCGCCTTCATCCGCAGCATTTTATCACCATGAGCCGACCGCAACAGGTCAATGAACATATGAAGGGCCGCCGGATCGACCGGATCGTCGTGCAGGATGGAGAAGGAGCGGATCGTGGCGCCGTGACGTGTGACATCGTCATGGTGATGGTGATGGTGATGGTCGTGGTCGTGGTCGTGGTCGTGGTCGTGGTCGTGGTCGTGGTCGTGGTGACGATGATCCTCCGCGTGCTGCTCTTCCTGCAACCACCGCGCCACGTCAGGCATTTTCGTCGCCGGATCATAAAGACCATTGTTGAGGATGACCGCTTCGCCAGCAGCCGATGTTTCCGCGTCGACAACAACAGCCCGTGGATTGAGCCCGGCAATCCGGCTCTTCAACCTTGCGATAGCACCTTCATCCGCAAGGCTGGCCTTGGTCATCACCAGCCGGTCGGCCACCGCCACCTGCCGGACAGCTTCGCTGTAATTGTCCAGCACTCTCTCGCCATTGACGGCATCGATCACGGTGATCAGCCCTTCCAGCTGAAAAGACTGAGACAGGACAGGATGCCCCATCACCGACTGCATCACTGGTGCTGGATCAGCCAATCCCGTGGTTTCGATCACCACCCGCGACAAGGTCTTGATCCGCCCCGTCTGCAAGGCATCGACCAGTTCAGCCAGGGTATCAATCAATTCACCACGCACCGTGCAGCACAGGCAGCCATCCGAAAGCTGGACGATCGAATCGCTGGAGGCTTCGACCAAGAGATGATCGATACCCACTTCACCGAATTCATTGATGATCACCGCCGCATCGCGCATGGCGGGATCTTTCAGCAGCCGGTTCAGCAGCGTGGATTTTCCTGCGCCGAGAAAGCCGGTCAGGATAGAAACAGGAATTCGGTCGGCAAGGGCAACCATGGTCATGACCTCTTCTTATACGAAGGCTCGAAGATGCTCACGCATCCTCGCCTTGAAAGAATTTCGAATGTCAAAATGCATCAAAGGCTTGAGATATGAAAGAGAACACGGATTGCCACGTTCAATGGCTCTCCGCGTTACATTTGCGGGCGCGGCGTGGGGCGCGGAACCTCGCCCATCTGCTGCTGTTTGGCACCCGAAGCCGCCGGTGGCGGATCAGGCGGCTCGCTGCCAGGGATGATGCCTGCAAAGACCGGCACCGGCGGTGCGGCCATTTCGTGGATATAGGGCGATTGCAACTTCATACGGCCGGTCTCATCGCGGGTTTCGCTGCGCCGCTTGCGTGCCTCCGTGGAACACATTTCGGCGGACACGTCATTCACCGCGTTCAAACCGTCAACGCTGTCAGGTCCCAGCGCCGAAAGGCGCGATCCCTGTGCATTGGGTCGATCGAAATATTTCTGGAGCAGATTGGCGGAAATATCAGCGCGTGCCGCCAGGCTGTCGGCACCCATCACCACGGTGATCAGCGTACGGCCATTGCGGGTCGCAGAGGTGATCTGGTTAAAACCGGACGCGCAGATATAACCGGTCTTCATACCATCCACCCCATCGAAACGGCCGACCAGCATGTTGACATTGGGATAGATCTTCTTGCCGGTATCAATGGCTTCGATCTTGAAATAACCGGCATATTCAGGAAATTCGCGGCGAATGGTCACGGCAAGCACCGCAAGATCGCGGGCCGTGGAATATTGGCCGGGAGCTGGCAATCCATTCGGATTGACGAAATGGCTGGATGTCATGCCGAGCCGGGCGGCCTCGGCATTCATCCGGGCAACGAACGCCGCCTGGCTGCCGCCGACATTTTCAGCCACCGCCATGGCGATGTCATTGGCGGATTTCACCAGCATCATCTTCAGGGCGTCGTCCAGCGTCATTTTCGAGCCGGGCTTGAAGAACATCTTGCTCGGCGCTTGCGACGCTGCAAAGGCGCTCAGTGTCACCACGCTATCCAGACGCACTTCGCCGGCTCTCAGCGCCCTGAACGTCGTATAGGCGGTCATCAGCTTGGTCAGCGAGGCCGGATACCATTTCTTGAAACTATCCTGGTGCTCCAGCACCGTCAGGGAGTTGACATCAACCACCAGCACGGGATTGGCGGCGACCGTAGACGGCAGCAGGGCGGCACACAGGGCAACGGCAACAAATGCGCGCCGGATCTGGCGAGGCAGCACGGACAATGACTTCTCCTTCCGGAAACTGGACAGACCACCCTGAATGTCTCTCGCATCGGGCAACCATATGTCCTATATGTCGAACCAATGGCAAAGCCCATCAGCAACGTCAATTGCAACCGAGTGATAAATGAGCCGGACCTGCCCGGTTCAAACGCATGTGATCAGGAAAACCGATGCCAATCTTGAACCGCGCCGCAGAACTGGAAGCCGATGTCCGGCAATGGCGCCATCATCTGCACCAGAATCCGGAAATTCTGTATGACGTCCATGAGACGGCTGCCTTTGTCACAGAAAAACTCAAGGAATTCGGCGTCGATGAGGTGGTGACGGGTTTAGGACGCACCGGCGTCGTTGGCCTGATCAAGGGACGTGGCGATGGCAGCCGGGTGATCGGACTTCGCGCCGACATGGATGCGCTCCCCCTGCAAGAAATCACCGGCAAAGCCTGGGCCTCGAAAACCGATGGCCGTATGCATGCCTGTGGCCATGACGGCCATACCGCCATGCTGCTGGGTGCCGCGAAATATCTGGCGGAAAACCGCAATTTCAACGGCTCCGTCGCCGTGATTTTCCAGCCCGCCGAAGAAGGCGGCGCCGGCGCGCTGGCCATGGTGGAAGACGGCCTGATGGAGCGCTTCGACATCGCCGAAGTCTATGGCATGCACAACATGCCCGGCATGCCGGTCGGCACCTTCGCGATCCGCAAGGGCGGGATCATGGCCGCTCCGGACAAATTCTTCATCACCATCAAGGGCCGTGGCGGCCACGCTGCCGAACCGCACCGCGCCATCGATCCGATTGCCATCGGCGCCCAGATCGTCACCAATCTGCAAATGATCGCGGCGCGCAGCGCCAATCCAGTGCGCTCAGTCGTCGTTTCCGTCACCCGCTTTCAGGCGGGAACGACCCACAATATCATTCCCGAACAAGCCGAACTGACCGGCACGGTGCGCACTCATGACGACGAAACGCAGGACATGGCAGAGCGCCGGATCCGCGAAATCGTCGCTGGCATCGCTAGCGCCCATGGGGCGGAAGCAGAGGTGATATATGAGCGCCCCTGCCCGGTCACGGCCAATCATCCTGACGAAACCGACAATGCCGCCCGCGCCGCCATCGATATCGTCGGCGAAGGCAATGTGAACACCGACGTCGATCCCTCGATGGCCGGCGAAGACTTCGCCTTCATGCTGAAGGCCAGGCCCGGCGCCTATATCATGATCGGCAATGGCAATACGGCGGGCCTTCACAACCCGGCCTATGATTTCAACGACGAGGCCATCGCCTACGGCATTTCCTACTGGGTGCGGCTTGCCGAACAACGGCTTTCGGATTGACCCGTTGTCTCATCAGGAAAAGGCTTGGCTTCATCGACGGCTTTTTGTATGGAGATAAACAGTGGTTCCGTAGCTCAGCAGGATAGAGCATCAGATTCCTAATCTGAGGGTCACGCGTTCGAATCGCGTCGGAATCACCATTTTTAAGCCAAAAGCGAAATAAACGATATTTTGCAGTAGGGCCGCCATATTTTCACAAGCTTTTTGGAATTAGGAACTACTATTGGTCGACCGGGCGCGGACCAGCGTCGGCTCATTCTGAAGTTATCATGCTTCAGAGAGGCTTTTGGACTTCGGAGTGTACTGGTGACCGTGAGAACTGCGAAAAACGATAGCGTCGTGACACCGCCCGCCGTTCCTGTACGCCGTGCTGCCGCAGAGCGCTATGCGCTGGTTGCCCCAACCTCGGCGGCGCGCTGGCTGCTGCTAGCCGTCTTGATGGCTAGCGCTTATTTTTTCTACGGTTTCATCGTGCCGTTGCTGGCCGCCATGGTGATCGGCTTTGCAAGCTGGCCGATCTATCGGCGCATCCTGGGCCTCGCCCGTGGCAACAGGACGATTGGTGCAACGATTGCCATCATTCTTGTGGTCTCCTTCATTGTCGTTCCCATCTCGCTGGCGGGTATCTATGCCGTCGATGAGGTGAAAAGCTGGGGCGTCTGGGCCTTGAAGGCCAATGAAGTCGGAGCACCAGTACCGCAGTGGCTCATCCAGGTACCCCTGGCCGGTGCCTGGCTTTCCGAGCATTGGGATCAATATGTCGGCCACCCCGGTGCGCTTGGTGAATTGGTGCAACTGATCAGCGGCGCCAATATCGGCACGATTTACCGTGGCCTTCTGGTGGTCGGCTCCTCGGCGTTCCACAGCTTTCTCACCTTGCTCTTCATGCTGATCGCCCTGTTTTTCGTCTATCGCGACGGGGAGCGTATTGTCGCGCAGGTGGATGTTGTCGGCGAGCGCATCCTGCCCGGTTGCTGGGAACGGGTATCGCGGCTGGTTCCGATGACGATCAGTTCCACAGTGACCGGCATGACGATCATTGCTGTCGGCGAAGGTATCGTGCTTGGCCTCGCCTATTGGATTGCAGGAGTTCCTTCCCCGGTTACGCTGGGCATCATCACCGGCTTCATGGCGCTCATTCCCGGTGGTGCGCCGCTGTCCTTCACCCTGGTCTCGATCTATCTGGTTGCCAGCGGCTCGACCATTGCAGGGGTCGGATTGCTTGCTTGGGGAACCGTGGAACTGTTCATTGTCGACAAGACTTTGCGGCCGAGACTGGTGGGTGGGCCGATCAAGCTTCCTTTCCTGCCAACATTTTTCGGCCTGATCGGCGGCGTCAAGACCATGGGCATGCTCGGCCTGTTCGTCGGCCCGGTGCTGATGGCGATCCTGGTGGCCATCTGGCGCGAATGGCTCCTGGAAGCCAAACAGCCCGAGTGATTGCGCTTCGGTAGCGCTTTCCGACAAACCTATTCAGGAATTTCCGCCAGACAGGAAAATCTATTCAGAAGCTCAGTTGATATAGCCGAGCCTGATAGCCTTGGCGATTGCCTGGATACGGTTGACCGAATCAAGCTTGATCGTTGCCGATCCAAGGTAAGCATTGACGGTATGGACCGAAAGACCGAGATTTTCGGCAATTTCTTCGCTGATCCGCCCATCGCCTGCCAATTGCAGGCAGGCGATTTCCCGGTCGCTCAACGCCTCGGATGGCGCTACTTTTCGCTCGCTCAGGGATAGAATATCCATCATCAGCTTGCAGCTGCGATTATGCATGTCGATCATCACATCGCTATCGAGATCCTCAGATCCATTCAATGCGAAGATGACATAGCCATTGCCGACAGCGCCCAGCCGGACAGGAAAAGCAACGCCCGAAAACGGCAGATTGCCAGCGGGCAGGCGCGATACGAAAGCCCCAAACTCACTGCTGATACAGAATGTGGCGTTGTCCTTGGCATTCCACATCAAAGGCAGCAGCAAATCATCGATGTGGCTCAGCAGAAGGTCGCCATAGCAGGACACAAATGCATCGCTATAGCTGCCGACCATGCCGCTTGCCGCCCAGCTCTCACATTCGCATTGCAACATGCGTTTGCGCGGCAGGCCCGACCCCGCCACCCGAAACACCGCAAAGCTGCGGGCGTTGATCGCCTTCTGCATCGCAATCAACCGAGGAAAAATATCCGCCCGGTTCGCAGCCAGCCGGGCTTTCAGATCTGCCGCCGATCCTGTCCTGCCGCTCGACATGTCTGCATTAAACGCCATGGCTGCCTTTCATACCGATGCTTGAAGATGCGGATGCATCCCCGCCTTGAAGAGGTTTTGGATGCCTCAAGACATCAATGACTTGAGATATCCTGAAGTAGAGCACCAACTGTCGCCTTTAAAGGTCGTCGGCGTTAGACCAGATTGTTGCGAACCGCATAGGCAATCGCTTCGGAGCGAGTTTTCGTAGCGGTCTTGCGCATCACACTGGTGATGTAATTATTGATCGTATTGCGGGAAATACCAAGAATCGTGGCGATTTCATCACTTGTTTTGCCTTCGGCAATCCAAAACAGGCATTCCAATTCGCGTTCCGTCAGCTCGAAGTCACGATCCGCTTTCTGCGACCGTCCTGTCGACAGGCTGACGCAATAGGCTGCCAACAAACCCACATCCCGCAACCGGTCGGGCGAGATTACGAATCCGTCGGGAAGAAGCATGACCAGCGCCAGCCGTGTACGACCGACATTGAACATCACTGAGCAATATTGACGGCTGGCCCCTAAGGGCAGTTCCAGGTCTTCAGGCAGGAGCACGAACTTTGCTTGCAGCAGGCCCAGGCATTTTTCAAGCTCGGTGGCCCGCGAACAGGCAGCCGACAATTCCGTGGCAACCCCACGCGCCAGATCGAACGGCCAGTCGGCCGTCACCACGAAATCCAGCCCATGTTCCTGAATAAGGTCGTATCGCGCCAGGAGATAGTGCGAGGCTCCAGCATAGTCCGTCAGGATATGCATCGCCACCCGAAGCTTTCCTGAGGACGCTGCCGAGGAAAGCTGTCTGATCATCGCATCACGCAACCTGGGGCCTTCAGGCCTGTTCGCCGTCTTCTGGCTACGGATCCCTTGATAGCCCCCAGGCTCAAGGAGTTCGACACTCATAAGGCTCCCCTTTCAAGGGACGAACGGCGACCTCTCACTATGCTTTGCCACGGAAGCCGCCCATTCCCTGGTTAAGCGCGTCATTCGAAACATGCCGAATCACCATAATGTTATTGTATGTAAATAACTTCTAAACGCTACGGGGATTAGCACAGAAGGTGTGGCTTATCCGCACCATACAAAAAAGCTGCGCCAACTTTCACCAGCGCAGCTCTCCTATTCGATTGGATTGAAGGATCAGGCTGCGTTCTCGACCGCCCATTTGCGCAGGATCTTGGCAGCGCGCTCTTCCGAGATTTCCACCATACGCGCCAGGCGCCGTTCCGGTCCTTCCTTGACGCGGCGGTTAAAGCCGCCATTCGGATCATTATCGAGGGCAAGGACATCATCGGCGCTATCGAAGCCGAAGTCGGACCCAAAGCCATCCATCAGCCCGCCACCGGCACCGGCATCAAGACCGGGCGAGAAGTCGGGCAGTTCCAATCCGGCAACAGCGTCGCTGCCACCCTCGAGCGCCGCAGTCCCACCGCCGCCCATCGAGCGTACCATTGGACGAATGCCCATCCAGACAACAAGGAAGGCAACAGCCAGGAAGGCAAGCGAGTTGATGATGCCCGCCATGTTGCGGCTGAGGATTTCCATCACACCGGGACCGGTTGGAGCCTCGCTCAGCAGCTGATTCTCCAGGAAGTCCATCGCCGTCAGGGTCACCACGTCGCCGCGCTTGTCATCGAGCCCGGCAGCCGATTTGACGATTTTCTGCATTTCCGCCAGATAGGCATCGATCTTGGCCTGATCGACCGGTTCGCCGACCATGGTAGCGATACGCTGCTTGTTGACCACAACGGCCACGGAAAGCTTGTCCAGCGTATAGCCATTCTTGACGGTGGCAATCGTCTTGCTGTTGATTTCGTAGTTGGTCTGCTCTTCCTTCTTGTCCTGCTGGTCGGACGATTCAGGACCGGCACCACCCGCTTGCGGCGCTGCCTGCGGAATATTCTGCTCCACGGTCGCTGCGGTATCGGATTGCCGCTGCTGCGACTTCTGTGCTTCCTTGGTTGTACGGGTCGAGCGTTCGACCTTGGATTCAGGATCGTAAACCGTTTCCTGGATCTGCTGCTGGTCAGTATTCAACTGCGCCGTAACGCTGGAGCGGAAATTGTCCATACCGAGGAAGGGTGCGAGGGCCTTGTCGATATTCGATTCGATTTCCTGCTGAACCGACTGGGCGACGCCGAGATTTCGGTTTGCAGTCCCGCCTGTCTCATCACCCGATGCCAGCAACTGGCCGGTCGAATCCAGAATGGTGACATCATCGACTTCAAGACCCGGCACAGCCGAGGCCACCAGATGGCGGATCGAAGCTGCGGATTTGCGACCGGCATCGGAACCGGCTCTGATCATAACCGAGGCTGTTGGCTTTTGCGCGCCGCGCCGGAAATTCCCGACATCCGGCATGACGATATGCACGCGTGCTGCCGCAATACCGTTGATCTGCTGGATCGTCCTGGCAATCTCGCCCTCAAGAGCGCGCACCCGGGTCACTTCCTGCATGAAGGATGTCAGGCCTAGGGAGCCGACATTATCGAACAGTTCGTAGCCGGCATTGGTGCTATTGGGCAGGCCGCGTTCGGCCAGCAACAAACGGGCCTTGCCGGTCATGCCAGCCTGAACCTGAATGCTCTTGCCATCGGCACCGGTCTGAAAACCGACGCCCGCTTCAGCCAGGGCAATACTGATTTGATTGACATCAGTCGCTTCGAGGCCAACGTAAAGGGTCTCAAAGGCGGGCTTATTGATAAAAAACGCCGCACCGATAACCAGCGCCACCGAAACGACGCCAACACCCGCAAGAGTCCATAGTTTTGTAGGTCCCAAGGACGAAAGGTTCTTGAGGACCTGGAGTAGTTGATTGAACAGATTCATTCTGTCTCGCACCGTCAAACATGAGGTTACGGCTTTTGGCCTAGCGTCACCCTAGGACGCGAAGCTTGTGCGAGCGTTTCCTGAAGCCTGCGAACCGAGCCCGACGTGCGGAAACGGATGTCTCAAAACGAAGATCGCCCCACAAGGGAGCGATCGAAACACTTCAGTATTTATGCATTTAAGGAATTATGAAAACTCTTTCTCTTAATTTCTAAGCACTTGCGGAGGTAAACCGCCTCGCAGTTTCGCTGGAAATGCCCTCTCGGGGCTGGCAGAGATCAGAAAAAGTCGAAATCACCCGCCACCTTGCTGAGAGGCTGCGAATGGCCATGACGCAGGCCATCGCCCAGTGCCTTCTGCATTTCGGCAAGCTTGACGAGGCTGAGCGCCGTCGTCATGTCCACTTTCCAGTCGTCGGACACATCCGCCGTAATGGTATCGATAAATTCGGCCAACCCGCGCGATTTCTGCACGGCGAGATCGATACCTTGCAAGACTTTCAGCGTTTCAGCCGATTCCAACGCCTTTGATCCACCCAATTCCAGCAATTGCGGCTCGACCCGCTCGATCAGATAGGCAACGTCGTGAAGTTCCGTCACAACACGCATCAGAATTTCAGGTAATGATTCTTCCACGCTCGTGGCCTCCATACTGACTCAGGCTTCGCAGTTCTGTTCTCCCGGAACCCACCACAGACAAACGCCACGCGGCACGCTCCATTTATGCTTTTTATTCAGTCCCGCCCTGAGCTTGTATAAACGAGCGAAGGGGCGTCCGTTCAGCTCATCCGAAACCGCAAACAGCGTTCGGATGGTCATTCATTTCATGCCAGCCTTGCTCGAATACATCGTATCGTCAGCCGCATCACATACCCTAGATTGTCCTTCAAAATCGTTACGCAACTTTGATCAGTATGGATTACCTGTGAAAGAACGGAACCGTTAGAAAAACTCGATCGAGCTTTCCACTGGCTTTTGCACTTTGACCGGCCGCTGTTCCATGGCCACGGTCTTTTGCGTCTCCGCTCCTGTCAGAGGATACTGGCGGGCACGACCGCTGATCGGCCAGAATTCCAGCTTGCGGCCATGTTCGCCGCCCGTCGAAGAGCCAACCACCTTAATGCCTTCATCTTTCAGAAACTGCGCAGCGAAGGCGGCATTCTGTTCGCCGACATTCGAGAACGTCGCAATCGTCTTCGCGCCCCCGAAAATCTTGGCTTCCAGACGATCGCGCCGAGCCCCCTTCTTCAAGAGGCCGTTGATCAGCAATTCCATCAGATGGACGCCATAGCGCGTGGCATCCCCGCCTCCCATGCCGGGATTGGCAGAGCCCGGCAGGAGGAAATGGTTCATACCGCCGACACCGGCAATGGGATCACGTATGCATGCAGCCACGCAGGAACCCAGGATGGTTGAAAGCACCACATTCGGGTCGCTGACAACCTTGTATTCACCTTGAATAATATGGACCCTGCGAGCCGCAGCTTCGTCACTCATTTTAACGCTCCGAAAACAGCTTCAATGGCCGCCTTCATCTTTTCGATGGTAAACGGCTTGGCGAGTACGTTATTGGCACCCAGTTGGGCCGCCTTCTGCACCAATGCCCTGTCGCCTTGGGCAGTCAGAATGATGAAGGCCGCCTTCTTGGTGGCCGGATTGCTTCGAACCGCCTGCAGAAGGCCGAGACCATCCATCTTCGGCATGTTGAAGTCGGAGATCACCAGATGATGAGGCTGTTGAGCCATGATCTTCATCCCCTGCTCACCGTCGCCGGCAGCCGTGATCTGCTTGAAACCCAGCTGAGTCAGCGCATCGCTCAAAAGTAATCGGCTGGTCACCTGGTCGTCCACTATCAGGACCTTAATTTTTTCAGCTATTGACATTATTCATAACCTTCTTTCCGTGCGGCCGTGAGTTTGAGAATTTCTTCGCCGATTGAGCCAAGCGGCAATTGATGCTCGACGGCACCCAGTTCATGGGCAACGCGAGGCATACCATAGACCACACAGGTCTTTTCGTTCTGCCCAATGGTCCGTGCGCCTGCACTTCGCATTTTGAGCAATCCAGACGCTCCATCGCGCCCCATACCTGTCAGTATGACGCCAACGGCATTGCGTCCAGCCAATTCCGCCACCGAATCAAAGAGAACATCGACCGATGGCCGGTGTCCATTGACCGGGGGCGTGTCCAGCAAACGGCAACTGGGAGCGGATGCGTTCACCACTTGCAGATGCCGTTCTCCACCAGGCGCCAGATAGATCTTGCCGATCTGCAATCTGGCACCGTCGGTTGCTTCCTCCACAACGGGAGCGCAGAGCCGGTTCAACCGCTCCGCAAAACTCTTGGTAAACGTCGGCGGCATGTGTTGGGTAATGACCGTCGGCGGACAATTGGGCGGAAATTTCTGCAGCACGGCAATCAGCGCTTCGACACCCCCTGTCGAAGAACCGATCGCCACGATCTTGCGGCCCACCCGGAAATCGGCAGCAGGCGTGGCAACCGGCGCCGCATGCATGATCTGCCGACGCTGCGAACGGGCAGCCGCCTTGACCTTCTCGGCAAGATCGCCGAACGGACGAGCCTCGCCCGGCATCGGCTTGCCAACGCAGTCGAATGCGCCAATTTCCAAGGCAGCCAGCGTCGCTTCAGCTCCACGATGGGTCATGGTCGAGACCATGATGACAGGCATCGGCCGCAGCCGCATGATCTTTTCGAGAAATTCCAAACCATTCATGTTCGGCATTTCAATATCGAGCGTCACCACATCCGGGTTCAGTTGCTTGATGGCGGCGCGGGCCTCCATGGCATCCTTGGCCTGGCCAATGACGCTGACTTCCGGATCGGAATTGAGAACGGCGGTGATCAGTCCCCGCATGGTCGGGCTGTCATCGACGACGAGAACGCGAGCGGCGGCTATCATACTTTGCGCCCTCCGGTCTTGCCGGTATATTTGTAGGTGGTGATACCGATATTATCGAACAGGTTCTTCGGATCGCCCGACACCCGCTCGGAGTGGCCGATATAAAGATGGCCGCCCTCCGGCAGCAGCCCGGCAAATCGCGACCAGATCTTCACCTGGGTGGGCTCATCGAAATAGATCACCACATTGCGGCAGAAGATCACGTCGAACGGTCCTTTGATCGGCCATTGCGCCATCAAATTCAACTCGTTGAAGGTGATCAGCTTCTTGACCCGGTCATCCACCTGGAATTTTCGGCGTCCACCGACATCGACATCGCGGAACCATTGCTTGCGCATGGCCGGGCTCACGGTTTCCAGCGCTGTTTCGTCATAGGCTCCGGCACGAGCCAGCGCCAGGATCTTCGGATCGATATCCGTTGCCAAGATCCTGAAATCGTAGTCGGCGGCATTCGGCATCAAGGACAGGACCGTCAAGGCGATGGAATAGGGCTCCTGCCCATCAGAACAGGCGGCAGACCAGATCCGCACGCGACCGCCGGCCTTGGCGCGGTTGATCAACCCCGGCAGAACCTCGGTGCGCAAATGATCAAAGTGATGGTTCTCACGAAAGAACCGGGTGAAATTCGTTGTCAGATGCGACAACATTTCGCGTCGCGCCCCGGCCCCCTCCTGGGAAGAGACAAGCGCGCAATATTCACGAAATCCACGCAATCCAAGATTGCGAATATGCTTCGACAGTCTTGAATAGACAAGGGAAGCCTTGGAATCGTTCAGCGCAATCCCGGCATCGGCATAGATCATCGCAGCAATTTCGTTGAGATCGCGGCGGGTCAACGGGTATTCGCCACTGGCCATGATCTCGTCGTCCGATTGCCGGCTATGCGCAGAAAAGGTCGATGTCATGCCGCTTCGCTTTCAGTTTCAGAGAAAAGGCCCGCCAGCTCAATCAAACAGATCATCCGTTTGTCAATGGCGAGGATGCCCCTTGCATATTGGCGCTCGAGATCAGACGAGACCTCAGGCGTCGGTTGGATCGCATCATCTGTTACGCTCAGTACGTCCGACACGGCATCCACCAGCAGGCCGACGACCTTGGTCCTGATCTGGACCACGATAATCACATGCCGAACGGTCGGCTCTGTTCGCTTCAGCCCGAGCCGGATCGCCAGATCGACGATCGGCAGGACAGCACCACGCAGGTTGATCACGCCCATCACGTAATGAGGAGACTGTGGTAACGGCGTTGCGGGGGTCCATCCACGGATTTCCCGCACCTGCATGATGTTGACACAAAACTCCTGATTACCGACACGGAACGCGATCAACTCGCGATTCCCCTGAACCAGATTTTCGACCGCATTCGACATTGGACTATCCTGCGACGGCTAACGACATTTCCTGCTTGAGAGACTGACCGCGCGAAGCAGCAACGACAGCATCCACATCCAGGATCAGAGCCACGCGGCCATCGCCCAGAATAGTTGCCGCGGCGATACCGGGCACATGAGTATAGTTGGCCTCGAGGCTCTTGATGACCACCTGACGCTGACCCTGGATGGCATCGACCATCAAGGCGCGCTGACCGCCACCTTCCGATTCAACCAACAGAGCAACACCATCGATCGGGTTGGCCTGGGCCGAGCGGAAGTTCAGGATCCGACCGACATCCACCAATGGGCAGAAGCTGTTGCGGATCGAAATCAGCCGCTGGTTGGCCCCGAAGGAATGGATATTCTGGGCTTCCGGCTGCAAGGTTTCAACGATGGCCGTCAAGGGAACGACAAGCGTCTGGCCAGCAACGGTAACGACCATGCCATCCAGAACCGCCAGTGTCAGCGGCAAGCTCATGGTGAAAGTCGAGCCCTGACCGGGGCGCGAGCTGATGGAGATGCGCCCGCCCAATGCCTGGATGGACCGCTTGACCACGTCCATGCCAACGCCACGGCCGGAAATGTCGGAAATCTTGTCCGCCGTGGAAAAGCCCGGCATGAAAATCAGATTGTCGATTTCCTCATCGGACAGATTGGCGTCGGCAGCGATGATATCGTTATCGATTGCCTTCTGGCGGACCCGTTCGCGGTTGATACCGGCACCATCATCGACCAGTTCGATCACGATACGGCCAGACCGGTGCTTTGCCGTCAGCTTGACCGTGCCTTCCGGGTTCTTGCCGGCGGCAGTACGCTTTTCGGGTGTTTCGATACCATGGTCAACGGCATTGCGGATCATGTGTGTCAGCGGCTCGGCCAGCTTGTCGATGACCGTCTTGTCCACTTCGGTGTTTTCACCTTCGGTGACCAGGCGGATCGATTTTCCAACCATATCAGCAACTTCGCGGACGATACGCGACATGCGCTGGAACACCGGCTTGACCGGCTGAGCACGGATCGCCATGACCGAATCCTGGATCTCGCGGGTGAGCTGTTGCAGCTCTTCGAGGCCCATATTGATCGACGACGTGCCGTTGGTGTCATTTTCGATGACGCTCTGTGACAGCATGGCCTGGTTGATGACAAGCTCACCCACCAGATTGATCAGGCGGTCGACGCGATCGAGATCGACGCGGATCGTTTGCCCGGCAGCAGAAGCTGCGGACTGGTTTTGCGCGGCGGCAGCGGCAGCGGCGGCAGCAGCGGCTGGAGATTCTCTCTTCTCCCTGACGGCACTGACCACTTTGGTTGCGGTATCGGCGGCTTCCACGGCCTCGGCAATCAAGTCGGCCGAGCTATCGTCAGCCTCTTCAGCGCCGCTGTCGTCGTCCAGCGCGGACAGATCGAACGGCACCGGTACCATCGGCAGCTCATCGCTTCCTTCAGCAGCAGTCGCTTCCTGCTCCTTGATTTCCAGTTCGCAATCCCATTCGGCAAACTCGAAAACAGTCCGAACGCCTTCTTCGCCTTTTTCGCTCTTCACCAGGATTTTCCAGGAGAAGTAAGCCTCCTCGGGATCCATGGATTCCAGCGTCGGAACGGCGCTTACATTACAGTTCAGGCTGACTTCGCCGATACGCGACAGATCGCGCAGCAAGAGCGTGGCGTCATTGCCCTTGGCATAGAGATCCCGGCGCGGCTTGAAGGTCACTTCAAGCGGAGGAGACACAATGGGCGGCTCTTCGTCGGCAAAATCGTCAAAGGAGAATGGAACGGGTGCAAAACCGCTATCATCCGTTGCTGCTGGCGCAGGCGCAGGCTTGGCAGCCGCCTTTGGCGCAGGTGCCGGTGCTGTGGCGGATGACGAAGGCATTTCACCCTTGGCAAGCGCTTCCAGTTCCTTGACAAGGCCGCTTGAACGCGAAGGATCGACGCTGCCACCGTCACGAGAAGCATTGGTCAGGTCGGCGAGCACGTCGGCCGACTTGAGCATGACCTTCATGACTTCAATGCCCGGTTCCAGCTTATTGGATCGAACGCAATCAAGGGTGGTCTCAAAAACGTGAGCGAAGGCAACGAGATCGTCGAGACCGAACGCGCCTGCGCCTCCTTTGATGGAATGAACAGCTCGGAAAACAGCATTCACCGTCTCCGGGTCACGATCCCCATCGTTCATTTTCAGAAGACCGGATTCCAGTTCCGCGAGCTGTTCCTCGCATTCCTGGAAAAAGATCTCTTTGATTTCGTTCATATCCATCGAAGTCAGACCCCGTTAGGCGGTTACACGTTCAATCGCATCGATCAGTTTCGTCGGATCGAATGGCTTGACGATCCAGCCGGTAGCGCCGGCCTGGCGCGCACGGTTCTTCTTCTCAGCATCGCTTTCGGTCGTCAGAACGAGGATCGGAACGGCGCGGTATTTTTCATTGCGGCGTACGCCCTCGATAAAACCAAAACCGTCAAGACGCGGCATGTTGATATCGGTAACGATCACGTCGGGATTGCACTCTTCAAGCACTTCAAGACCTTCGACGCCGTCTTCGGCCTGGATGGTCTCGAAACCCGCATTATTGAGGGTCACGAGAAGCATGTTGCGGATGGTTCTAGAGTCATCCACGGTTAATACTTTTTTCTTCATTGCCGGATCTCCGCGATCAGTTGATCGTTGTTCAAGCCCAAGAGCTGTATGGTTTTGGTGAAAGCGTCTGACGCCTTCTTTATCGAGAAGGTTTTCTGGTCTTCTTCCCAGGTTTTCGCGCCCGAGACGAGCACCTGGGCGCAAAGTGCTCCCATCCGCTCGACACCGGATGCGTCGATTTCAATTGCTCCTCCCCGCATGGACAGAAGCTTGTCCTTGAGCTGAGACGCTTCATTCAAGTCGAGCACCGATGCCAGCTTAAGCTGCGCCGATGCGCCTTTCTTGCTCGCCATAGACTGTTTCCCTACCGTTTCTATCGACCGCCCCATAAGGGTTATGAGAGTTCAAAACCTAAGCGCTTCTCCGGCACGAAAAGCCGTTTCATCCCGAACCTTCCTCCGTTGTATAAGAGGTAGGTAAATAAACCGCTCACATCGAAAGGCCTCCTGCCCGAATCGGCACTAAAAAATCGTGCCCCCCGAAGTCCTCGGAAAAAGCCACCATCGGCAGCTCTGCCGCTTGCGCTGATGGTACCGGGTAACCGTTCGACGGGTTGGTCTGGCTGCCATGATATTGGGTGCGCTCAATGGTGAATTGCCGCACGGTCTTGCCAAGCTCGACGATCACCGTATGCAGGTCGGCACTGTCATCCGCCGCCTGGCGTGACAACTGCGCGCTTGCACGCGATGTTTCGCCCTGGGCTTCCAGCACGCAAGCGACGCTATCCAGGGCTGCGGCCTGTTTGGCCGTTTCGCCCGCCATCACCGAGACCGATCGATTGATATCGACGACCTGCGTGACGATGCTGGAAATCGCATCCTGGGTGCGATTGACCATCTCCACCCCGGCTTCGACCTGATGTTTGGTGGCCGCAACCAGGGCCTTGATTTCCCGCGCACTGTCGGCAGAACGCTGGGCCAAAGCCCGTACTTCCTGTGCAACGACGGCAAAGCCCCGACCGGAATCCCCGGCGCGGGCCGCCTCGATCCCGGCGTTCAAGGCCAGAAGATTGGTCTGAAAGGCAATTTCATCGATGGAGCCGATAATATGACCGATCTGCTCGGCAGAGGTTTCGATATCCGCCATGGCGGCGATGGCCTTGCCAACCACCTCGCCGCTCGCTTCGACCGCCTTGACGGTCATCTCGACAGCCTGCTCGGTGAGTTTCGACTGCGCCGCGTTATGGCTGACCGTTTCGGTCACCTGCCGCAGGCTGACGCTTGCCGCATCAAGGCCCGCGGCTGCCTCATCTGCCCGCAGACCCAGCGCGGACCCTCGCTCACCAAGGGCAGCGCTGACCTCTTCCGCCGTACGGCGGCTGGCATCCATCAGGGAAATCGTAGCGCAAATGCTCTCCATCGCGCCATTGAAACTCGACACGAGATCCTGGTATTCCTCCGGGACATCCGTGTTCAACCGGCTGGACAGATCGCCCTGCGACAGCGCCGTGAATGCGCCCTGAAACAGATCCGTGACGCTGGCGCGCTCCTTGCGCCGCAGGTCGGCCATGTCGCGATGATGCTTGAGGCGCAATTCGTTGAAGCGCAGGGAAACGGCAATTTCCACATCCACCATGACCAGACGAATGAGCGCACTGACCAGCGCCTGCAATTCGGCGGCTCGCTTGCGCGAGGACGGCATGAAGCCGCGATTGGCAAGATCGGCGAAGACGGAACTGACCAGGCCCTCCAGAACAACGGCATGGCCGGCAATCTGCCAACGGGGGTCGAGCCCCATCCGGCTCTGGCTATCAGCCAGCACCTTGACACGTTCGGCATAGAGCGCATCGAAACGCGCGTCGGTCATTACTTCCCAGTGGGAAACATAGAGATCATGGAGGCGGTCGATCTGCCTCTCGCCGGTAAACTGACGGGCCGCATCGGGTGCCGTCTGCAGCTTGCGAAAAAACGCGCGCAGACCCGTTTCCACCTCAGGCTCCAGCCCGACCCGGTGGCGGCGCAAAAGACTGCAAGCATCCTGGTCCAGTCCGGCAAAATTCAGCCGGTCCCGCAAGCTGCCAGCCTGCGATCCACCTGTCCGTTCTGCCTCAGCGTGCTGAACCAATTGCCAATCCCCGCGGGGTCGGCCCTGTCGAACCAGGAACTGACCGCCATCACCTGTTAAATCGTCCGCATGGATACGCTATACGCCGCATAACCTTGAGAACCGCTCTGTACTGGAGATACCGGATCGGAACCGGTACGGTGGGACTGGCATCATGCCGGGTGGGACGCGCAACGCGCCCATTCCTCCGTGTCCTACAATCTTTATGGTTAATTCGTTGATTGGAGGTTAATGTTTATTCAATGCTCAACTTTACTGCCAAATTCTTAAAATTTGAATCTATTTGTGAAGGCCTAAACGTGAAATCAAGCTTGGAGCAAGGTTAAGTTGTGCTAATGTGGCACCAAGCGGCATGAAGGTCGAAAAGGTGGGCAATGATTGTTCTAGTAATAGGGGCTGCGCTGATTGCAGCAAGCACGATAGTGGTTGTATCGCTGAATGAGCGAGGCAAGTTGGCGGTCGCGACAAAGCCGACATTCTGACATACCATGCGTTTAACCCACGCATGAAGAGCAGTCCAACCTAGTAAAACTGCTGGATTTATCGTCTCCAACCGAAAAATTGCCCAGATATCTGGTCCATATCCTTCTAAGGATAGGCAGGGGCTGGCTGTGCCGTATCAAATCGTCCGCAGCCCTCAAGGGGCCTTTCACGGTCCACCAACGCACGCCATCGGCTTGAAGCTTGCCGCCCTGCCCATTCCCCTGTAGACGCATGGGGAACAGGTGCAATTGCCGGATATATCTATGAATACCGCCACGTCCCAGCCCCGCCGCCTCACCATTCTGGGGTCGACCGGCTCTATCGGAACCAACACACTTGATGTGATCAGACAAATGGGCGGGCGCGATCGCTTCGATATCATGGCCCTGACAGGGCATGGCAATGTCGCGCTTCTGGCGGAGCAGGCATTGCTGACAGGCGCAAAGCTGGCGGTTACCTCCGACGAAAATCAATATATTGCCTTGAAAGACCTGTTGTCGGGCAGCGGTATCGACGTTGCAGCCGGCAGCAGCGGGTTACAGGAAGCAGCATGCCTTGAGGCCGACTGGGTGATGGCCGCCATTGTTGGCACCGCCGGTTTGCAGCCGACCTTGACCGCCGCCGCACGCGGCGCCGATATCGCGCTGGCCAATAAGGAATGCCTTGTTTCGGCAGGCGAATTGTTCATCGAGACGGTACGCAAGGGCGGCGGCAAGATTATCCCCGTCGATAGTGAGCATTCGGCGATTTTCCAATGCCTGGACGAAAATCACCGCGACACACTGGAGCGCATCGTGTTGACCGCCTCGGGCGGGCCATTTCGCACCTTCACCCGCCAGCAGATGGCCGATGTGAGTGTTCAAACCGCCCGCGCCCATCCAAATTGGTCCATGGGACTGAAGGTGTCGATTGGCAGCGCCTCGATGTTCAACAAGGCGCTGGAGATGATCGAAGCAAAGCACCTGTTCGATCTGACACCCGACCAGATCGAGGTTATCGTCCATCCGCAGTCGATCGTTCATTCGATGGTGGGCTACAGTGATGGCTCCGTATTGGCCCAACTTGGCGTGCCGGATATGCGCACCGCCATCGGTTATGCGCTGAGCTATCCGAAACGCGCGGCGCTGGATGTGGACCGGTTGGATTTTACCAAGCTGGCGCGGCTGGATTTCGAAGCGCCGGACCTGGACCGCTTTCCGGCCATCCGTCTCGCCCGTACGGCGCTTGAGCGCGGCGGCTTGCAGGGCGCCGTGCTGAACGCCGCCGAGGAATGTGCCTTTGAGGCTTTTGTCGAGGAAAAAATCGGTTTTCTCGCCATGGCCGATGTGGTCGAGGATGTCATGGACCATCTATCGGGCTTGGCACCGGCGACCTTGATTGCCGATGTCTTTGCCGCCGATGCGCAGGCACGACGCCGCGCTCAGGAAGTCATCCTGAAAAAATGCCGTACGCTGCAATCATGAATGCCGTAACACTTTAAATTTGCTGCATCATTTTTCTCTTGAGCCGATTTCGGCTTCAGGAATTATCCATCCGCGCATACCGCAGCACGCAAGCGCTCGACATACGCACCGTCACAGCCTTCCAATGCCGTATTGCTCAGGCTGACCACGGTCAAACCGGCCTCGGGAACGATAAACCAGGTATTGCCATAGACACCACCCCATTGCACCGCGCCCGGTGGCAGGGCGGTGGCCGCTGCTGCGGAATCGGTGATGACAGCGCCAAGAAAACTGAAGCGCTTGCCGGCAAGCCCCATGGGGAGATCGTCGATCTGGTTGGAGAGACACATCTGCGCAAGCTCGGGTGACATCAGTCCCCCACCGCCTGTACGAATGGTTTCAAGCAGCGTCAGCACATCCAGCGCCGTACCGGCCATCCCCCCGCCACCGGACTGGAAGGCACGTGGATTGAAAATCCGCGAGGGGGAAAAAGCCGGTCCTTCGCCCGACAGAGCGGTTGACCGCCATTGGTCTTCCATGCGCTCGGCCCGCGTCTCGCCGTCCCGGTAGGGTACGGCCAATCGGGACATATCCGTGACATGGAACCGCGCATCCGCCAGCCGCAACGGCGCGCAGACATGCTCGACCACCGAAGCCTCCAGAACGCATCTGTTCTCGATGGAGCCGAAAAATCGTTCGAACGGAACGCTTCCGGGGAGCGGAGGAGCGCTTGTGGCTTCCGTGGTCTCTGTCTGTTCCGAGAGGCTGTTTTCGCCATGCACCTTGGCAACAACTGCGCCCAGCAGATCCGTGGCGATAGAATAGCCCCAACGCTCGCCAGGGACAAAAGCCAGCGGAATGGCATTATGGCGGCTGAAATTCTCCTCAACCGTCAGATCCGTATCGAGGAGACCGAGATTGATCGCCCGCTCACGCGGCAGCCTTTGCAGCGCCGGATCATAGGTCAGACCCGATGTGTGAGTGAGCAGATGACGCACCGTGATGGCGGCAAATGTGCCGGCTGGCGTCTTGGGCCGGAACCACGGAAGATGATCTGCCACCAGATCGTCAAGACCCAGCAATCCCTTGTCGATCAGAGTGAGCGCCGTGGCCGCGACAAATGGTTTTGTGACTGATGCGAAGCGAAAAATCGTATCGAGCCGCACTGGAATACGCGCTTCCCGATCCGCATAGCCGATGGCCCGTCGCAGCAGGGGCTGTCCGTGCTTGAACACCATGACCACCGCCCCAACCAGAGCCTCGCTTGATACAGCCTCTTCCAGCACGCGGTTGACCCGCTCGACAATCGACATCCCATCCCTCCCCTAAAACAAAATGCGGGCCATGTGACCATGACCCGCACAACCTGCGCAAGAGTGAAATGGAAAAATCAGGCGACAGCCCGCGCCAGCGCACATCTCGACCAGAGCTGATGCAGAGCTCCGACCAGATGATCAACATCGGCATCGCTGTGCAAGGGCGTCGGGGTGATGCGCAGGCGCTCGGTTTTCTTCGGCACCGTCGGGTAATTGATCGGCTGCACATAGATATTGAAATTGTCGAGCAGGATATCGGAGATCCATTTGCATTTGGCGGCATCGCCAACCAGGACCGGCACGATATGGCTGGGATTGGGCATATGAGGAATGCCGCGCGCATCCAGAAGCGACCGCAGCCGGCGCACCCGTTCCTGATGGGCGAAACGCTCGATCTGGCTGGACTTCAAATGCCGGATCGACGCAACTGCACCGGCAGCCAGCGACGGTGGCAAAGCCGTGGTGAAGATAAAACCTGACGCAAACGAACGGACGAAATCGCACAAGGCGGTCGAGGCGGTGATGTAGCCGCCCATCACCCCAAATGCCTTGCCAAGCGTGCCTTCGATGATCGTCAGACGGTCCATGATGCCTTCACGCTCGGCAACGCCGCCGCCGCGCGGCCCGTACATGCCGACCGCATGCACTTCGTCCAGATAGGTCATGGCGCCGTAGCGATCAGCCAGATCGCAGATTTCCCTGATCGGCGCGATATCGCCATCCATCGAATAGACGCTCTCAAAGGCGATCAGCTTCGGCGCCTTGGGATCGGCGGCCTTCAGCTTGGCTTCCAGATCCTTGACGTCGTTATGCTTCCAGATCACCCGTTCGCATTTCGCATAGCGGATGCCCTCAATCATCGAGGCATGGTTCAGCGCATCGGAAAAGATGATCAGGCCGGGGATTTTCTGCCCGAGCGTACCGAGCGTCGCCCAGTTGGAAATATAGCCTGACGTGAAAATCAGCGCCTGTTCCTTGCCATGCAAGTCGGCCAGTTCCTGCTCCAGCAGAACATGATAGTGATTGGTGCCGGAAATATTGCGGGTGCCTCCAGCACCCGCGCCACAGTGATCGATGGCGTTTTTCATCGCCTCGACGACCTGTTCGTTCTGGCCCATGCCCAGATAGTCGTTCGAACACCAGACGGTCACGTCATGCTGACCGTTTTCCGTGTAGCGGGTGGCACGTGGAAAATTGCCGCGCTGACGCTCAAGATCGGCAAAAACCCGGTAACGGCCTTCTTCGTGCAGGCCATCCAGTTCGCTCTTGAAAAACGCTTCAAAATCCATTGCGCCTGCTCCAATCTTCCTGGATCTCTTTTGAGATCGTTCGGGGCAGCGGTCAACCCCTTAAAGTGATTCTAAACTGCGACAAAAGGCACCGGCGCTGATGCGGGGTTCGATAACCACTGCCACTATCGCTGCCCGACGATCGATCTCTCCCATCGCCGCGGGCCGCATGTTCATTCACTAGCCGATGCGGATCCAAACAGACTTGATCTGTGTCAAGCTTGAAGACGCAGACGGCGAGAGTGAACCCGAACACAGCAGACATTTATTATAGAATAAACTAAAACAAAATAACTTTAATATGGGTTACCACCCATCGTCCTCAGCTGTGTCGGCAATTGCAAATTAGCGGCACTCACAACCGGAATATGAGCGACTATCTTCAGTGATCATTGCCATAAGTCGCCTATCGCGAAAAAAATCGTCCATGCTGACAATCTCTTTGAGAGACACCTTAAAAAACAGTGCGTTTCCGGTGGACATTCGGCGCTCTCGCTATATGTTTTGGCAATGTTGGGATTCCAGCAATTGACCAGCAATGGACAACAATCGGCAGGAAATGCGTCAAAAGACGACAAATAATGCTGCATAACAAAATATCAGCGCAGGGGCGGACGCGCCGGAAGGCCCAAATCTGGCCAGGAAAAGAACGATCGGCGAGACCTTGGTATCCGGATAAATCCAATACGGAGATGGACATGAAAAAGGCAATTATACTCATTCTGGCAGGCCTGGCAGTCGCCGGTTGCACGGAAACCGAAAAGGGCGCCGGCATTGGCGCAGCGTCGGGCGCCATCATCGGCGGCGTCGCTACTGGCAATGTTCGCGGTGCCGCGGTTGGTGCTGCCGTGGGTGGCGTAGCGGGCGCCATCATCGGACGCGTCAACGAGCAGCCGGGCCAGTGCTACTATCGTGACCGCTACGGCCGTCGCTACGTCGACAATTGCCCACGCGGCTACTGATATCCAGCCACCGCCGGACCCAGCCGTTCTCGGTCAGATCCGGCGGTGGCAATAAGAATACCGGAAAAGTTCACCGATGAACTTTTCCGGCTATAATCGCGGATGGGAATAGCGATTTCGGAGCAAGGGGTGCGGGATGGTTTTGCTCCAGCCAGATTGAGGACTTCAGACACTGTTTAAACCGAGTAGGGTGACATTGCCGAATGTCAGTAAAGCGTTTCGGAAGTCAGGCACCGCTCTGGCATGTGTCGTCGTGGGTGCGGCAGCCTTGTCGTTTCCCGTTGACGCCTATGCCTTCAAGATTTTCGGGATAACCCTGTGGGGCCGCGATGAAGGCAACACGGATGTCATCGATCCCGTGCGTTATTCTGTCGATCTCCAGTCGAAAGAAGCTTCCGTCAATCGCGATGCGAAAGATGCTTCCGGCGACCTGAAAGATGCGCTGGAGCAAAGCTCGCAGCTGATCCAGGAGAAGGACAAGCCGGTCTCCGGCGATCTTGGCGTGGTCATCAAGGCCCGCGAGGACCGGGAACGGCTGCTGGCGACACTTTACGAACACTCCTATTATGGCGGCGTCATTACCATAACGGTCAATGGCACGCCCCTGGACAGTCTGCCCCCCAATCCTGAATTTCCTCGCACGAAACCCGTGCCGGTCAAAATAGAGGTCGAACCCGGCCCGGTCTTTACGCTCGGCAAGGTGACGCTGACCGGCGATGCCGCAAAGCTTGACCCAACCGCCTATGATCTTGTGGCGGGCAAACCCGCCGGCTCCCTGGCGATTATCAAGGCCGCCAACAAGATGGCCGACGATCTGAAAGCGCAAAGCCGCCCTCTCGCCCGCATTTCCGAGCGGCAGGTGGTCGCGGACCATCAAAGCAACCGGGTGGATGTGACCATCGGTGTCTCCGCAGGGCCGGTCGCGCCGCTGGGTCCGGTTGCAGTCTCCGGCACCAAGGCCGTCGATCCCGGTTTCGTGCAGAAATATTCGAGGCTGAATGCCGGTCAGCCCTATTCGCCGGAAGATCTGCGCAAGGCATCCGACCGCTTGCGCAAGCTTAACGTCTTCTCCAGCGTGACCGTCACCCAAGCCGATAAACTCAACTCGCAGGGCGCCATTCCGCTCAATATCACCGTCTCGGAAGGCAAATTCCGCTATTTCGGGGCCGGAGCAACCTATGACACCATCGACGGTGCCGGTTTGCAAGGCTATTGGGGCCACCGCAACCTGTTTGGCCAGGCCGAATCCCTCAGAATCGAAGGCACCGTCAGTGGTATTGGCGAGAAAACCGATGCGACGGATTTCGATTATTCCGCTGGCATCACATTCACCAAGCCCGGTTTTCTGCTGCCCTCTGGGACGCTGGAGGCCTCGATCAAGGCCGCGACACTCAGCACCGATTCCTACGATGCCGACACCATCACCGGCAAGCTGGGCTATGCCTACGAATTGAATGATTATGACACGGTCTCGGCAGCAACCGCGCTGGAATATGCCCGGATCGATGATGCCTTTGGCCGAAACGATTATCTGACCTTTTCCGTGCCTCTCGATTATGTGCGCGATACCCGCGACAACAAGATGAACCCGACCACAGGCTACCGCGCCACGCTCAGTGCCGCGCCAAGCTATGAATTCCTCGGCAGCACTGTATTTTCCAATTTCGAAGGGTCGATTTCCGGCTATCACGGACTTGGCGCGGAAGACCGGGTGGTACTGGCGGGCAAACTGGCGGTGGGCACCCTGTTCGGCACCGGCAGTCTTGCCGATATTCCGGCAACAAGACGGTTCTTCGCTGGCGGCGGCGGCTCGGTGCGCGGCTATGGCTATCAGAGCATTTCGCCCAGAAACAGCGCGGATGACGCCACCGGCGGGCTTTCCTACATGACCGCCTCACTGGAAACACGGATCGGTATTACCGAGACGATCGGCCTGGTGCCGTTCTTTGATGTCGGCACCGTGTCCAGTGGGCATGTGCCCGATTTCTCCGATATCAAGGCAGGCGCGGGCATCGGTCTGCGCTATGCGACGCCGTTCGGCCCGATCCGACTGGATGTGGCCGTACCGCTCAATCCCTATCCCGACGGCGACAAATACGGCATATATGTCGGTATTGGACAAAGTTTCTGACGAAGAAGCAGCCTTTCGGGACAGAAGAAGGTCGTAGTAGACAGTGAGCGCACTTAAAACCCTATTCTCAGGCCTTGGCCGCATCCTCGCCTATGGTTTGCTGGTGCTGGCCGCGATGCTGATCGTGGCGCTGACGCTGATCGGCACGACGCAGTTCGGCAGCCGCTTCATCGGCGATTTCGTCGCCTCACTGGTGTCGAAGCCAAATCGGATCATCGCCGTGGACGGGATCAGCGGCCTGCTGGACGGTCATTTGCGGGTGGACACAATCACCGTTTCCGACGCGAACGGTGCTTATGGCCGCATTCAGGATCTCTCCATCGACTGGTCGCCGCTGGCGCTGATGTCACGCCGTTTCGAGGCCTCGCAGATCAAGGCCGCCTCCGTGACCCTGGCCCGCAAGCCCTTGCCGACCGTGGAGACGACGGCAGAAACCTCCAGCAGCAATGGCTTCAGCCTGCCGGTGGATATCCGTATCGAGCGGGTGTCCGTGCCGGAAATCCGGCTGGAACAACCGCTGATCGGCACTGCGGCCAAACTGGCTTTGGACGGCAATGTCGAGGCTGAACGAGGCAGTGAAGCGAACCAGCAAGCTATCACCTCGCAGCTGACAGTGAGCCGTGCAGATCTGCCGCAGGCAAACCTGTCGGCCCAGCTCGCCTACGCGCCGCAGCAGAACCGGCTGGATGTTAATGCCACCCTGCAGGAGCCGAAGGGCGGAATCCTCGCCAACCTGCTGCAATTGCCGGATGATCCGGCGCTTGCCGTCACGGTCAAGGGCGGCGGGCCAATCAACGATTGGAAAGGCTCGCTGACGGCAACGCTCGACGGTACACCGCGATTGGATATAACCACCACCCATAAACTGGCCGCGGACGGTCGGCACGTGGCTATCAATGGTGCCGGTGCCTTCGATAGCCTGTTGCCCGTCAATCTCCGCGACCTGTTTGCCGGCAAGACGATGATCGATATTGCCGCGCGCCTTTCCGATGACGGTGCCTTGAGCGTGGAAAAAGGCAGCGTCGAGACCGGCAGCCTGTCGCTTGCCGCCAGCGGCACCTATACGCCGAAAGGCGAAAATTCCCTTCATGCCACACTGACCGGCAAGAATGGCCCCGCCGCAATCCGTTGGCCGCTGGACGACAGCACCCTCGCCGCACACGTCTCCGGCCTGACATTCAGCCTGACCGGGGCTGCCGAAGCGGCAAAGCTTGAAACGACCGCGTCGGTGGAGAGCCTGACACTGCCGCAAGGCACGTTTGGCGGCATTGCCCTAACGGCAAGCGCCCCGGCTTTCAATCTGTCCACCCGTTCCGGCAGCATCGACACCACCTTGACCGTGCAGCAGGCGCAGCTGACGGACGCGACGCAGGCGCGTGCCATAAAGGCACCGCTGACCCTCAAGGCCCCGATTGCGATCAGCCCTCAGCAGATTACCGCCCAACCGCTCACCATCGAAAGCCCCGCGCTTGGCGGCAGCGTGACGGCCACCTATACCCTCGCCAGCAAGGCCGTGGAGGCGGAGTATTCACTGTTTGCCCGGCCTGAAGCACTGCCACAGGCCGTGACGGAAAAGCTGGTGGGAACGCCTGGTGGCACGGAGCAAACCAATATGGTGAAGCTTTCCGGCGAGGCACGCTATTCCGCAGGTGATGGAATTGTCATTCCCGGTTTTGCGCTGGAAACACGACTGCTGAATGCTTCGGGCAAACTGTCTTTTGCCAGACAGCAGCTCGCCGCCACTCTCTCGGGAACAGTCACTGATCTCAGCATCTTGCAGGCCAATGCATCGGGCAAGGCGGCGTTCGACCTCCAGGCCAATGGTCCTGTCAGTGCCTTGCAGACCAATGGCACGATCACCATCGACGCAGCAAAGCTTGCTGGCCGCGCCCTCACTGGTTTTTCCATGGCGGCGAAAGCCGACCTGACACGCGGCGCGCCTTCTGCGACGCTGACTGCGCAAGGCGCGCTGGATGGCAAGCCGGTGCGCTCCAACCTCAACCTCACTTCCAAAGACGGCATCATCTCCCTGCCGGATCTGAGTTTGACGGTGGGTGACAACAGCTTGAAGGGCGCCTTGAACTTTTCCCGTGCACGTCTTCCAAGCGGTTCTGTCGATTTTGACTTTCCCGATCTGGGCCTGCTGGCCGCCCTTGGCGGACAGACCGCATCGGGCGATCTGAAAGGCTCCATCAGACTGGATGAGGCCAATGGCAAGATTGCCGCCCGGATCAAGGCCAATGGCACCGCCATTCGCCAGGGCACTACAACAATCGCCCAGCCATCGGTCGATGTCACCACCAACGACCTCCAATCGCTGGCCTTGCAGGGCATGGTGAAGGCGGACCGGATCTCCACCGGCTCTGCTCTTGTGGAACAGTTGGCGCTTCAGTTCGACCGGAGAGGAACCCGCACCGATATCGACCTTTCGGGACGATACGACAATGCACCTTTGACCGGAAAAGCGCTGGTGCAGCAGGATGGCAATAGCATCGGCATTGCCCTGCAGGATTTTGCCGTCAGCCCACGCGGTATCCCAGTGACGCTGGCCCGGCCCACTGATATCACCGTGGAAAATGGCACGGCGACAATCGACACGCTGACCATCAAGGCCGGCAGCGGCACAATCGCGGTCGCTGGCAAGGCAGGCGCGGTTCTGGATATGACAGCGCAGATCATCGCGCTCCCCGCCTCGCTTGCCAATACAGTGTCTGCCAATCTGGGCGCTAGCGGCACACTTTCCGGTAAGATCACCGCCACCGGCACCACATCTGCCCCGAAGATCGCTTATGACCTGCGCCTCGATGATGCCAGCGTCACGCAGATGCAGGCCGCTGGCCTGCCGCCTCTGGCGATTGCAGCCTCCGGCACCTTTGCCGAAAACCGCCTGTCATTGGATAGCCGCGTGACCGGTGGCGGCGGCCTGAATGTCACGGGCGGCGGCTCGTTGTCCCTTGAAGGTGACAAGCCCATCAATATGGCATTCAAGGCCAATCTGCCGCTCAGCGCCTTGCAGGGCCTGTTGACCAAGCAAGGATTGACGGCGGAAGGCAATGCCAATGGCGATATCCGCATTGGCGGCACCCTGTCATCCCCGGCTTTATCCGGCACCATCAGCACGGCCAAGGCCCGGCTGATTGATGTGAAGCACAATATCGCTCTTGAGCAATTGGCCGTGGACATTGCCTTGACCGGCGATCAGGCCCGGATCAACTCCGCAACCGGCAGGATTTCCGCCGGAGGCAGGGTGTCGGCGACCGGCACGATCGACCTGAAAGCTCAGGGATTGCCCAGCGACCTTACAATCAAGCTCGACAACGCCATCTATATCGATGGTACGCTGGTCACCGCGACCGTCAACGGCACCATGGGGTTGAAAGGCCCCTTGATGGATGGACCGACCCTGTCCGGCAAGCTGACGCTCGACAAGACATCGATCACCATTCCCTCCCGGCTGCCGGGATCGATTGCCCAACTCGACATCAAGCACAAGAACGCCCCCGCCGACGTGCGCCGCCAGACGGCAATTCTCAATCCGGAGAAAACGGGGGACGGCAGCAACTCGCCGGTTCTGCTCGACCTGCAAATCGCGGCTCCCTCGCAAATCTTCGTGCGCGGACGCGGGATCGACGCCGAACTGAACGGCACAGTCACCATCAAGGGCAGTATCGCAGCACCGCAAGTCTCGGGCGGCTTCACCATGCAGCGGGGTCGGATGGTCATTCTGACCAAGAGGCTGGATTTCAGCTCAGGCAAAATTACCTTTAGCGGTGGCCTTATCCCGGTCGTCGACTTTGAGGCTACCAGCACATCAGGCAGCACGACGCTGACAGCCAAGGTGTCCGGCGTGGCGACCGACCCGGATATCAGCTTTTCCTCCGCCCCTGCCCTGCCGCAGGACGAGGTGCTGGCCCAGCTTATTTTCGGCCAGTCGATGGCGAAACTGTCGCCATTGCAAATTGCTCAATTGGCGGATGCCGTCGGTCAGTTGGGTGGTGGCAATTCGACATCGCTGTTCAACAGCCTTCGCAGCGCTGTTGGCGTCGACGATCTCGACATCAGCACCGATTCCAAAGGCAATACCCAGTTCAGTGCCGGAAAATATCTGAACGACAAAACCTATCTCGAATTCCAGCAGGGCAGCACCGGCAGCAAGGCCGTGATCAACCTGGATGTCGGTCGTGGCTTCAAGCTGAAAGGTGAAGCAGGCGCCAGTGGATCGAGCGGCGGCGGTGTGTTCTATGAGAGGGAATACTAGATACCGTCAGACTCAAAACGTCTCCGACAGGTTCAAGGCGCGGTCTACTCGCTGCATGGCATCGTAGCCTTATAAGCGCGCGATGCACAACACCCTGAATTTACTTTAGAATTTCTCAAGTCGAGGTAGTTCAGGGAATTACGGACAAACAAGTCCATGGATCGCCAGCGCTTTATCGCAGGCATAAATCTCGACTAAATATTTTTTACACTCTGGATCGCTTTCTCGTTAAATACGGCGAGGACTTAAGAAATTGTACAGCGAACTCTCGGTAAAATTCAGCTTGAGAAGCTCCAGACGTCCAGTGGACTTAACGGCCCTAAAAGACCAGAGGTGTCGACGCTATTCAAAGGAAAGCTTGAATAGCTATTTTTTAATAAAATATCTGTATGAATATAGGGGTTAAGCCAAGGCAAGGCCATCGATCACACAACAAAGCCATCGATCACACAACAAAGCATGTGAGATTGCTCTCCTTACTTGACGTCACACGAACCAATACGGTTCGGCGTTATGCATAGGCCCTTGGATCTAAAAAATCGATCACACTGAAGAATTATACGAACAGTCATTGAAAATGATTTTCGTATTCAACCTGCAACTTCCCAAGGCGAGGATGCGATTCACATCTTCGAGCCTTGGTATGGTTCGAGAAATACAAGCACCGCGGCGTCATCAGGGAATGCCCCAACAGGACACGCGTGCTACAGGACACAGAGGAAGAACGATGCTGGGTTTCGGTTCAGATGCAGAAAACATTCTGTCGGCGCTTGCAAAATCGCAGGCCGTGATCGAGTTCGATCTCGAAGGCACGATTATCACCACCAACGACGTCTTCTGTCGTTTGATGGGGTATCGGCCCGAGGAACTCAAAGGGCGCAAGCATGCGCTGTTTTGTGACCCTTCCTATGTGTCCTCTGCGCCATACAAGGCATTCTGGAAAAAGCTTGCAGACGGACAATCGGAAACGGCTACCTTCAAGCGGATCAACAAGGCAGGTCAGGAAGTCTGGATCAACGGCTCCTATAATCCGGTCTGCAATTCCAGAGGCAAGCCTTACAAGGTGGTCAAGATCGCAACTGATGTCACCGCTGCCCAGTTGCAGACCCTGGAAGACCGCGGCAAAATGGCTGCGATTTCACGCGCTCAGGCAGTCATTGAATTTACCAAGACCGGAGAAATTCTTACTGCCAACGAAAACTTCCTGAAAGTGCTGGGATATAGCTTGGCCGAGATCCAGGGCAAGCATCATTCGATGTTCTGCGAACCTTCCTATACCGCGAGCCGCGACTACAAGCTGTTCTGGGAAAAACTCAGCAATGGCGAGTTCATCGCAGAAGAGTTCAAGCGCATCGGCAAAGGCGGCAAGGTGACATGGATTCAAGCCTCCTATAATCCGATCTTTGATGCCGACGGCAGGGTAATCAAAGTGGTGAAATTCGCCACTGATGTCACTGACCGGGTGCGGTGCGTACAGGAAATCGGGCACGCTTTGCAGGCTCTTTCGGATGGCGACCTGACGGTGACGCTGGAGCGGCCTTTTGTTTCCGGCCTCGACCAGATCCGGATGGACCTCAACAATGCCATGGAAAAACTGACAACCGCGATGCGAACCGTGGCCATGAACGCCAACGCAATCGCCGCTGGAACCAACCAGATCAAATCCGCCTCAGACGACCTTTCCCGCCGCACCGAGCAGCAGGCTGCCTCTGTCGAAGAAACCGCCGCAGCCCTTGAGGAAGTAACCCAGACGGTCACCGACAGCGCAAAGCGGGCAGCAGAAGCCGCCAATCTCGTTGCGCGCACCAAGGCCCAGGCTGAAGCCTCCAGCCAGGTGGTTCGCAACGCCATTGACGCCATGGGCCAGATTGAAAACTCCTCCAATGAGATTTCAAACATCATTGGCGTGATTGACGATATCGCCTTCCAGACCAACCTTCTGGCGCTGAATGCCGGAGTTGAAGCCGCCCGCGCGGGCGAGGCAGGCAAAGGCTTTGCCGTCGTTGCCCAGGAAGTACGCGAACTGGCACAACGCTCTGCCAAGGCCGCCAAGGAAATCAAGCTGCTGATTACCACGTCGACCAGCCAGGTCGAAACCGGCGTGTCGCTGGTGGGTGAAACCGGCAAGGCGCTGACGACGATCCTGGCGGAAGTTCAGGAGGTCAACCGCAATATCGGCGCCATTGTCGAAGCGTCTCGGGAACAGGCAACCGGTCTTAGAGAAATCAACAAGGCCGTCAACACCATGGACCAGAATACCCAGCAAAATGCCGCCATGGTGGAAGAGAGCTCGGCGGCCAGCCATGGCCTTGCCCAACAAACCGAAAACCTGCGCAACCTGCTCGAACAATTTAGATTTGAGAAACACTCTTCCGCTAGGATGAGCCATGACAAATATGCGGCGTAGCGGCAATCGCTACGCATCGCATGGACGAAACACCAGACTAATGATCGCAATACAGCCCCGGCGGGTAACCTGTTTACAGGGAGCGGAGGGCGAAAGACAGGCGGGACGGATATCATGGCAACACCTATTACCCCTACCAGCTTCGGCGGTGAAAACCTCGAAATCATCGCGTTTCGCCTGCATGATCAGGAGTTCTGCGTCAAGACCACCACAATCCGCGAAATCCGCGGCTGGGCACCTTCCACGCCCATTCCGCATGCACCGGCCGATGTGATCGGCGTGATGAACCTGCGCGGTTCGGTCATTCCGATCATCGATCTTGCCTACAAGCTCGGCATGAAGAGCACGGTTGCCAATGAGCGCTCCGCCATTGTCGTCGCCGAAGTGCACAATATGGTCATCGGCATGCTGGTGGACCGGGTATCCGACATCCTGACCATTCCTTCCAGCCAGGTTCAGCCGGTTCCTGAGGTTTCGGCTTCTTTCGACAAGACATTTTCCGAAGGCATCATCGCCAATGAAAACGGAATGATCTGCTTCCTGAACCTTTCCAAAATGTTCAAGGGCAGCGAGCTGGAAGACCTGGCCGCCTGATATTTAAAAACCAATAGTATCGAAAGCGGCCTCATCGGGCCGCTTTTTTTTGTTTTGGTGCTTTTTGTTCTGTTATGCGAAATGCCGCCCTGCCTAAGCAGGGCGGCATGGCAAGGTTGGTCAGCCAAACAGCACCAGCGTGCTGCGCAGAGTGACCCAGACGCCCCAGAGCAAGGGAATGCCGACAACGGCCCAGGCGAGCGCCGCCTTGGCGTCGAAACCGCCTTTGCCAATGCCGAAGGAGCCGGTCGGGCCAGCACTGGCGGCAGCAGTCTTGGCCTGAAGGGCGGCAACCTCGTCATCCGACATGAACCATTTCTCCGGCAATGGACGGATCAGGGCATTGGCGACCAGACCAAGCGCCAACATCCCTGCCAGGATATACATCGTGCCGGTGTAAAGTGCGGGACCGGGGGAAACCCCGGCAGCAATCTGGGCTTCGCGGATATAGTTGACCACGACAGGACCGACAATGCCCGCCGTTGCCCAGGCGGTCAGCAACCGGCCATGAATGGCGCCCACGAATTGCGTTCCGAAAATATCGGCGAGATAGGCCGGAATGGTGGCAAAGCCGCCGCCATACATCGACAGAATGACGCCGAAAGCCAGAACGAACAGCGCCTTGGAGCCCAGACCCGCCAAGGTCGGTGCCAGCGCATACAGCAGGATGCCGAGCAGGAAAAAACAGTAATAGGTGTTCTTGCGCCCGATCTTGTCCGACATCGACGCCCAGAAAAACCGTCCGCCAATGTTGAACAGCGACAACAATCCGGTAAATCCGGCAGCGATGGCGGCAATCTGTGCCTTTTGCGCGGTATCCAGTTGCGAGAATGTCAGGTCCGGCAGACCGATCAGCGAGCCGGCGAAAATTTCCTGCAGCATGGGCGAGGCCATGCCGATCACTCCGATACCCGCCGAAACATTCAGGCAGAGCACAGCCCAGATCAGCCAGAATTGCGGGGTCTTGTGAGCATCACGCAGATGCACGTGGCGATGGGTAATCATGCTGCTCTTGGCAACAGGCGGGGTCCAACCTTCTGGACGCCAGCCAGCCGGGGGAATGCGGTAACCGAAAGCGCCGCCCATCATGAAGACGAAATAGATGGCAGCCATGACTACGAACGTCTGCCAGACGCCCGGCCCGGCATCGGAACGGAACACACCCATCAGCAGGTTGGCAAGCGGCGCACCGATCATCGCCCCGCCGCCAAAGCCCATGATTGCCATGCCGGTCGCCATGCCCCGCCGGTCGGGAAACCATTTGATCAGCGTAGACACCGGAGAAATATAGCCGAGGCCAAGCCCGATACCGCCGATCACACCCGCACCGATCCACATCAGCCAGAGTTGATGGGTGAAAACGCCCAGCGCCGCGACCAGAATGCCGCCGCACCAGCAGCAGGCCGAAACAAACCCGGCACGGCGCGGGCCGACCCGCTCCAGCCACCCACCCCAAAGCGCTGCGGAACAGCCGAGCAGGACGAAGAACAATGTGTAGATCCAGCCGAGGTCGGCAACCCGCCAATTGCACTCGGTGGTGAACAGCGCGCCGACAAGCGACAAGCCTGCGCAGGTTGCTGGCACCGTGGTACCCAATGCCTTGCTAAGCGGCAGCCAGAAGACGCTAAAGCCATAGGCCATGCCGATGCAAAGATGAATGGCAAGCGCTGCTGGCGGCACCAGCCAACGATTAAAACCCGGTTTTGCAATGATCCGTTCCCGATCAAGCAAACCGGCAGATGATGACAGCGCTGTCCCCGGCGCATTCGTAACTGCCATAAATATCCCTCCTCGTGCTTCTATCCAAATGGAGGCCCCAGCCATATTTGGAGAAGTCGTTGCTCAAACAAAAAACCAGTGCATGATGGCATGAACCAAGTGAATGCATCACGACACTGGTTGGCTTGTCCATTCCCACCACTATCTGTAGCGGGCAGCGCAACTGCCACCGCCACACATAGCGCGTCTGTCGAATGGCCAGATATGGCCCTAATCAACCTGTTCAAATCTTTAGATTATTTGGCGCCACGCACACTATGCCGTCGCCCGTTCGGTCGGCCTTCAGACTGTCCCCTGCCCCGCCATGCCAAAGGCCTCGGCACTATTGTCCACTGGACGCTTGATCAGTTTCGCCGCCTCGATCACCAGCGGGTCAAATCCATCTCGACCGGTATCAATCATCTCGAAGAACTGACGGCGCATGCGCGGTTCCCAGAACTTGTTGATATGGGTCGCCACGCCCTGCACCCGCTCATGCTCCGGCTGCGTATTGAAGAACTGGGCGATCTGGTTTGCCATGCGGATCAGTTTTTCAGCAATATGGTCATGCGACATCGGCGGAAACCCCGGATACTATGCGGTCAGGATGGGTAAAGACTTCAAAATCATCGCCACGGGCAATGCCGATCAGGGTCATGCCCGCCGCCTGCGCCGTGCGGATGGCTAGCGCGGTTGGCGCGGAAATCGCCAACAGGATCGGCGCGCCCAGCATGGCCGCCTTTTGCACCATCTCGACCGACAGCCGACTGGTAACCACCACCACACCGTCTTCGCCCCGGCGTCCGGCCTTCAAGACAGCACCGACCAATTTATCAAGAGCATTGTGACGCCCCACATCTTCCCGGATCGCCAACAGGCCTTCGCCGGGAATGAAGAAACCGGCACCATGCACCGCATGGGTTTGCCGGTTGAGCGCCTGCGCCCGGCTGAGCGCATCGACAGCCTCACGGATATCCGCCGGTGTCAGCGTCAATCCCCCGGTTACTTTAGGCACATCCCGGCTGGCCTGTTCGATCGACTCAATCCCACAGAGGCCGCAGCCGACCGGCCCCGCCATGCGACGGCGACGGGTCGTCAGAGCTTCCGCTGTTGTATCAACCAAAGTCACCTGCACATCGATGCCACTTGCCGCCTCGACCGGTTCGATGGCCAGAACCTCATCCAGACGGGTAATAATGCCCTCGGCCAGCGAAAAGCCCAGCGCAAAATCCTCGAGATCGGCGGGTGTCGCCATCATCACCGCATGGGTGGAACCGCCATAGGAAAAGGCCACCGGCACTTCCTCCGGCACGATCCGGTGGGCCTGCGTGGTCATTCCCTGGCGATACTGCAACTGTGGCACGAGGCAGGTGGTTTTCATCTCCGTCATGACGGCAAAACCCTCTTCCCCGCTATCCTCCCTGGCCGCCATCCTATTCCGCTGCTTCCAGCTTGCCGGAAATCCGGCGGGACTGGCGCGACAGTTCATCATAGTCCCGCTGCCATTCCGTCGGGCCGTTTGAGGGCGAAACCTGCACTGCGGTCACCTTATATTCCGGGCAATTGGTCGCCCAGTCGGAATAATCTGTCGTGATGACATTGGCCTGCGTATCGGGGTGATGGAAGGTGGTATAGACCACGCCCGGTGCGACGCGATCAGTGATCAATGCCCGTAGCGTTGTATCACCGGAGCGGCTGGCCAGCTTGATCCAGTCTCCTTCCTTGATACCGCGCTGTTCGGCATCATGCGGATGGATTTCCAGCCGGTCTTCGCCATGCCAGACGGTATTTTCGGTGCGCCGCGTCTGCGCGCCGACATTATACTGCGACAGAATGCGACCGGTGGTCAGCAGCAGCGGGAAACGCGGGCCGGTCCGCTCGTCCGTCGCCACATATTCGGTGCGGATAAACTTACCCTTGCCACGCACGAAGCCATCGACATGCATGATCGGCGAACCAAGTGGATGTTGCTCATTGCACGGCCATTGCACCGACCCCTTTTCCTCCAGCATCTCATAGGAAACACCGGCGAAGCTTGGCGTCGTCGCAGCGATTTCCGCCATGATCTCCGACGGATGGCTGTAATTCCAGGCAAGCCCCATGGCCTGCGCCATTTTCTGGGTCACTTCCCAGTCGCTATAGCCATTCTTCGGGCTCATCACCTTGCGCACCCGGTTGATGCGTCGCTCGGCATTGGTAAATGTGCCGTCCTTTTCCAGGAAGGTCGAGCCCGGCAGGAAGACATGGGCGTAATTGGCGGTCTCATTCAAAAACAGATCGTGGACCACCACGCATTCCATCGCCGCCAGTCCTGCCGAAACATGCTTGGTATCCGGGTCGGATTGCAAGATATCCTCACCCTGGACGTAAAGCCCCTTGAACGTGCCTTCCACCGCCGCATCCAGCATATTGGGAATGCGCAGGCCCGGCTCGTTGTTCAGCGTCACACCCCAGAGCTTCTCGAAGGTCTCGCGGGTAGCATCGTCGGAAATATGCCGATAGCCCGGCAGCTCATGGGGGAAAGAGCCCATGTCGCAGGAGCCCTGCACATTATTCTGTCCACGCAACGGGTTCACCCCGACACCAGGACGGCCGATATTGCCGGTCGCCATGGCCAGATTGGCAATCGCCATGACAGTGGTCGAGCCCTGGCTATGTTCGGTCACACCGAGCCCGTAATAGATAGCGCCATTACCGCCGGTGGCATAAAGTCTTGCCGCACCACGCAGATCGGCAGCGGGAACGCCGGTAAACGCCTCAGTTGCTTCCGGGCTGTGCTGAGGTTCGGCCACAAAAGCCGCCCAATCCTCAAATTCCGACCAGTCGCAGCGCTCACGGATAAAGGCTTCGTTGGCCAGACCTTCGGTGACGATCACATGCGCCAGCGCCGTCAGCACGGCAACATTGGTGCCGGGCTTCAGCGGCAGATGGAAAGCCGCCTCGACATGCGGCGTCTTGACCAGATCGATGCGGCGCGGATCGATAACGATCAGCTTCGCGCCCTTCCGCAGCCGTTTCTTCAGCCGCGACCCAAACACCGGATGACCATCGGTCGGATTGGCACCGATCACGAGCACCACATCGGAATGCTCGACACTGTCGAAATCCTGCGTACCCGCCGACGTCCCGAAGGCTTGGCCCAGACCATAACCGGTTGGCGAATGGCAGACACGGGCGCAGGTATCGACATTGTTATTGCCAAAGCCAGCCCGGATCAGCTTCTGCACCAGATAGGTTTCTTCATTGGTGCAGCGCGAGGAGGTAATGCCGCCAATGGAATCGCGACCATATTGATATTGCAGCCGCTTGAATTCGGAGGCCACATGGGCAAAGGCCTCCTCCCAGGTCACTTCCCGCCAGGGATCAGTAATTTTCTCGCGAACCATCGGGTTGAGGATGCGATCCTTGTGGCTGGCATAGCCATAGGCAAACCGGCCCTTGACGCAGGAATGGCCGCGATTGGCCTTACCGTCTTTCCACGGCACCATGCGCACCAGTTCTTCGCCGCGCATTTCCGCCTTGAAAGAGCAGCCAACGCCGCAATAGGCGCAGGTCGTCACCAGCGAATGCTCCGGCTGGCCAATGGCGATGACGGATTTCTCCGTCAGTGTCGCAGTCGGACATGCCTGCACGCAGGCCCCGCAGGAAACGCATTCCGATTCCAGAAACGCCTCATGAGCACCGGGCGAGACCCGGCTACCGAAGCCGCGCCCCTCAATGGTCAGTGCAAACGTCCCTTGCACTTCCTCGCAGGCCCGCACACACCGCGAACAGACAATGCATTTGGAGGGATCATAGGTAAAATAGGGATTGCTTTCGTCCTTCGGCATGTAGCGGGCATTTAACCCGTCACCGGACCGCGTCTTGACGTGGTTGTCACCCTCATAGCCATAGCGAACATCGCGCAGGCCCACGGCCCCTGCCATGTCCTGCAACTCGCAATCCCCATTGGCGGCACAGGTCAGGCAGTCCAGCGGATGATCGGAAATATACAGCTCCATCACCCCCTTGCGGATCTGCTTTAGCCGCTCCGTCTGGGTGTGAACGACGATGCCGGGCGCACAGGGCGTGGTGCAGGAGGCCGGGGTTCCATTGCGGCCCTCGACCTCCACCAGACAGAGCCGACAGGAACCGAAGGCATCCACCATATCGGTGGCGCACAGCTTCGGCACCTGAATGCCCGCCTCCATCGAGGCCCGCATGATCGACGTGCCTACTGCCACCGTCACCTCGCGGCCATCAATGGTCAGCGTCACAGTTTCGGTGGATGAGGAAGCCGGGGTGCCGTAGTCAATTTCATGGATCAGAGACATGGTCTTTACTCCGCCGCTTCAACAAGGGGGGCAGGCGCAAAATCCTGCGGGAAATGCGTCATCGCGCTCATGACAGGATAGGGCGTAAAGCCACCAAGCGCGCAAAGCGATCCGAATTTCATGGTGTTGCAGAGATCTTCCAGCAGCACTTTGTTCTTTTCAGGCTCAATGCCCTTGGCAATCCGGTCCACGGTTTCGACGCCTCGCGTCGAGCCAATCCGACAGGGCGTACACTTGCCGCAGCTTTCGACCGCGCAGAATTCCATGGCAAACCGGGCCTGTTTCAGCATATCGGCGCTGTCATCGAAGACCACAATCCCGGCATGGCCGATCAAGCCACCGGCTGCGGTAAAGGCTTCATAGTCGAACACCGTATTGAACAGCGAGGGCGGGAAATAAGCGCCCAGCGGCCCGCCCACCTGCACCGCCTTTACCGGACGGCCCGTGAGGGTGCCGCCGCCGATATCGTTGATAATCTCGCCCAGCGTCAGGCCAAAGGCGGTCTCGTAAAGGCCACCGTGTTTGACATTCCCAGCAATCTGGATCGGGATGGTGCCATGCGACCGGCCAACGCCATAATCACGGTAGAACTGCGCGCCGCGATCCATGATCACAGAAATGGACGCCAGCGACATGACATTGTTGACAACGGTTGGCTTACCAAACAGCCCCTCCAGCGCCGGAAGCGGCGGCTTGGCGCGCACCACACCACGCTTGCCTTCCAGGCTGTTGAGCAGCGAGGTTTCCTCACCACAGACATAGGCACCGGCCCCCTCGCGGACGTCCATGTCGAAAGCGTAAGCAGAGCCTAACACGGATGCTCCCAGAATACCCTGTTTGCGGGCGATCTCGATTGCTTCACGCATCACGGCGATGGCATGAGGATATTCCGAGCGGGTATAGACATAGCCCTTGGTGGCACCGACAGCGATCCCGGCAATCACCATGCCTTCGATCAGCACGAAGGGATCACCCTCCATGATCATCCGGTCCGCAAAGGTGCCGCTATCGCCCTCATCGGCATTGCAAACGATGTATTTCTGGTCGGCTTTGGCGTCCGCCACGGTTTTCCATTTGATTCCGGTCGGGAAACCTGCCCCGCCGCGACCACGAAGGCCGCTTTCGGTGACCTGGGCGACAATGTCGGTGGGCAGCATGGCAATCGCTTTTGCGAGGCCGGTCAGGCCCTTGTAATGCCGATAATCTTCCAGAGACAGCGGATCGGTAATGCCGCAACGGGAAAAGGTCAGCCGGGTCTGGTTCTTCAGAAAAGGAATATCGCTGGTCAAGCCATGACAGAGCGGATGGGTAGCTCCCGTCAAAAACCCGGCGTCGAACAGGCCAGCGACATCGGAAGGCTTGACTGGACCATAGGCGATCCGGCCGCTTTCCGTGCGCACTTCGACCAGGGTTTCAAGCCAAAGCATGCCGCGAGATCCATTGCGAATGATCGTCACATCGGCATGACGTGCCGCAGCTTCCCGCTGGATGGCGGCGGCAACCTTATCAGCCCCGACCGCCAGAGCAGCGGCATCCCGAGGAACGAAAACGGTGATGCTCATCGGCCCGCTCATCGACGGGCCTCCATCAGCAGTTCGTCAAGACAGTGCTCATCCAACCGACCATGCAATTCCCCGTCCAGCATGGCGGCGGGCGCGCAAGCACAGAGCCCAAGACAGAAGACGGGCTCCAGAGTCACCGCGCCATCAGCGGTGGTTTCATGCCAATCGATACCGAGCCGGGCCTTGATCGTTTCGCCGAGAGGCTCGCCACCTAGGGATTGGCAAGCCTCGGCCCGACAGAGTTTCAGGACATGGCGACCGGAGGGATGATCGCGAAAATCATGGTAGAAACTGACGACCCCATGCACTTCGGCCCGCGACAGGTTCAAGGCACGAGCAATCACCGGTTTGGCGCTATCAGGCACGCACCCGAATTCGCGTTGAATTTCATGCAGGATCGGCAAAAGGGGGCCTTCGAGATGCTTGAGGCCATCAATGATCGCCTCCACCCTATCCATATCGGCCTCCGCAACCACATGCATATTCATCGCGTCCTCCTCATCAGCCAGCAACGACGCCATGCGTCGTGCGGCAAGACGGTACACTCACCCATTTTGCGAGAATGAATTCAGCCTGTCACTCAGGTCAATACCGCTTTATCGTTACGCGATAGAAAAAACCTATCAAAGGCTTGTGCGGCTGCGAGGCGGCGTGCCTCATGCAATAGCGCTGAAACCAGCGGCGTATAGGGTTCACGATGGGTCGCCACCAGCCCAACCAGATGCTGGGCCTGCGGCTCGACAATCGGCACCATACGAATTTCCTCGGGGAAACCGAAGGATTCCGCAACGTTACGCGGCATGATCGACGACCATTGCCCGGTCCGGATATGAGAAAACAACACGATCATCGAGTTGGATTCCAGCGTCGGCCGAGGCACCACCCCCGCCTCGGTGAAATGCTGATTGATGATGCGCCGGTTCTGCATATCGGGCGTCAATAGGCAAAGCCGAAGATCCGAAACCTCTTGCCACGTCACGCTTTCCCGGTCGGCCAGCGGCGTGCCGGTCGCCGCAATCAGGTGATAACGCTCGGCATAGAGCGGCACAGACGTCACCCGGCCAAGCGGTTCATTGTCGAGATAGGTGATGCCCGCATCAATCTCCAGATTTTCCAGAAGGCTGAGGACCTGGAGAGAATTGCGCGACACCACCTGGAACGTCACAGCCGGGTGATGCGCCTGAAATGGCTCTGTCAGCCTCTGCACCATGGCCAACGCCGTTGGGATCACCGCGAGGCGAATATGTCCGGCCAGACCATTGCGCGCCGCCCGCATTTCCTCGCGCATGGTGCGCGCATCACCGACAATCCGCCGCGCCCATTCCAGCACCCGCTGCCCCTCGGGCGTCAGGCCTTGAAACCGGGAACCGCGCTGCACCAGGATCACGCCCAGTTGATCCTCAAGCTGGCGGATCGCCGCTGATAGCGTGGGCTGGGAAATGCCGCATTCTTCCGCCGCGCGACCAAAATGCTGGGCACGGGCAAGAGCAATGAAAAATTCCAGCTTGTCGATCATCGCTGCCCCGCCTGTCGCCCGAGTCTTGAATCATCGGAAAGGCCGAAGCACGTCCTTTGTCGGCAGTCCCATGCGCATCAATCACGCAGGTCGAATGTCGTCTCCTCGCCCGCAGGCGAACAATACATCTGGTACAGCACCGATACCAGTTCCTTCACCGCCGGATTGGTGATCGAATAATAAATCTGGCGCCCCGACCGCCGGCTTTCCACCAGATTGTCCATCCGCAACCGAGCCAATTGCTGTGACACAATGGCCTGCTGCAATTGCAGGAGCGCTTCCAACTCGCCGACCGTCTTTTCCCCTTCGCTGAGAATACACAGGATCAACAGCCGGTTTTCATGGGACAGCGCCTTCAGAAGAGCAGCGGCGCCTGCTGCTTTCTGCATGAAGTTGGCCAATTGGCTCGCCGGCGTTTCGGCGTCTGTTGAAGAAGCGATCATAGGTTCCATCGAATGACAATGTCTACGGACTGCTGAATACCGGATGAAGGGAGGCGGATCAGCGACGGACAAAAACTGCTCAACATGGCACAGACAACGCGAGATCCTTCAGCATCCTCGCGCTCTTGGCCAAGGCAATCCGCTCTGTTTCGTCAAGATCAGGCACAAGATCCATCAGAATTCCACTTGAGCCAATCACCCGTGGAACGGATGCCGCGACATTGGTGACGCCAGCCAACTCCGCAGTGACGCTGGAAACGGAAAGCACATCACGCTGATCGCTGGCAATCGCCTTGACGATCCGCGCCAGACCGGCACCGATACCGTAATAGGTGGCACCTTTTCCCTTGATAATCTTGTCGGCGGCGTGCCGCACACCCGCGTCGATCTCACTGCGAACCGTGTCTGTCACCGGCTTGCCCGCCTGTTCGGCAAAAGACATCAATGGCACGGCGCCAACCATGGCATTCGACCAGGCCAACACTTCGCTATCGCCATGCTCGCCCAGAACATAGGCATGGACCGATTGCGGCGAAATCTCCAGATACCGCCCCAGCAAGCTGCGAAACCGCGCGGTGTCGAGTATGGTGCCGGAGCCGATCACTCTTTGTGGCGCAAGGCCCGAGAGCCGGGTCGCGATATCGGTCATGATGTCGACAGGATTGGAAGCGATCAGCAAAATAGCATTCGGTGCGGCTGCGAGAACCTGGTCCACGACCTGCCGGAAGACTTCCGCATTGCGGCCAAGCAACTCGAGCCGGGTTTCACCCGGTTTCTGGCTGACACCTGCCGAGATGATAACCACCCCCGCTCCAGCGAAATCATCATAATGTCCGGCCCGCACAAGGGTTGCAGAGACGAATGGCACGGCGTGGGATATGTCCTCGGCCTGGGCTTGGGCCAGATCCGTATTATAATCAACCAGCACGATTTCCGAGGCGATGCCAAGCATTGTTAACGCATAGGCCGATGCACTGCCCACCATGCCCGCTCCCACTATGCCGACCTTCATGTCCCCACTCCTGACCGCGAAACCACCCGCGTTACTGACCCCGTATTCATGCATCTTCGCGCATCTCCGCATGGAGATCTGCTGCGAAATCTCTTCGATCCCAAAGGGTTGAAAGACACTGTTATAGACTACACCATAATGTCAAACCGGCAAAAAATGCACGAAATGCGATGCCGGACGTCCTTATGTTTTCCCCATGCTACCGTGCTTATGAAGGTCCATTGCGTTCGTCACATGCACCGTTTTTACTTCACTTCTAAATCGATTGAGAGGTGTATTACTTCTGATTAAGTGGCGACAGTGACGTTACGTGAGGCGAGTGTCAACCGCGGCATCCGGCCATTTTTGAGATAGAATGACCCCTTGGGACATAAAAAATAGTGCTAGCGCAATCATTTGAGAGAGGAATGTCGGTGGATTGCGTTTGAACGGCATCGGTGCCTGATGGAATTAGCAATTGCGCTGTGCCATGAGCGACAAAGAATATCGGGAAAACGACCAGATACACCAGCACCCAAAACACAGGCTCGGCCTGTTCAATACTGAATAGCAGGAAAGCGAAGCTTTCGGACCGTTTATCTTAATCTCAAAACGGGAAGAGCGCACATTGAATGGAACGATCGAAAAGCATTTTAAAAATCATCGACCGCTTCTGCATATTTTCCCAAATCCAACCGGATTGAGCGAAAAGACGATGCGCTAAACTCAAAAAAATACAGGATTTTAAGCATGCCTGATGAAATCAGCCGGCTTTCGATTTCACCACAAAAAAGCGGCCCCGAGGGCCGCCTTGAAAACCTGAAAATGGAGAGCAGCGTCAATCAGGCTGGAACCAGGATTCCATTCAGATGCGTCATTGCGTTCAAGAACTGTTCCAGCTTGGTGCGATGTTCGTGATTTTCCGTATCATCCAGCTCAGCCTTGGCCAACTCGATCCGCTTCATCAGCGTATCGCGGCTCAATTCATCGACCGGTACGGCACTTTCCGCCAACAAGGTCAGTCTTTCCGGCGTGATATCGGCAAATCCACCGAAAATCACATATTTTCCGGTTTTTCCAGAAGCGAACTTCACCGTTACGACACCAGGCTTGATCACAGTCATCGTCGGCGCATGGTGGGCCATGACGGTCATCTCACCTTCGGTCGCCGGAATGACAACCTCGCTTACCTTTTCCGAGATCAGTAACCGCTCGGGGGAAACGAATTCGAAATTGAAATTGTCAGCCATGGCTTTTTACTTTCTAACGCTGGAAACTGAACGCACGGTCAAAAACCGTGCGTTCGTCGATCCATGGATCAGGCAGCAACAGCTGCCAGCTTCTTTGCCTTTTCAATGGCTTCGTCCATTGAGCCGACCATGTAGAAGGCGGCTTCCGGCATATGGTCGTAGTCGCCATTGACCAGACCCTTGAAGCCCTTGATCGTGTCTTCCAGCGACACCAGCTTGCCTGGCGAACCGGTGAAGATTTCGGCAACGTGGAACGGCTGCGACAGGAAGCGCTCGATCTTACGGGCGCGGGCAACCGCAATCTTGTCGTCTTCGGACAGTTCGTCCATCCCAAGAATGGCGATGATGTCCTGGAGCGACTTGTAGCGCTGCAGAGTCGACTGAACCTTACGGGCCACTTCGTAATGTTCTTCACCGACAACCATCGGGTCGAGCATGCGCGAGGTGGAGTCGAGCGGGTCAACAGCCGGGTAAATACCCTTTTCAGCGATCGAGCGGTTCAGAACCGTCGTTGCATCCAAGTGGGCAAACGACGTTGCCGGAGCCGGGTCGGTCAAGTCGTCGGCGGGAACGTAAATGGCCTGAACAGAGGTAATCGAGCCCTTGTTCGTGGTGGTGATGCGTTCCTGAAGAGCACCCATGTCGGTTGCCAGCGTTGGCTGATAACCAACCGCCGAAGGAATACGACCCAGAAGAGCCGACACTTCAGACCCAGCCTGCGTGAAGCGGAAGATGTTGTCCACGAAGAACAGAACGTCCTGGCCCTTGTCGCGGAAGTCTTCAGCGATGGTCAGACCGGTCAAGGCCACGCGCGCACGCGCACCTGGAGGCTCGTTCATCTGGCCATAAACGAGGGCGCACTTGGAACCAGCAGCAGAACCACCGTTTTCATGCGGGTCGACGTTCACCTTGGATTCGATCATTTCATGGTACAGGTCATTGCCTTCGCGGGTACGTTCACCCACGCCAGCAAACACCGAGTAGCCGCCGTGTGCCTTAGCAACGTTGTTGATCAATTCCATGATCAAAACGGTCTTGCCAACGCCCGCGCCGCCGAACAGGCCGATCTTACCGCCCTTGGCGTAAGGAGCGAGAAGGTCAACAACCTTGATGCCGGTCACCAAAATCTGAGATTCAGTCGATTGCTCAACATACTCAGGAGCAGGCTGGTGAATCGCGCGACGAGCAGTCGTCGTCACCGGCCCAAGTTCGTCGACCGGTTCCCCGATGACGTTCAGAATACGTCCGAGCGTTTCGTCACCGACAGGCACGGAGATCGGAGCGCCGGTATCGGAAACCGGTTGACCACGTACCAGACCTTCGGTCGAGTCCATGGCAATGGTCCGCACCACATTTTCACCGAGATGCTGCGCCACTTCCAGAATCAGACGATGGCCGCCGTTTTCTGTTTCCAACGCATTCAGGATCGGCGGCAAGACGCCGTCGAATTTCACATCGACGACGGCGCCGATGACCTGGGTCACCTTGCCCGCTGCGGGAGATGTCTGGGTCGCTGCCCTAGCCATATTCATACCCTCTTTTGTTCAAGCTCAGAGCGCTTCGGCGCCTGCAATGATTTCGATGAGTTCGGTGGTGATCTTGGCCTGCCGCTGGCGATTGTAACTCAGCGTCAACTTGTTGATCATCTCACCGGCGTTGCGCGTGGCATTGTCCATAGCGCTCATTTTAGCGCCCATTTCACCGGCGGCATTTTCAAGAAGCGCACGGAAAATCTGCACCGCAATGTTGCGCGGGATCAGGTCGGACAAGATCGAAGCCGCATCCGGTTCGTAATCATAGATCGCGGCAGCGCTGCTGGAAGCTGCCGGAGCATCGCCAACAGCCGCTGGAATCAACTGACGGGCTGTCGGGATCTGGCTTATAACCGACTTGAACTCCGAATAGAACAAGGTGCAGACGTCGAATTCGCCCTTGTCGAACATGGAGATCACCTTGCGAGCAACCGTATCCGCATTTTCAAACGCAACGCGCTTGACCTCGCGAAACTCTGTCCGCTCGACGATCAATGCACCGAATTCCCGGCGCAAACTGTCATAGCCCTTCTTGCCGACGCAATAGATCTTCACGGTCTTACCCGCTGCCAGCAAGCTGCGCACATGATCACGCGCAAAGCGCGAGATCTGTGAATTGAAACCGCCGCAAAGACCACGCTCGGCCGTGCAGACGACGAGCAGATGCACGTCGTCCTTGCCAGTGCCCGTCATCAGCGTGGACACGCCGTCATCACTGCCAACCGCCTGGGCGATATTGGCGAGAACGGCGCCCATGCGCTGGGAATACGGCCGGGCGGCCTCGGCCGCCTCCTGCGCACGACGCAACTTAGCCGCAGCGACCATTTTCATCGCTTTGGTGATTTTCTGCGTCGCCTTGACGGAGGCGATCCGGTTTTTCAGATCCTTTAGTGAAGGCATCCGTTAATCCGTCCTTGGCTCGAGTCCGATTTAGGCGAAAGACTTTGCGAACGTATCGAGAGCAGTCTTGAGCTTGCCCTTGACGTCGTCGCTGATAGCCTTCTCCGTGCGGATTGCATCGAGAATGTCCTTGCCTTCTGTCCGGAGATAGGAAAGCACGCCATGCTCAAACCGACCGACATCACTGACGGCAAGCTTATCGAGATATCCGTTGACACCAGCGAAAATCACAACAACCTGCTCCTCCACCTTCAACGGGGAAAATTGCGGCTGCTTCAAAAGTTCGGTGAGGCGCGCACCACGGTTCAGCAAGCGCTGCGTGGCAGCATCAAGGTCGGAACCGAACTGGGCGAAGGCGGCCATTTCACGATACTGGGCAAGCTCACCCTTGATCGAGCCAGCAACCTGCTTCATGGCCTTGATCTGAGCGGCAGAACCAACACGCGAAACCGACAAACCAACGTTCACAGCGGGACGAATGCCTTGATAGAACAGGTCGGTTTCAAGGAAGATCTGGCCGTCGGTGATCGAGATCACGTTGGTCGGAATGAAGGCCGACACGTCGTTGCCCTGGGTTTCAATCACCGGCAGAGCGGTGAGCGAACCAGCGCCACGCTCGTCGGAGAGCTTGGCAGCACGCTCAAGCAGACGCGAATGCAGATAGAAAACGTCACCAGGATAAGCTTCGCGGCCCGGAGGACGACGCAGCAACAGCGACATCTGACGGTAAGCAACAGCCTGCTTGGACAAGTCGTCGTAAGCGATCAGGGCGTGCTGGCCCTTATCGCGGAAATATTCGCCCATCGTGCAGCCAGCGAACGGAGCCAGATACTGCATAGGAGCAGGATCAGAAGCGGTTGCCGCGATGATGATGGAGTATTTCAGAGCGCCACGCTCTTCCAGAACCTTGACGAACTGGGCGACGGTGGAGCGCTTCTGGCCGATAGCCACGTAAACGCAGAACATCTTGTCATCGCCACCAGCATCATGTGCAGGCTTCTGATTGAGGAAGGTGTCGAGAATGATGGCGGTCTTGCCGGTCTGACGGTCGCCAATGACCAACTCGCGCTGGCCGCGACCAACCGGGATCAGAGCATCGATAGCCTTGATGCCTGTCGACATCGGCTCATGAACGCCCTTGCGCGGAATAATACCAGGAGCCTTGACGTCAACGCGCGAACGGATTGCCGAGTTGATCGGACCTTTGCCGTCAATCGGATTGCCGAGAGCGTCAACAACGCGACCCAGCAGCTCAGGACCAACAGGAACTTCAACGATGGCGCCGGTCCGCTTAACGGTGTCGCCTTCCTTGATGTCGCGGTCGGAGCCGAAGATAACCACGCCGACATTGTCGGATTCGAGGTTCAGCGCCATACCCCGGATACCACCGGGAAACTCGACCATTTCACCGGCCTGAACATTGTCCAGACCGTAGACGCGGGCAATACCGTCACCGACGGACAGAACCTGGCCGACTTCGGAAACTTCAGCGTCCTGGCCAAAGTTCTTGATTTGATTTTTCAGAATTGCGGAAATTTCCGCGGCGCGGATATCCATCAGCCAACCTCTTTCAGTGCAAGCTTAAGGGTGGAAAGTTTGGTGCGAAGAGACGTGTCTATCTGACGGGAGCCGATCTTGACGATCAGACCACCCAGGAGAGACGGATCGACAGTCACGAACATCGTAACGGTCTTTCCGGTCGCGCTCTTCAGCGCCTCCTTCAGTTCGGTTTCCTGCGCCGGGGTCAGCGCATGAGCAGAGGTCACATCAGCAGCCAGTTCGCCACGGTGGCGCGCCGCGATAATGCGGAAGGCTGCGATCATGCCGGGAACGGCAAACAGGCGACGATTGGCTGTAACGAGCTTCAGGAAATTGCCGACGAGGCCGCCAATTTCAGCCTTGTCACACAGAGCTGCGATGGCAGAAGCCTGCTGCTCGCTGGTGAAGGCCGGGCTGGTCACCAGCCGCTGCAGATCAACGCTCTCGTCGATCATCGCCTGGAAACGATTGAGATCACCAGCCACCGCATCCACAGAATCCGCCTCGCGCGCCAGCTCGAAAAGCGACGACGCATAGCGCTCTGCAACTGCGGAAACCGGCTGACCGGACATAGGCTGGGATGTGTCTGCCACGGGCACAAAATTCCCTGAATGTTACTCAAAACTGTCGCATGCGCCGGCTGGCGCAACACCAGTTTGATATCGTTTAAGTTTTCCCCCGGACTTCACAAGCAGTGCAGCTTGTATCGTCCAAATTTGCGGTCCGTCTAGCATACGATCCCCGGACTCGCAACACGGGTATTAACGGAATAAACGAGGAGGGCAACCCGCTTTTGACGATTTTGTGATCTTCACCGTCAAATTAATGAGGCGGATTGCGCGAAATCGCGTCACACTAGGCCAAAGACGTAGATGAAAGGCAAAATGCCTAAAACAGTAACGGCAATTATAAGTAGAAAATTGCGCCAGGTCGCTCCGCGAGCTCCCCCATGGTCCGACAGGATCGACAAAATCAAACCAAACAGCCCGACCCCCAGAGTGATCCCATAGGCCAGATAGAGCATTGGCTGGGCCAGCATCACGGCGCTTGCGCCAAGGCCGGTCATCATGCCGCCACCCAGACGTAGCGCGGCCAACCCTTCCCGGCGGCCCTCCCACCCGCTCAAGCCGAGCCCCCGAAGGGTGATGCCCGGGGCAAACATGATGAACAGGCCCAGAAGGGCAAAGAGCGCGGCGCTGGCAAAGGCCAGTTGCTCGCCGGTTTCGGTCGGAAAATAGAATTCCATAGCAGCCTCTGGTGGTCCTCTGTGATCGTCCCTGTCTCAGGCCTGGATACGGCGCAAAACAGGAGGATGAATCGTATTTGCGCTCTTATGCCACAGGCAAATCCAGGCGCAATATCTGGCTTTCGTCACCTCAAGCGCTGAAGGTCCTTTTTACGAGGGATTATTGGAAATCACCCGTCGTATTCCCCGGCATCAAAGAAAGCTCTGCGGATCGACATCCACTTGCACCTGGATGGAGCGACGCTCTTTCGGGCCGTTGCTCAGCATCGCAGCGACAAAAGCCTGCATGTCGCTGGCTTTGCGGCCATGAATGAGCAGGCGGAAACGATGGCGGCCACGGATCAACGCCAGCGGTGCCTCGGCTGGCCCCAGAATGGCGATGCCGCTGACGGCAGGGGCGGCCTGGCGCAATTGCCGGGCATGTGTTTCGGCATCCGCCCTGTTGTCCGCCGACACGATGATCGAGACAAGCCGCCCGTAAGGCGGCAGCACCGCCCGCTCCCGCTCGGTAATTTCCCGCTCATAAAAGGCATCGGCATCGCCGGAGACGATGGCTTGCATCACCGGATGCTGCGGTTGATAGGTCTGCAAAAGTCCATGGCTTTTCAAGCCGGTGCGCCCCGCCCGACCCGTCACCTGACTGAGCAATTGGAAGGTTCGCTCAGCGGCGCGTGGATCGCCATTGGCAAGACCGATATCGGCATCGACGATGCCGACAAGCGTCATCAGCGGGAAATTATGCCCCTTGGCCACCAATTGCGTGCCGATGACAATATCCGCTTCGCCCTTGGCAATGGCTTCCAGTTCCAGTCTGAGCCGCTTGACGCCGCCGAGATCCGACGACAAGACCAGAGTGCGCGCGTCTGGGAAGTGCCGTTCCACCTCCTCGGCAATCCGCTCCACCCCCGGCCCGCAGGCAACGAGATGGTCCAGCGTCCCGCATTCGGGGCAGGCATTGGGCGTCGGCTCGGCATAACCGCATTGATGGCATTGAATCTGGCCGCGAAACCGGTGCTCCACCAGCCAGCTGGAACATTGCGGACATTGGAAACGGTGGCCGCAGACCCGGCACAGCGTGAGCGGCGCATAGCCCCGCCGATTGAGAAACAACAGCGCCTGCTGCTGTTTTTCCACCGTCTTGCCGATGGCCCGCAGCATGAGAGGCGAAAGAAACCCGCCCCTTTCCGGCGGATGGCGGCGCATATCGACAAGATGCAGATCCGGCATCGCCGCATCGGCAAAACGGGTTGGCAGGTGAATACGCTTGTAGCGACCGCTATAACTGTTGACCTGGCTTTCGACGGATGGCGTGGCCGAGACCAGCACGGCGGGAATGCCAGCAATCCGCGCCCGCACCACCGCCATGTCGCGGGCATTATAAAACACCCTGTCTTCCTGCTTGAAGGCCGGATCATGCTCTTCATCGACAATGATCAGCCCCAGATCGGCAAAGGGCAGAAACAGCGCCGAACGCGCACCGGCCACCACCCGGATGTCGCCTGTCGCTGTCTGACGCCAGACTTTTTCACGGGTCCGGGTGGCAAGATCGGAATGCCATTCGCCGGGCTTGGCGCCAAACCGGTCCTGAAATCTTTCCAGAAACGCCGTGGTCAGGGCGATTTCCGGCAAAAGGATCAGCACCTGGCGGCCCTGACGCAGGGTTTCGGCAATTGCTTCGAAATAGACTTCCGTCTTGCCGGACCCTGTGACGCCATCAATCAATGCCACCGAAAACCCGCCGTCCCGAACACTTTCCACCAACACCTCAGCTGCACCCAGTTGCGGACCGGAAAGACGATGGGCGGCGTAATCCGAGTCCGGCAGCGCCACCAGCGGTGGAGGCGGCAGAAATACGGTTTCAAACAGGCCGAGCTTTGCCATGCCATCAACAACCGAGGTCGAGACCCCTGCCGCATGAGCAAGCCCGCTCTTGGTCCAGGAAAGCCCATCCTCAGCCAATTCCAGCACTTTCCTGCGAGCCGGGGTCAGTTTTTCCGGGGCATGACCGCTGTAGCGTAAACCTTCGATCATCGGGTCAGGATCGAAGGCGGCAGGCGCGCGCAAAGCCATGCGAGCCACCAATCCGGGTGGAGAAAGAGTATAGGCCGCCACCCAGTCGATGAACCGGCGCATGCCCGCATCCAACGGAGGGCAATCGAACAGTTTCTCAATACTACGCAATTTGGCGGGATCAACCTTGGCCCCATCATCGTCGCCGTCCCAGACAACGCCAACCACTTTGCGCGGCCCAAGCGGCACCTGCACGATGGCGCCAGGCGTCAGCATCATCTCATCGGGAACGGCGTAACTGTAAGGCCCCGGCGCCGGCAAGGGCACCAGGACGGGGACGGCGCGGCGGGCAGGACCGGCCTTGGCGCGCGGACCAAACAGATCTGACGATTCGGTGCTCATTGCGCCGGACCATGCCCCCGAACAGAACAAAATGGAACCGGAAATTTACGCCGTGATAGCCCGCACCCGACACTGGGATGGATGCGGGCAGTAGGGTACTCACCCCACCCGCCGCAAACCGGTCGATGGCTGGGAACCGGTGGCTCCATGGGCGGGATGAAGATTAAACCGCCGGACCAGATCAAGCAGAACCGTTGCCTCGGAGGCCAGCGCCGCACTCGCCGCATTGGTTTCCTCGACCATGGCGGCATTTTTCTGGGTTACCTGGTCCATCTGGTTTACAGCGGTGTTGACTTCGGACAGACCGACGGACTGTTCGCGTGCGGACAGAGCAATGGCATCCATATGCCGATTGATCGTCACGATATAATCCACAATGGTCTTTAGTGATTCGCCGGTATTGCGCACCAGTTCCACGCCTCTGTCCACTTCGACCGTCGAATTGCGGATCAGTTCCTTGATTTCGCGGGCCGCCTGGGCAGAGCGCTGGGCAAGCTCGCGGACTTCCTGAGCGACGACGGCAAAACCCTTGCCAGCCTCGCCCGCCCGCGCCGCTTCCACGCCAGCGTTCAGCGCCAGAAGATTGGTCTGGAAAGCAATCTCATCGATCACCCCGATAATATTGGCGATCTGGTTGGACGATTGTTCGATGCGCTGCATGGCATTGACCGCATCCGCCACAACACGGCCCGAGCTGGTCGCACTGCTATTGGCCTCGACGGCGACTGTTCTGGCTTCTTCGGCACGCTTGGAAGAATTGCCGACATTGGCGGTGATCTGGTCGAGGGCCGCCGCCGTCTCTTCCAGCGATGCCGCCTGTTGTTCCGTGCGCTTCGACAGTTCATCGGAACTACCGCTGATTTCCAGTGAGCCATTGTCAATCGATTGCGAGGCCTGGGTCACGGCGATCATCGCCTCGCGCAACTGGGTGATGGCCGCGTTGAAATCGGCCCGCAGGCTTTCGAATTCTGGCGCGAAGGGCTGGTCCAGCCGGAACGTCAGATCGGCATTGGCAAGATGCTTGAGGCCATCGGCAAGGCCGGACGTGGCCTGGGCCATCGCTTCGGCCCGCAATCTGTCGACTTCTGCGGTGCGGCGGCGTTCGGTTTCCGTCGTCTGGCGGCTGGCGGCCGCATCCTGCTCCAACTGGCGGTTAGCGACGGCATTGTCACGGAACACGCCGACCGCATCGGCCATAGCACCGATTTCATCGGCCCTGCCCGCGCCAGGAATGGTGATATCCGTCTCGCCACCGGCAAGCTGGCCCATGCTGGCCGTCATGGCCCGGATGGGCTTGGCAATGCTGAGCGCCACGAACCACATGGCGCCGATACCGCCGGCCGCGATGATAAGGGCGACGATAGCCTGGAAGATGATATCGCTGCCGCCGCGCTGGGTCAGCGCCTGGTCCAGGCTGATTGCCTCGGCCATCGCCACCGGCCTGGGCACAGACACGATCACCGACCATGGTGTCTTGGTACGCCCGATGGCGATTGGGGAAAATGCCTGAAACTGATCGGCATCGGCAAGAACGTCGGCCTTGCCAGCCTGAATCATCGGCAGAAGGCTGGAGAGCGCTGGTATCGTCTTGTCAAAACGCTGCCCGATTGTATCGGGATGCTCGCTATCGGCGACCACCAGCCCCTTGTAACTGACGATCTTAACGCCGGCCTTGCCGCCGTAGATTGAGGCGCGCACCTCCTCTGCCAGCTTCTGCACGAAGCCGAGATCGAAATCGGCCCCGGCGACACCTCGAAACTTGCCATCAATCATGATCGGCACAGACATGGTGGCAAGAAACACGTTCTTGCCCTGAACGATATAGGGCAATGGATCGAGAATGCTCTCGCCCCCTCCTTGCTGCGGGCCGATATACCAGCCGCCCTTCATCACTCCATTCGGATGCAATTCCGCACTGTCATATTCGACAAGCGGCTGAATGGCGATCTTGCCCGCCGCATCCCGGGTCCAATAGGGCAGGAAGCGCCCCGTCGAATCGGACCCCAGATCGCGGCGGTCGCGGAACTGGCTGTCATTGCCATCGAGCGCGTTCGGCTCCCAGGCGCTATAGGTGCCGTTGAAACGTGGATTATCCTTGAGCAGGTTCAGCAACATGGCGTTAAGTTGCCCGCGCCTCAGCTCCACCGCCGTACCATGGACCTTGTCGCCTGCAACGACCTCAAAACTGCGTGCCAGGTTCCGTGCGGCATCGAAAGCGCCATCCAGCGATGACCGGATAATGCCCGATTGGGTGGAAGCGAGCGTGGAGAGGGCTTCACGGGTTTTGGCTTCGGTGAGCTTGGTGACGTTATCGCCGACAAAATCCCTTGTCTGCCCGGCGGAGACAATGCCATAGCCGACCAGGCCAGCCGTGGCCGACAGGACGCAAAGACCTGCAAGCACGGCTATTTTCATTTGTATGGACTTAAACTGCATATTGGTTTCTTTCGCCAAGCGAGATCTTCCCGCAAGATCTCCAGATTGGCCACCATTTAGATATTCTGAATATTAATAGATTCAAAATAACCCCTAGATATCGAGGGTATAAAACCAAAGTATAGAATCGATTTTGACGATTGTTAAACCAACATAAACTATGAGTATATTTAATACTTTCAATGCACGCCTTGGCATGCGTCGCATCTGCCCGGTGACCTGAGCACCTCGGTTAATCCTTCCCTAATGGCTCTCCTGCAGGATGGCTTTGATGTGCGACGTGGACTGTTTAAAATCTAGACAGACAACCACTGTATAAGACGATCAATCACGAAGGCCCTGCCGTGACAGAATTGCTGTTGATTGCCGCCCCCGACCTGATGGCGGAACGCCAGAATTGGCTTGCCAGCCTGTCTGGACAAAGGCGGCTCGCCGATCATACGTTGACCGCCTATGAACGCGATACCCGTCAGTTTCTCAGCTTTCTAACCGGTTATTTCGGCGGTCCTCCGTCAATCGATGATATCAAGGCGTTACGACCTTCCGACCTGCGCGCATTTTTGTCGTCGCGCCGCAAGGAAGGTGCTGGCGCGCGCTCGCTCGGACGCCATCTCGCCGGTGTCCGGTCGCTGTTGCGCTATCTGGAACGCAAGGGTCTGGTCAATGCCGCCGGTGCCGGTGCCATCCGCTCACCCAAGCAGCCGAAATCGCTGCCCAAGCCGCTCAGTGCCGCCCAGGCTTTGACGGTGGTGGCCGCAGAAACACAATTGAATGAGGAGCCTTGGATCGCGGCAAGGGACGCCGCGGTTTTTGCTTTGCTCTATGGCTGCGGCCTGCGCATTTCTGAAGCGCTGAACCTCACACCCGCCGATATCGTCGCCACGACGACCACGCTGCGTGTGACCGGCAAAGGCAACAAGACCCGGCTCGTGCCGCTCTTGCCTATCGTGCGGCAAGCGGTTGAAACCTATCAAAGCCTCTGCCCCTATCACCTGCCAGCCGCAGAGCCGCTGTTTCGCGGTGCGCGCGGCGGGAAGTTGCAGCAAGGCATCATCCAGCGGGAAATGCAGCGGTTGCGCTCGGCACTCGGTCTGCCGGATACCGCAACGCCGCACGCATTGCGCCATTCCTTTGCCACGCATCTGCTGAGCGGGGGCGGCGACCTGCGCACCATTCAGGAATTGCTCGGCCATGCCAGCCTTTCCACCACCCAGATCTATACCGGCGTGGATTCGGCACGGCTGCTGGATGTGTATGACCGGGCGCATCCCCGCGCGTGATACCAAATGTTTAAATTTGGGAAATAGGGTTCGGCAAAACGCAACCGGCGTCGCCGGGCAGACGCGCCCAGATGGACATTAGAAAGCAGACAGGATGTTTAAAGCCAAGAATATGTCAGCGATAAACATAAGCGTTTTCGGCTGGGCTCCCCTCCGCTTGGCTGCCCCCCGCTGGACTGAACCCGCCTTGGCCATCGTCATGGCCGTGCCACTGCTGTTCCTGACGCTGCTGATTGCAGCTATCGTGTCCTCAAGCTTTGTCAGGGCCGAGGATCTCTCCTGTACCGGACGCAATCTCCTGCCGGAGTTACAGCAAAAGGACCCGAAAGCCTATCAAGCGCTGGAGGCCGAAGCGGCCAAGGTGCCGAATGGCCATTCGATTTTCTGGAAGATCGAAAAGCCCGGCATTGCACCGTCCTTCCTGCTTGGCACCATGCATGTCACCGACCTGCGCGTGCTGACGATGCCGAAAGGCGCACCGGACGCAGCAGCGGCAGCCGATACCATTATCGTTGAATCCGATGAGGTCCTCGACGACAAGAAAGCCGCCCTCGCGCTTCTGGCAAAGCCCGAACTGTCAATGTTTACCGATGGTACGACGATTGCCAGCCGCCTGACACCGGAGCAGACGGCAACGCTCGAAACCGGACTGAAAGAACGAGGTCTGTCGCTCACCGCCGTCAACAGGATGAAGCCCTGGATTCTCGCGGCTTTCGTGGCACTTCCGGCCTGCGAAAAGGCCCGCAAAGCCGAGGGACAGTCCTTCCTCGACAAGCAGATTGCCGAAAATGCCGCCAAGGCCGGCAAGCGGGTGGTCGGACTGGAAACCTATGCCGAACAATTGGCCGCAATGAATGACCTGCCGATGGCTTTTCATTTACAATCGCTGATCGAGGCCGTCGAGCTTGGTGACAAGATCAATGACATCAATGAAACCATGATCTCCCTTTACCTGAAAGGCGAGGTCGGCGAGATCATGCCGATGCTGCAAGCGGTTGCACCGGATGCCAAGACCGCCAAACCTGACGGCCATACCGATTTCGACCAGCGGATCGTGATCGACCGCAACATGGTGATGGCAGAGCGCGCTGGGCCGCATCTCAACCAAGGCAAGATCTTCATGGCGGTCGGCGCCTTACATCTTCCGGGCGAAAAAGGTCTGGTCGAATTGCTGCGTGCTCAGGGCTTCACCCTGACGGCCATGCAATAAAATCAGAAAAGCCGTGGCTTGAACATCAAGCCACGGCTCTTAATATTGCAAAACGATAATAACCGACTTCTCTCTTCTTTTAAAAAAGAGCGCGGATCACATGTGGATCGGCTTGGCGAAGGTGGCCATTGCTGCTTCCTTCACGGCTTCCGACATGGTCGGATGCGCATGGCAGGTGCGGCCAAGATCTTCCGAAGAGCCGCCGAATTCCATCAACACAGCTGCTTCATGGATCATTTCACCTGCCCCAAGGCCGATGATGTGAACGCCAAGCACCCGGTCGGTCTCCTTATCAGCGAGAACCTTGACGAAACCGTCCGTCGCCTGCATGGCGCGGGCGCGGCCATTGGCGGTGAAGGGGAATTTTCCGACCTTGTAGGCGACGCCTGCGGCCTTCAGCTCTTCTTCCGTCTTGCCGACAGAGGCCACTTCCGGCTGGGTGTAAACCACGCCGGGAATGACATCGTAATTCACGTGGCCGTGCTGGCCAGAGAGGATTTCAGCCAGCGCCACGCCTTCGTCTTCAGCCTTATGCGCCAGCATTGGACCCTTGACCACGTCACCAATGGCGTAAATGCCGGCAACATTGGTCTGGAAGTGGTTGTCGATTTCGACGCGGCCACGGTTGTCGAGCGCAACACCAACAGCTTCCAGCCCAAGGCCGGTGGTGTAAGGCTTGCGGCCCGTGGCGATCAACACGACATCTGCTTCCAGCACGGTCGCTTCGCCGCCCTTGGCAGGCTCGAACGTCACCTTGGCGCCGGTACCGGTCTTTTCAACGGCGGTCACCTTGGCACCGAGGTTGAATTCCATGCCCTGCTTGACCAGCATGCGCTGGAACTGCTTGGAGACTTCGCCATCCATGCCGCCGAGAATAGTGTCGAGATATTCGACCACAGTGACCTTGGCACCCAGACGCGCCCAGACCGAGCCAAGCTCAAGGCCAATCACGCCGCCGCCAACCACGATCATCTTGCCCGGCACTTTGTCCAGAGCAATGCCTCCAGTGGAGGAGACGATGATCTTCTCGTCGATATCTACGGCAACGCCGGGAATGCCAGCCACATCCGAGCCGGTGGCGATGACGATGTTCTTGGTTTCGAGGATCTGTTCTTCACCCTTGTCATTGGTGACAGAGACCTTGCCGGCAGCCACGATCTTGCCCATGCCGATGACGCCATCGATCTTGTTCTTCTTGAACAGGAAGGACACGCCTTCGACATTGGCTTTCACGGTCGCATCCTTGTGCGCCATCATCTTCGGCAGGTTCAGGACCGGCGCGCTGACATCCACACCGAGCTCAGCCATGCCATGGGCGGCATGGTGGAACATTTCGGACGCATGCAGCAGCGCTTTCGATGGAATGCAACCGATATTGAGGCAGGTGCCGCCATAGGTGGCACGCTTCTCGACAACAGCCACCTTCATTCCAAGCTGGGCAGCCTTGATCGCGCAGACATAACCGCCGGGGCCGCTACCGATGACAACAAGATCATATGCCATTCAATCATTCCTTCACATCAAACGTTATGCCGCCCGTCATTGTGGGTACCGGCAAAATCACGAACAGACAGGGCCAAGGCCCGCATGAGACAAGCGCAAAGCGCTCACATTAACTGGCCTTTTCCGTCGCTAGCTTCAAACCAAGCACAATGAAGACTGCGCCGCTGATGCGGTCGATCCATTGGCTGGCGCGTGAAAAGGCCGCACGCATTTTCGGCGTCGTCATGAAGATACTGACGCCGACAAACCAGGTGATCAGGCAGGTTGCCATGACAAGGCCATATCCGAACTTAACCGCGATCGGCGTGTGAATGCTAACCACCGTTGAGAAGATCGACAGGAAGAAAAACACCGGTTTCGGATTGAGTGCATTGGCTGCAAACCCGAGAAAGAAGGACTTGGAGATCGACTGGCGTTTATGATCCCCCGCCTCCACGCGCGGCTGCGCCGTCATGTCGGATTTACCCGCCCGCAATGACTTCACACCAATGTAAAGCAGATAGGCGACACCACACCATTTGACGATATTGAACAGGTAGATCGACTGGGAAATGATCAGGCCAAGCCCGAGAATGGTGTAGGTCACATGAAACATCAGCGACGAACCGACGCCGATACTGGTGATGATCGCCTCACGCCGTCCATGTACCAGGGACTGGCGCATGACCATGGCCAGATCAGCACCGGGAGAGACGATAGCGAAGGCGAAAATAGCCATCAGGGATGCGAGTTCAAACAGATAGGGATGCATCGACTTTCCTCACTCCGCCATAAGCAGCCGCTTAAAACAACAGGACCAACAGCATTGCCACCAGACCTGCCATTGAGCCCACCCATACCAGAGACCGGATATAGGGAACTCCCGCCAGATAAAGCGGAATATAAATAATCCGGCATACCAGCCATACCCAGGCACCGATCAGGCCGAACCCATGCGGATCACCAGCCAGAATGAGGCCGAATGCAAGCGCAATGAACCCCGGATAGGTCTCGCGGAAATTCCTGGAGGCCCGCGCCGCACGGCCCGCGAGCTGACCGGTCGGTTTCCTGTCATCATCCCTCGGCCCGGCATTCCAGTTTGTCCCGAGTTCCTTGGTCGCCGTCATGCCTTGCAGCATGATGTGGACGATCAACAGGATCACACTGATACCAATCAGCGGCAAAAAAGGCGACGCGGCAAGAAAAGTCGGTTGCATGTTCATGCTCCACTTTTTGGTTCACACCATTCCGGATGGAATGCCGCATCGCATTTTGTGCTCTGACATCTTCCGCCACCTATTGGCAGCGGAAAATGATTTCATCGCTTGCGAAGAATTAGAGGTCCAGAACCAGACGTTCCGGATCTTCAAGGCTTTCCTTGACGCGCACGAGGAAGGTCACGGCTTCCTTGCCGTCAACGATCCGGTGGTCGTAGGACAGCGCCAGATACATCATCGGACGGATCACGATCTGGCCACCGACCACGACCGGACGATCCTGGATCTTGTGCATGCCCAGAATACCGGACTGCGGTGCATTGAGGATCGGCGAAGACATCAGCGAACCATACACACCACCATTGGTGATGGTGAACGTGCCGCCCTGCATGTCGGCCATGGAGAGCGAACCATCACGGGCAGCCTTGGCAAGACGACCGAGATCCTTTTCGACTTCCGAAATCGACATCTGGTCCGCATCGCGGATCACAGGAACAACCAGGCCCTTGTCGGTGCCGACGGCCATTCCGACATGGCAGTAGTTCTTGTAGATGATATCGGTGCCGTCGATCTCAGCGTTGACGGCAGGCAGTTCCTTCAGGGCGTGGGTGACGGCCTTGGTGAAGAAGCCCATGAAGCCCAGCTTGACGCCATGCTTCTTTTCGAAAATGTCCTTGTATTTGTTGCGCAGGCTCATCACTGCCGACATGTCCACCTCGTTATAGGTGGTCAGCATGGCAGCCGTGTTCTGCGCATCCTTCAGGCGCTTGGCAATGGTCTGGCGCAGGCGGGTCATCTTGACGCGCTCTTCGCGCGATGCATCGTCGGCAGACGACACCGGACGCGGCGCAGCAACCGGGGCTGGAGCAGCGGCAGGCGCCGTTGCACCCTTTGCGACAGCGGCGATCACATCGCCCTTCAACACCTGGCCACGCTTGCCGGAGCCATCCACCTGATCGGCGGAGATATTGTTTTCAGCCAGCATTTTCGCTGCGGCCGGCGCTGCCGGCATGGCGGAGCCTGCAGCCGGAGCGGCAGGGGCCGCCTGTGCAGGTGTAGCAGCTGGCGCCGGGGCAGCAGCAGGAGCAGGTGCAGCCGCACCAGCCGATGCGCCCTCGGCGATCTGGCCGAGCAGAGCGCCAAGACCAACCGTTTCACCGTTCTGGGCGACGATTTCGGTCAGAACGCCCGAAGCGGGACAAGGGACTTCAACCGTTACCTTGTCGGTTTCCAGTTCCACGAGCGGCTCGTCCGCCTTGACGACATCGCCGACTTTCTTGAACCAGGTGCCGACGGTGGCTTCGCTGACGGATTCACCCAGAGTGGGGACGCGGATTTCAGTGGCCATGATGATAAATTCCGTTGATCGATATGGATTTCGAGCGAAAGGGTGGACCCGGCGGCATCAGCCGCCGAGTGCGTCCTCCAGGAAGGCTTGCAGCTGGGCGAGGTGCTTGGACATCAGGCCCGTTGCCGGAGAGGCGGCAGCCGGACGGCCGGTATAGCGCACGCGCTGATACTTGGCGTCGATGTGAGCCAGCACCCATTCCAGGTAAGGATCGATGAAGGACCAGGCCCCCATGTTCTTCGGCTCTTCCTGGCACCAGACCATTTCCGCATTGCGGAAGCGGCTGAGCTCATTGATCAGCGCCTTGGCCGGGAACGGATAGAGCTGTTCGATACGCAGCAGGTACACATCGTCGATGCCACGCTTTTCGCGCTCTTCCAGCAGGTCATAGTAAACCTTGCCGCTACACATCACCACGCGGCGGATCTTGGCATCCTTCTGGAGCTTGATCGGACCGTCCTTGATGATCTCGGCATCATCCCACAGCAAGCGATGGAACGAGCTTTCGCCTGCCATTTCCGCCAGGGTCGACTGGGCCCGCTTGTGGCGCAGCAGCGACTTCGGCGTCATCAGGATCAGCGGCTTGCGGAAGTCGCGTTTCACCTGACGGCGCAGGATATGGTAATAATTGCTCGGCGTCGTGACGTTAGCCACCTGCATATTGTCTTCAGCGCACATTTGCAGCCAGCGCTCCAGACGAGCCGAAGAGTGTTCCGGTCCCTGACCTTCATAGCCATGCGGCAGAAGGCAGACGAGGCCGGACATGCGAAGCCACTTGCGTTCACCCGACGAGATGAACTGGTCGAACACCACCTGGGCGCCGTTGGCGAAGTCACCGAACTGGGCTTCCCACAGGGTCAGTGCATTCGGGCGGGCCAGAGAATAGCCGTATTCGAAGCCAAGCACGGCCTCTTCCGACAGCATCGAATTGATGACTTCGTAGCGGGCCTGGTTAGGTGCGAGGTTGGCCAACGGAATGTAGCGATCCTCGGTTTCCTGATCGTAGAGTACCGAATGACGCTGGCTGAATGTGCCGCGCTCGCAATCCTGACCGGACAGGCGGATCTTGTGGCCTTCGACGACCAGCGAACCGAAAGCCAGGGCCTCGGCCATCGCCCAATCGATACCTTCGCCGGTCTCGATCATCTGGGCGCGGTTTTCCATGAAGCGCTGGATGGTGCGATGCGCTTTGAAGCCATCAGGAATGGTCGACAGCTTGCGACCGATCTCCTTCAGGGACTTCATCGGCATGGCTGTCTTGCCGCGACGCTGCTCATCGGCATTGTCGGCAGCGCGAAGACCGGACCAGACGCCATCCAGCCAGTCAGCCTTGTTGGGCTTGTAGGACTGGCCAGCCTCGAATTCCTGCTCAAGATTGGCGCGCCAATCGGCTTTCATCTTTTCAAGATCGCCTTCGGTAATCACGCCTTCAGCAATCAAGCGATCGCCATAGACCTGAACAACGGTCTTGTGGGCACGAATTTCCTTGTACATCTTTGGCTGGGTAAACGAAGGTTCATCACCTTCATTATGGCCAAAGCGGCGGTAGCAGAACATGTCCACAACCACAGGCTTGTGGAACTTCATGCGGAATTCAGTCGCCACCTTGGCGGCATAAACCACAGCTTCCGGATCGTCCCCATTCACATGGAAGATCGGCGCTTCGATCATCTTGGCCACATCCGATGGATAAGGCGACGAGCGCGAGAAGCCCGGATTGGTGGTAAAGCCGATCTGGTTATTGATGATCACATGCATCGTGCCAGCCACGCGGTGACCGCGCAGACCAGACAGGCCAAGAATTTCAGCCACAACGCCCTGACCCGCAAAGGCCGCGTCGCCATGCAGCAGCAATGGAAGAACCTTGGCGCGTTCCTTCAGCGGAATCACGTCGCCTTCCCAGACTTTGGCCAGCTGGTCCTGCTTGGCGCGAGCCTTTCCCATCACCACGGGGTTGACGATTTCCAGATGCGAGGGGTTGGCCGTCAGCGACAAGTGAACCTTGTTGCCATCGAATTCGCGGTCGGACGAGGCACCCAGATGGTACTTCACGTCGCCGGAGCCTTCGACTTCATCAGGCTTGAACGAACCGCCCTTGAACTCGTGGAACACGGCGCGATGCGGCTTGTGCATCACATTGGTCAATACGTTCAGACGACCGCGATGCGCCATGCCGAGCACGACCTCTTCGAGACCTTCCTGACCACCGCGCTTGATAATCTGCTCCAGCGCCGGGATCAGCGATTCGCCGCCATCCAGACCAAAGCGCTTGGTGCCCTTGTACTTCACATCAATGAACTGCTCGAAGCCTTCAGCCTCAACCAGCTTTTGCAGAATGGCTTTCTTGCCCTCGACGGTAAAATCAACACCTTTATCGGGGCCTTCGATGCGCTCTTGAATCCAGGCCTTTTCTTCCGGATTGGAAATGTGCATGAATTCGAAACCGAGCGTCGAGCAATAGGTGCGCTCAAGAATTTCGATCATCTCACGCACGGTGGCATATTCCAGCCCCAGAACGTTATCGATGAAGATCTTGCGGTCAAAATCAGCGTCAGTAAAGCCGTAGGACGATGGCGACAGCTCGTTGTAATCTTCAACCGCCGTGGCAATGCCGAGCGGGTCGAGCTTGGCATGCAAATGACCGCGCATGCGATAAGCGCGGATCATCATGATAGCGCGTACGCTATCACGGGTCGCCTGCAACACTTCGGTTTCAGAAACTGGCTTGCCTGTGGTTACGGCTGCGGCTTCAGCCTTGCCCTTGACCTTGGTTTCAATGGCCTTTTCAACCAGACCCCAATTGCCGTCCAGCGCCGAAACCAGATCGGTGCGGGGCGTCAGCGGCCAATTGCTCCGCTGCCAGGAGGCTCCCTTGGCCGCCTTTTTCACGTCGCTTGGATTATCGCCCAGCGCCTTGAAGAAGGATTGCCACTCAGGCGATACCGAACCCGGATCGTCTTCGTAACGCGCATAAAGCTGCTCGATATAGATCGCATTCGATCCGTCCAGGAACGAGGTGATCTGAAACTGCTCGTTGGCTTCTTGCCTTGCCATGGTTTTTTGCGGGCCTCGTGCCCGCCTCCCGACTTGAGGTCATCACCGAACTATTCGACCGAATATTCGGCTTGTCGAATATCTGCCAGTCAAGGCTTGCGCTCGGCTGGACTTTAAATGCCTGCACGGGCAGACGCCATAAAGACGTCTGCCCGCTCATCTCTATGTGGTCTCAGCCCTTGAGAACTTCAACCAGCGTCTTGCCAAGGCGGGCTGGCGAGGGCGAAACCCGAATGCCAGCCGATTCCATAGCTTCGATCTTGTCTTCCGCGCCGCCCTTGCCGCCAGAGATCACAGCGCCTGCGTGACCCATGGTGCGACCGGGAGGTGCCGTACGACCAGCGATGAAGCCAACCATCGGCTTCTTGCGGCCCTTCTTGGCTTCGTCCTTGAGGAACTGTGCAGCTTCTTCTTCCGCAGAGCCGCCGATTTCACCGATCATGATGATCGACTTGGTGGCTTCGTCTGCGAGGTACATTTCCAGGATGTCGATAAACTCGGTGCCCTTGACCGGGTCGCCGCCGATGCCGACAGCCGAGGTCTGGCCGAGGCCTTCGTTCGAGGTCTGGAACACGGCCTCATAGGTCAAAGTGCCGGAACGCGACAACACGCCAACCGAACCCTTGCGGAAGATCGAACCCGGCATAATGCCGATCTTGCATTCTTCCGGCGTCATCACGCCCGGGCAGTTGGGGCCGATCAGGCGCGACTTGGACTTGTCGAGGCGAGCCTTGACCTTGACCATGTCGGCAACCGGAATGCCTTCCGTGATGCAGACGATCAGCGGAATTTCAGCTTCGATGGCTTCGATGATTGCAGCAGCAGCACCGGCTGGCGGTACGTAGATCACCGATGCATTGGCGCCTGTGACGTCCTTGCCTTCGGCAACGGAAGCGAAGATCGGCAGGGTTTCACCCTTGGAGCCGGTCCAGTTGCTACCGCCCTTGGCCGGATGAATACCGCCGACCATTTTGGTGCCGTAATAGGCAAGCGCCTGCTCGGTATGGAAAGTGCCGGTCTTGCCGGTCAGGCCCTGTACGAGAACCTTGGTGTCTTTATTGATCAGAATCGACATTACTCGGCTTCCTCTTCCTCGAATTCGAGGGGTTCAAATGCCTCAAAGGCGTCATTGGAAAAGCGATAGCCCATGCCCTTGGCCGGCTTCTGCGTCAGTTGCTTCTCAAGGCTCTTGGACCATTGGGTAAAGAACCAATCGAACTGGCCGTCGCCCTTGGCAATGGCAAGCTCGCCCTTCCAGACATAGAGGCTCGCGTCCTTGGACTTGTCAGCGAAATAGGCGAGCGCATCGTCATTGTCGTTGAAATGCACCCAACGCTCGGCGACGTCGCCATCGGTTGGAAGCTCGCTGTCGAAGCAGACGAAGTAGCACAGATTGATATCTGTCTCATTCGGGCCAAAAGGCTGGCGCTTCACGGTCTTGGATGTATCGGCCATCAGATCACGCTGCCTTCACGGCTGCGACGATCTTCTGCGCAGCATCATCCAGATCATCCGCCGAAATGACGTTGAGACCGGATTCGTTGATGATTTTCTTGCCCAGCTCGACATTGGTGCCTTCGAGGCGAACGACGAGTGGAACGGTGAGACCGACGTCCTTGACGGCAGCCAGAACGCCTTCGGCAATCACGTCACACTTCATGATACCGCCGAAGATGTTGACCAGAATGCCCTTCACAGCCGGATCGGCAGTGATGATCTTGAAGGCTGCCGTAACCTTTTCCTTGGTCGCACCGCCACCAACGTCAAGGAAGTTTGCCGGCTCAGCACCATAGAGCTTGATGATGTCCATGGTTGCCATGGCGAGACCAGCACCGTTGACCATGCAGCCAATGTTGCCGTCGAGAGCAACGTAAGCCAGATCATACTTGGACGCTTCGATTTCCTTGGCGTCTTCTTCGGTCTTGTCGCGCAGAGCCACAACGTCTTCGTGACGGAACAGAGCGTTGCCATCGAAAGACATCTTGGCGTCGAGAACGCGCATACGACCGTTCTTCATGACGATCAGCGGGTTGACTTCCAGCAGAGCCATGTCCTTTTCGACAAAGGCTTTGTACAGGATCGGGAACAGCTTTTCAGCGTCAGCCTTGGCTTCGCCTTCGAGCAGCAGAGCCGCTGTCAGGGCTTCGAGATTGGCAGCCGTTACACCAGCTTCTGGATCAATCGCAACGCTGATGATCTTTTCTGGGGTGTCGTGCGCAACCGTTTCAATGTCCATGCCGCCTTCGGTGGAAACCACGAAAGCAACCTGACCAACAGCGCGGTCTACGAGCAGCGACAGATAAAGTTCGCGCTCGATGTCTGCACCGTCTTCGATGTAGAGGCGGTTGACCTGCTTGCCGGCAGGGCCGGTCTGGTTGGTCACCAGCGTGTTGCCGAGCATTTCAGCAACATGCGACTTCACTTCATCAATCGAGAAAGCCAGGCGAACGCCGCCCTTGGCATCCGGGCCAAGTTCCTTAAACTTGCCCTTGCCGCGACCACCAGCGTGGATCTGGCTCTTGACGACATAAAGCGGGCCAGGAAGCTGCTTTGCGGCCGCCTCAGCTTCATCGGCGGAAAAGATTGCCACACCTTCGGCAACCGGTGCGCCAAAGCTCTTCAGCAGAGCCTTGGCCTGATATTCATGAATATTCATCGTCTGGTCCTGTGTTCGGAGCAATTCCAGAACCAGCGGTCATGCCGCCCGGCTTAGAACTGCGTTAAAACCATGCGCGGCTGCGCCATCATCCGCAGATGAAGGCGCAGCCGCCAAAGGCGATTACTTGAGAGCCGGAGCGATATTGATGCAGGCTTCGCAGAGACCGGCGACAGCGCCGACCGACTTCTGGAAGGCGGCTTCCTCGTCCTTGTTCAGTTCGATCTCGATGACGCGCTCGACGCCGCCAGCACCAATCACCGTGGGCACGCCGACATACATGTCCTTGACGCCGTACTGACCGGTCAGGTGCGCAGCGCAAGGCAGAACGCGCTTCTTGTCCTTGAGGTAGGATTCAGCCATTTCAATTGCCGAAGCGGCTGGTGCGTAGAAAGCCGAACCGGTCTTCAGCAGGCCGACGATTTCGGCGCCGCCATCACGGGTGCGCTGAATGATCTCTTCCAGGCGTTCAGCGGTGACCCAGCCCATCTTGACCAGATCGGTCAGCGGGATACCGCCGACCGTGGAGTAACGAGCCAGCGGCACCATGGTGTCGCCATGACCGCCAAGCACGAAAGCGGTGACGTCCTGAACGGAAACGTTGAATTCTTCAGCCAGGAAAAGGCGGAAGCGCGAGCTGTCGAGCACGCCAGCCATGCCGACAACCTTGTTGGCGGGAAGGCCGGAGAACTTCTGCAATGCCCAGACCATGGCATCGAGCGGGTTGGTGATGCAGATCACGAAGGCGTTTGGCGCATATTTCTTGATGCCAGCGCCAACCTGTTCCATGACCTTGAGGTTGATGCCGAGCAGGTCGTCGCGGCTCATGCCGGGCTTGCGGGGCACACCAGCGGTGACGATGCAGACATCCGCACCTTCGATAGCGGCGTAGTCGCTCGAACCGGTCAGCTTGGCATTGAAGCCTTCAACGGGCGACGACTGCGCAATATCGAGACCCTTACCCTGCGGTACGCCATCGGCGATATCGAACAGGACGATGTCGCCCAGTTCTTTCAAGCCAGCCAGATGGGCCAGCGTACCACCGATCATTCCAGAACCAATAAGTGCGATCTTGTTGCGCGCCATTGAAGTGCTTCCTTTTAGATCCAAAACCAAGTCGGCCCTCCAATAGAGTGACCGGCCTTTGGGCCATTCGCATAGCGCGACCGGAAAAAAAGCGCAACCGATATTTATGAGAGCATATTTTTCAATCGTTTAGACTATAAAATTCTTACGTAAAGGTAAGATATTAAGTCATCAATTCTTCACATTTCGGCAATGCGGCCTGCATGCGCTTCGAGATATTCACGGCTACGCATCTCAAACAGCCGCGATGCCGTCCGGTCGAATTCGAACCCTTCGGTTCCTTTTCTGGCCGTCAGCAAGGCCTCCGGCTCGGCAGAAGCGCTGGCATGAACCCGCACATGATGGTCATAGAGTGCGTCGATCAGGATGATGAAGCGCTTCGTCTGATTGCGTTTTTCGGGCCCGAGATAGGGTATATGGTCTACGAAAATCGTATGAAACCGGTCCGCAAGCGCCAGGTAATCGGAGGCACCGAGCGGCTGCTCGCAAAGCTCGGCAAACGTGAAGCGCGCCATTTTACCAACCGCCCGTTTCACTGGCAGAAGCCTGCCCTTCATCTCGATATCCAAAGGCTTTTCCGCACGGCCTGCGGTCATCATTTTCCAGGCCCGGTCCATTTCCCGATCCGCTACAGCATCCGCAGGAGAGAGGTAGATCGGCAGCTGATCGGCCTTTTCCAGCCGGTAGTCGGTCGGCGAATCGAGCGAGAGGATCTCGACATATTGCTTGAGCAAGCCGATGAACGGCACAAACAGGCCCCGGTTCAACCCATCTGGATAGAGATTGTCCGGCTCGACATTGGAGGTCGCCACCAGAATGCAGCCGCGCGCGAACAGCTCGGTAAACAACCGCGATAGGATCATTGCATCGGCAATATCGGTAACGGTGAATTCATCAAAGCACAAAAGTCCGGCTTCGGCGGCTAGCTGCTCGGCCACCGGCGGCACGGGATCGGCCTGCTTTGTCTCGCCATTCTTGAGTTTCTGTCGATGGATGTGAATGCGATTATGCACATCGGCCATGAATTCGTGAAAATGCGCCCGCCGCTTCTTTTCCACGGGCGCCATACGAAAGAACAGGTCCATCAGCATGGTTTTGCCACGCCCGACGCTGCCATGCACATAAAGCCCCATGATTTTGGTTTGCGGCGCGCGATGCCGTGCAAAGATCCAGCCAAGCGCCGAGGACTTCTTCGCTGGCTTGCGTTCTTTCAATTGAAGCAGGATGCGATCGAGCCGGGCGGCAACCGCCATCTGGGCGGGATCGGCCATCAACTCCCCCGACAGGGTCCGCGCCTTCAGATCCTCGCTGACGCTGAGGGCATAATCGGGCACAGGCTGCATGTCGAACTCCGCGGAGGATATTGCCCGCCCCTATGGCATCAAAGGGCAGGCATCAGAATGAACGGCGGCTCAGCTCACTTTTACCGGCTGAGGCTGACAGGCTGGCCAGCACTGGTGGAGCCGTTGAAGCGATTGTCCGCCGTCTTGTAGAGAGTGCCGATCACATTGCCGTCGCGATCCTTCAGCATCAACTGCTTGTTGGCGACGTCCCAGGCACCCATCGTCGTCAGCGGACCGACGCAACCGCGCGTACCGCCGCGCGATCCACCGCCCAGATTGGTGAGGGTCAGGAACATGTCACAGCTGGACTGGCCATTGGCCACACGCCAATTGCCGACCATCTGTTCCTTGGTGAAATCGAGAGAGCTACCCGGCGGCGGCGCATTCGGTGTCAAGGCAGCGCTCTGGTTAGAGGTGGGGGCGACCGGAAACTGGCTTGCACCCGGAGGCGGCAATTGCCCCGACTGAACCTGGGGCACCGGCTGCGCTTGCAACGGCGGCAGCGATGAAGAGCCGTAATCGCTTGACGTGCGCTGACATCCGGCAAGAGAAAGCACGACCACCAGACCCGTCGCCGCAAATTTCAGTTTCATTCCAACACTCCCGGTTGCTTCATCATCGTCAGCCTTGACCTTTTGGTGCCAGCAATCATGCACCAAACGCCCGGAAACTAGCGTCAAAGCCGATTTAAAATCAAGGTGGAAGCGTATGCAACCGCCAGCTAATAACGCGATTGCGTCAAACAGATGGATATTTTCCGCACAAAAACCCGTGAGCCATCGGAAAAATGCTCCTGAAAAATGTCGCGACTGCGACATAAGCCCGCAGTGCCGCTCGCGGCACCGCGGGCAACTTTCGTCAAACGCGGCGCTCGACCATCATCTTCTTGATCTCAGCAATCGCCTTGGCCGGGTTGAGGCCCTTTGGACAGACTTGCGCGCAATTCATGATCGTATGGCAACGATAGAGCCGGAAAGGATCTTCAAGATTGTCCAGACGTTCGCCCTTGGCCTCGTCACGGCTGTCGATCAGCCAGCGATAGGCTTGCAGCAGCACGGCAGGGCCGAGATAGCGATCACCATTCCACCAATAGCTTGGGCAGGAGGTCGAGCAGCAGGCGCAGAGAATGCACTCATAAAGACCATCCAGCTTCTGCCGGTCGTCGTGGCTTTGCTTCCATTCCTTGGCCGGTGTCGGAGAAACGGTCTTTAGCCAAGGCTCAATGGAGCGATGCTGGGCATAGAAGGTGCTGAGATCCGGCACCAGATCCTTGACAACAGGCATATGCGGCAGCGGATAGACCTTCACGGTCCCCTTCACCTCGTCGGTGCCCTTGGTGCAGGCCAGCGTGTTGGTGCCATCGATATTCATCGCGCAGGAACCGCAAATGCCCTCACGACAGGAGCGGCGGAACGTCAGCGTCGGGTCGATCTTGTTCTTGATATAGAGAAGACCGTCGAGAACCATCGGGCCGCAATCATCCATATCGACATAATAGGTGTCGAGGCTTGGATTTTTGTCGTCATCGGGGCTCCAGCGATAGATCTGGTATTCCCGCAGGTTCTTTGCACCTGAAGGCTTTGGCCAGACCTTGCCCGGCTTGATCTGAGAATTCTTGGGAAGCGTCAGTTCAACCATGTCGATATCCTCACATCAATAAACGCGGGCCTTGGGCTCGATCTTCTTGGGATCGATCCCATCCGCCAGAAGCTCGGTATGTACAGGACGGTAGTCCAGCTTCACATCGCCTGCCTCATTGACCCAGGCCAATGTGTGCTTGCGCCAGTTGACGTCGTCGCGGCCACCGAACGGGCCATCGACAAAGTCCTCGCGGGCGTGAGAACCACGGCTTTCCTTGCGGGCTTCCGCGCCATAGACTGTCGTGATGGCATTGGCCATCAGATTGTGCAATTCCAGCGTTTCCACCAGATCGGAATTCCAGACCAGCGACCGGTCGGTCACCTTGATGTCGGGCATTTCCTTCCAGATTTCCGAGATCCGGCGGCAACCGCTTTCCAGCGCTTCCTGGGTGCGGAACACGGCGGCATCTTCCTGCATGGCGCGCTGCATCTTGTCACGCAGCACGGCAGTCGGCGTCGAGCCGCTGGAATGACGGATGGCGTCGAACCGCTCCATGATCTTGTCGCAGGCGGCGATGTTCAATGCCGGGATCGGCGAGACCCTATCGATCACTTCGGCAGCGCGGATGGCCGCGGCACGGCCAAACACCACGAGGTCGATCAGCGAATTGGAACCAAGACGATTGGCGCCATGCACCGAAGCGCAACCGGCTTCACCGACAGCCATCAGGCCGGGTGCGATCCGCTCGGGGTTTTCAGCATCGGCATTCAGCACTTCGCCCCAATAATTGGTCGGAATGCCACCCATATTGTAGTGAACGGTTGGCAGAACCGGGATCGGCTCGCGGGTCACATCGACGCCGGCAAAAATCTTGGCGCTCTCGGAAATGCCCGGCAGGCGCTCATGCAGTACGGCTGGATCGAGATGGTCGAGATGCAGGTAGATATGATCCTTGTTCTTGCCGACGCCCCGGCCCTCGCGGATTTCCAGGGTCATGCAGCGCGAGACAACGTCACGCGAGGCAAGATCCTTGGCCGATGGGGCATAGCGTTCCATGAAACGCTCACCCTCGGAATTGACCAGATAGCCGCCTTCGCCGCGCGCGCCTTCGGTGATCAGACAGCCGGCACCGTAAATACCGGTTGGGTGGAACTGTACGAATTCCATGTCCTGAAGCGGCAGACCGGCGCGGGCAATCATGCCGCCGCCATCGCCGGTGCAGGTATGGGCAGACGTTGCCGAGAAGTAGGCGCGGCCATAACCGCCGGTCGCCAGCACCACCATCTTGGCGGAGAAGCGATGGATCGTGCCGTCATCGAGGTTCCAGGCCACGACGCCGGTGCAACGGCCATCCTCGGCCATGATCAGGTCGAGGGCGAAATATTCGATGAAGAATTCAGCGTTGTGCTTCAGGGATTGACCATAAAGCGTATGCAGAATGGCGTGGCCGGTCCGGTCGGCGGCAGCACAGGTGCGCTGTACCGGCGGACCTTCGCCGTAATTCTGCATATGACCACCGAAGGGGCGCTGATAGATCTTGCCTTCTTCATTACGCGAGAAGGGCACGCCGTAATGTTCCAGCTCATAGACCGCCTTTGGCGCTTCCATGGCTAGATATTGCATGGCGTCCACGTCGCCCAGCCAGTCAGAGCCCTTGACGGTATCGTAAAGATGCCACTGCCAGCAATCCGGCGTCATGTTGTTGAGCGAAGCGGCAATGCCGCCTTGGGCTGCAACCGTGTGGGAGCGGGTCGGGAAAACCTTGGTGATACAGGCGGTCTTGAAACCCTGCTCGGCCATGCCGAGCGTGGCGCGCAGGCCAGCACCACCGGCGCCGACAACGACCACGTCATAAGCGTGATCGACATAGGTATATGTGCGGCCATTGATGGTTGGGCCGGACTTGGAAGAAGAACTTGTCGCTGCCATGATGAATTATCCTACAAACGCGATCTTGAGGATGGCGAAAAGACAGAGCGCACCCGTGATGACCACGAAAAATGTGTTGAGCATCATCAGCCCCATTTTCATAACTTCGTTATGAATATAGTCGGCGATGATTTCCTGCATACCGATCTTCATGTGGATCAGGCCGGAAAGCACGACCAGTCCCATGATAACCGCCACGAGAGGGTTCGACAAAGCGGACACGACATCGGCATAGGGTGCGCCGGCATGGGTCAGCATGAAAATGATGAAGAACAGCATGAGCGGCACGTTGGCGATGGCCGTCAGGCGCTGGCGCCAGAAATGTTCCGTGCCGTCCTTTGCGGAGCCGAGACCGCGAACTTTACCGAGCGGTGTACGCATATCCATGATTAAAATCCCTCAGCGGATGATGAACGCGACGACCCAGACCAGAACGGTCAGGACGACGGATGCAACGGCTGTCGCCTTGGCAAGCTTGGTGTTGAAGTGCTTCTCCAAACCATAGCCCAGGTCCCATGCGAAATGACGCATGCCACCCAGCATGTGGTGGATCAGCGCCCAGCTGAAGCCGAACAGAATGATCTTGCCGATGAACGTCCCCATGAACCAGGAGACCCAATCGTAATAATCCGCTCCCGTCGAGGCGGCGATCAGCCACCAGGCAACCAGCGCGGTCCCAAAATACAAGGCTCCGCCGGTAATGCGATGCACGATGGACATCAACATTGTCGGAACAAGCTTGTAGATTTGCAGATGCGGCGACAAAGGCCGTTGTTTTGTCACGTTCGCCATCTCGTCCTCACGGCGTTCAAGTGCATTCCACCTTTGGAATGGAAGGGATATAGGGCGCTCCTTCATGGAGTGCAGTGCGTCAAATTGGACCTTTAATCCTCCGATTGATGCAGGACAAGGCGGATTTGAAACTGGCTTTCAATTTAATCGATTGGCAAGCCCCTGATCAGGCGCCACTCCGACCAAAGACGCATGGCGCGACAATAAACAGCAGTTCTTAAGAAAATCGACCAGATAGCTGGAATGACTTGATTTTCCCATGGTTCAAATTAATCTCTTGTTAACCACATTCTGATGGGGACCGGAGAAAAAACCTTGGCTGCCACTGGTAAAATCACCCGTATCAAAGCTCACGTCCTGGCCTTGGCCTGCGGATGTTTGCTGGCCCAGGCCGCCTATGCGGGCGGCACAAGTGACAGTGCCGCTTATCATGGCCAGCAGAGAGGGTCGCATACCGGTTCAGCGGCGGGATCGATCATCGGGATCGGCACCCCCGGTGGCACTTATACTCTTGGTGTTTCTGCCTGGCGCTACGACAGGAGTAGCCAAAACTCCACCCCTCTGGCTCCAAAGGCCAAGATCATCGACGTCAAAGCTCAGCTGGAAGCCTCGCCCTGCACCTACCAAGCAGGCGTTTGCATCATACGCCCCTGACCGATTCGGACCCGATCAGCAAAACTTCCAGACGGTGGTTTTCTTCACCTCGCTGTCTTCGAGCATCCGCGTGACCGGAACCTGGTAGGTCGCCAAGGCCTGCATCCGATCAGTCGGGCAATAGCTTCGCCCGGGATCGCCGACCAGGATATCGATCCCCTGCCCGCACAGCGTTGAAAACCAGGCTACCAATCGGTCGGCAAAGCTCTTGTCGTAGAAAACATCGCCAGCCAGAAGCAGGTCGGCATCCAGTGTCTGGCCGACCAGATCCTTACCGCAGAAACCAAGTTCCACCCCGTTCTCCGCTGCATTGAGGGCAATTGCCGCGTGTACGAAGGGATCGATATCCACGCACAGCACCGACGCGGCCCCAGCCTTGGCGGCGGCAATGGCAACCAGACCGGAACCGCTGGCGAAATCCACCACCCGCTTGCCCGCCACAAGCTGCGGATTATCGAGGATATGACGCGCCAAGCCCTGACCACCGGCCCAGGCAAAGGCCCAGAACGGCGGCGGCAAGCCGATTTCCGCCAGATCTTCCTCGGTTTTCAGCCAGAGATCATGCACTTCGGTTGCCAGATGCAACCGGATTTCCGGCACATTTGGCGGTGCGACAAGATCGGTATTGTCAAGGATGAATCGCTGAGGATCGATCTTCACAGGTGAAACGCTCACACCGGCGGGTTTTCAAGCCCGCCCATGCGGCAAATCTCGAAATACTCCTCCTCGGTCACCGGCTGTACCGAAAGCCGCATCGAGGTCACCAGCGCCATCTGCGCCAGTTTCGGATTGGCCTTGACGTCCTTCAGGGTCACCGGTTTTGGCATGTCCCGCACGGCGCGAATGTCGACGCAATCCCAACGGGCATCGCCTTCAGCGGTCGAATCAGGATGGGAAAGCGCGCAGACCTCGGTGATGCCAACCACTTCCAACCCCTCGTTGGAGTGGTAGAACAGGCCCTTGTCGCCGATCTGCATCGCCCGCATATTGTTGCGGGCCAGATAATTGCGCACCCCGGTCCATTCGGTGCCCGCCTCGCCCGCATCCTTCTGCATGGCCCATGACCACTTGAAAGGCTCGGATTTGTAAAGCCAGAAAGCCATGCGTCTCACGCCTCGGGATTGTTGAAGACCCAGTTATAGGGTTTGATGTCAACGCTTTCGAACAGGCCAGCCTTGGCATAGGGGTCTTGCGCCGCGATTTCCTTGGCCGCAGCAAGGTCGTCCGCCTTGATCAGCAGCATCGAACCGCAGGGCTTGCCATCGCCATCCAGGAAAGGCCCACCGATTTTCAAAACGCCTTCAGCATTCAAACCGTTCAGCCACTCCACATGCGGCGGGCGGGTCGCCATTCGAAGGTCAAGATGGTTGGGCTTATCGGCGCAGATCACAGCAAACAGCATGGCTCGTCTCCTCAAAAATTATTCCGTGGTAATCGGGCGGGTCATCAGCGCATCGACCGCCCGGTCAATATCCAGCACACCATCGATGATGGCGGCAACAGCCTGGGTAATCGGCATGGCGATAGCGTGGTGTTCAGCAAGGCGGGCGGCAACGGCAGCGGCAAAGGCACCCTCGACCAGACCGCTGCTGCCAAGCTGGCTTTGCTCACCCTTGGCAAGGGCAATACCATAACGCAGGTTGCGGGATTGATGGCTGGTGGCCGTTAGGACCAGATCGCCAAGGCCCGACAGGCCGCGCACCGTATCCGCCTTGCCGCCCATGGCGACGACCAGCCGCGACATTTCCGCAAGACCGCGCGAAATCAACGCTGCCCGGGCTGATTCACCCAATCCACGACCCTCGACGATGCCGCAGGCAATCGCCAGCACATTCTTCAGCGCCCCGCCAAGTTGCACGCCGATCCGGTCGTCGGCGGCATAAAGCCGGAATGTCCGGGTGGACAGCGTGCGGGCGAGTTCCTCCGCCATGTCAAGATTGTCAGCCGCCAGCGCCATCGCGGTCGGCAGGCCACGGGCGATATCCATGGCAAAACCTGGTCCCGACAGAACCGCGACAGGATGATGTGGTAATTTTTCTTCCAGCAATTCGGTCAGCAGCCGGGAGCTTGCCCGGTCGATGCCCTTGGCACAGGTGACCACCATGGCCTCTGCGGAAAGATAGGGACCATAGGTCGCCGCCGCATCGGCCTGCGCCTGCGAGGGCATCGCAAACAACACGATATCGGCATCCGCCAGCACATCCGGCTCGAAGGCGAATTCCAGCCCGAAAGGCAAGGCAACCCCCGGCAGAGCTGCGTCATGCATGCCATCGGTCCTGAGATCGGCCATTAAGGAGGGGTCGCGGCCCAGCAAAGTGACCTTGGACCGCCCTTCCAACGCCATGACAGCCGCCAGCGCCGTGCCAAAGGCGCCAGCACCGATCACCGCAATGTGATGATGTCCACTCATGCTTTCGCGCCCCGTTTGCCGGACCCAAGCAGCGTCGCTGCATTGCCGTCCAGAGGCCAGCGGGCGCGCGGCGAGACCGAGAGGTCATCCGCCGGAAAGCCATGGGCCAACCGTTCCAGCCCAGCCCAGGCGATCATCGCCGCATTGTCGGTGCAAAGATGATGCGGTGGGGCGATGAAGCGAAACCCGTGCCGATCGCATAGCATCTGCAAGGCACCACGCAATGCCTGATTGGCGGCCACACCACCGGCCACCACCAAAGCGGGCTTGGTCTCAAGGCCAGGATATTCCGTATTGAACCGCTCCAGCCCCCGGCCGATCCGATCGTCCATGGTGCGGGCGATCGCGCGCTGGAAAGAGGCACAAATATCGGCGATATCGGATTCGCTGACCGGCGCTGCCGCCTGTGCCGCCTGCCGCACCGCTGTCTTCAGCCCGGAAAAGGAAAAATCCAGCCGCGCCTCACCCACCAGCGGGCGCGGAAAGCTGAAGCGTTTTTCATTGCCGTGAAGGGCGGCGCGTTCCACCGCCGGGCCACCCGGATAGGGCAGGCCGAGCAGTTTGGCGGTCTTGTCAAATGCCTCACCAAGCGCATCGTCGATGGTGGTGCCCCAACGCTGGTAATCGCCAACACCGCGCACCAGAACCAACTGGGTATGACCTCCGGAGACCAGCAGCATCAGATAGGGAAAGGTGACATTATCCGTCAGCCGCGCCGTCAGCGCATGGCCTTCCAGATGGTTGATGGCATAAAGCGGCTTTCCCGCCGCCCGGGCAATCGCCTTGCCGGTCATCAAACCGACGATCAGCCCGCCGATCAGGCCGGGACCGGCGGTGGCGGCCACGGCATCGATATCGCTCAACCGCATATCAGCCTTGGCCAGCGCCTCTTCCACCAGCGTATCCAGCGCCTCGACATGGGCGCGGGCAGCGATTTCCGGCACGACGCCACCATAGACGCTGTGTTCGTCCAGCTGGCTCAACACCACATCAGATACGATTTCGCCGCGCCCATCATCATGGCGCAGAACGATAGCGGCTGCGGTTTCATCGCAGCTGGTTTCGATGCCGAGAATCTTCAAAGGACCTGTCATGGAGGCTGAGTTGCGTCGATTTGATTGATTGCGAGGAAGAGCAAACATGGTTACGAGAACCTCCGGTAACAATGGATGACTTCGGATGCAAACGAAACCTTTCCGCATCGGCACACGCGGCAGCCCTTTGGCGCTGGCCCAGGCCCATGAAACCCGCGAACGTCTGGCGGAGGCCCACGGCCTTTCGCCTGATATGTTTGAGATCGTCGTCCTGTCGACCACCGGCGACCGCATTACCGACCGGTCTTTGGCTGAAATCGGCGGCAAGGGCCTGTTCACCCTGGAGCTAGAGCAGCAATTGCTCTCCGGCGGGCTGGACTTTGCCGTGCATTCCTCCAAGGACATGCCAACGGCCCTTCCAGATGGGCTGGAGATTTCCGCCTATCTGCCACGGGAAGACATGCGCGATGCCTTTATCGGCCGCACGGCACCGAAGCTGCTGGAGCTTACCGAGGGCGCTGTCATCGGCTCGGCCTCGCTGCGGCGTCAGGCACTGATTCGCAGGCTTCGGCCTGACCTTCAGGTCATCACATATCGCGGCGCGGTGGAGACCCGGCTTCGCAAGCTGGCCGCAGGCGAGGTCGATGCCACGCTGCTGGCCGTGGCCGGTCTGAAGCGGTTGGACAAGGAAACCGTGATTACCGAATATCTCGATCTCGAACGCTTTCCGCCCGCCCCGGCCCAAGGGGCGATCTGCATCGAAGCGCGGGTCGATGACCGTCGCATCCAGGATCTTCTGGCTCCGATCAATCATCGCCCGACATTTGACGCGGTTTCCTGTGAGCGCGCCTTTCTGGCCGCGCTGGACGGCTCCTGTCGCACACCGATTGCCGGTTATGCGATATCGGATGGCGAAACGATCCGCCTGACAGGCACGATCCTGACGCCGGATGGACAGGTCTCCCATTCGGTCGAGGCCGAGGGCCGCTGCGCCGATGGACTGGCACTCGGCTGGTCGGCGGGCGAAAAGGTAAGGGACAAAGCCGGACCCGGCTTCTTCGAGGGATGGACCTGATAGCATGCGCGTTCTGTTGACCCGGACGGAGACCGCAAGCCGCAAGACGGCAGGCCGTCTCCGTGTCCTCGGTCACGAAGCTGTGCTCCTGCCGCTGGCCAAAGCCGGCCATCATGCCGATGAGGTGCTCAAAGCCCTCTCAAAACCGCATGCCGCCTTGGCCGTGACCAGTACAGAGGCGCTGCGCAGCCTTGCATCGCATGGCGAAGCGCTTCGTCCGCATTTCGAAACGCCGCTGTTTTCCGTGGGAGCGGCAACGGCTGATGCAGCCCGGGGCCTCGGTTTTCGCGCGGTGATCAGCGCTAAAGGCGATGGCGCCGCCTTGGCGCGCACAATTGCCAACGCCCGCATCGACTGGGCCGATCCGCTGCTTTATCTGGCCGGGCAGCCGCGCAAGCAGAGCCTGGAACAGGGCTTGCGCCAATCTTCCATTCCCTTTGATGTGGTGGAAGCCTATACTATGCAGGATTTGGCTTATGAGCCGGACGATATCATCGACCGGCTTGAAGGCAGGGCGGTAGATGCCGTGCTGCTCTATTCCGCAGAGACTGCCAGACGGTTCTTCGCCCTGCCTCTCTCGGGCGAAATTGCAGATCTCTTCGCATCCGCACACATTTTCTGCCTGAGTAAGGATATTGCAGAAAACGTCGCAAAACCGTTCAGGAACAGGGTTTCCGTTGCTCCCCACCCTCATGAGGAGGCCCTCCTTCGCCTCCTGTAAAACCACCGGACAAGTGGCAAATGCAGGCAAGCCCCTTTCCTTCCAGACGATCCCTGACTAATTTCATTCCACACCCATTGAAAACGAGGTTGCCATGGTTTCCGGAAAACCCCCACGCCGTTCCAAAACCACCGAAGAGCCGGTAACCATCGACCTGACGGCGACCCCTGTTCAGGCGCCGGAAACAGTGCCGAGCTCCAGCGAAGAGCCGATAAGTGAAAAGCCGGTAGAAGACACTGACCCTGCTTCCGCGCCCGCTACAGAGCTTGAGGTTCCGGTTGCGGCTGTCAAGGAAGACCAGAGCACAGCTCCAGCTGAAGCCGTGACGAGTGATCCTGAGCCAGCAAAGCAGGAGCAGGCACATTTCGGCGGTGAGACCTCGGCCTTTTCTCCGCCGCCGCCCGATGAACCCGGACCGCCGCCGATCGACGCCTCTTCGGAGGAACAGGCACCAGGACCAACCTCGCGCTCGTCATCGCGCACCACGTCGAGCCTGGTGGCCGCTGGTATTGTCGGCGGCCTGATCGCATTGATCAGCGCCAGCGCCTTGCAATATGCCGGCGTCTTGCCCTCCGCCGGAAGCGGCTCGAGCAAAGACGATAGCGCAATCAGCCAGCAGGTTTCAGCGCTTACCGCCGATGTCGAGCGCCTCAAGGCAGGGACGGCCAATGGGTCAGCTTCGGGCGATCTATCCGGTCTCGAGAGCCGTTTGACGCAACTGGAATCGGGCCAGCAGCAAAATGCCGTGGACCCCGCCGCCGTCAGCGACTTGCAGGCAAAGCTTGCCAGCGCCAATCAGGCAATAGACCAGCTGAAATCGGATCTTGCCGGTCGGGTGGAAAAGCTCACCGAAAACCAGACGGAAGTTTCCGAGAAGGTGAGCGCCATCGAAACCAAGATCAACAAGCCGCGTGACGACATCGAAGTCGCCCGCGCCATTGCCGCCTCGGCTTTGAAGACCGCCGCAGACCGCGGCGGGCCGTTCCTGGCCGAGCTGCGCACGCTGGGTAGCATTGCACCGGAAGACACTGCCATTGCCGCCCTGGAACCCTATGCGACCACGGGCGTCACCTCCCGCGCCGAGCTGCAACGGCAATTCGGCCCGGTTGCCGACAAGATCCTCTCGACCATCAACGCGCCTGCGGAAAGCGCCAATATCGGTGAGCGTCTTTGGGCCAGCGCCATGTCGGTGGTCAAAGTCCGGCCAGTCGGCAATGTCGAAGGTGATAGCGCCTCGGCGATTGTTGCGCGCATTGAGGACAAGATCCGCAATGGCGACCTGAAGGGTGCGGCAGCCGAATGGGACAGCCTGCCGGAGGCGGGGCGCACCGTCTCTGCCGAGTTCAAGAAGGCGCTCGACGCCCGTATTACCGTTGAAAACCAGGTTTCCGACGCGCTGGCCCGTGCCGTCGCCGGACGGCAAGGATAAGCATCATGGTCCGTATCATAGTCTATATCCTGATCGTCCTGGCGCTTGGCTTCGGTTTTTCCTGGCTTGCCGATCGTCCAGGTGAGTTGCAGATTGTCTGGCAGGGCCAGTTGATTGAAATGAGCCTGACGGCGGCGGCCACGATGATCGTCGCCATCGTTGCTGTCGTGATGATTGGCTGGTGGCTGGTGCGCACGCTCTGGACCTCGCCGCATTCGATGCGCCGCTATTTCCGCGCTCGCAAGCGTGACCGAGGCTATCAGGCGATCTCGACCGGCCTGATCGCCGCAGGCGCTGGCAATGCCGCGCTGGCGCGGCGGATGAGTGCCCGCGCCCGTGGCCTGGTGCGTGCCGATCAGGAACCATTGATCATGGTGCTGGAAGCACAGGCCGCCCTGATCGAGGGCAAGCATGACGATGCACGGCGGATCTATGAGCAGATGGTCGCCGATCCCGAAACCCGTGAGCTTGGCCTGCGCGGTCTCTATGTGGAGGCAACGCGGCTAGGGGCGCATGAGGCTGCGCGGCAATATGCCGAAAGGGCTGCCGAGGATGCGCCTTATCTGCCCTGGGCTGCCAAGGCTGCTTTGGAATATCGATGCCAGACCAGTGCCTGGAACGAGGCCATTCATCTTCTGGATCAACAGCGCGTCGCAGGCGTCCTGGCCCGGTCGGAAGCCGACCGGCTGAAAGCCGTGCTGCTGACCGCAAAAGCCATGGACCAGCTGGACGGCGATCCGGCAGCCGCCCGCGACAATGCCATGAATGCGCTGAAACTCGCCAAGGATCTTGTGCCTGCCTCCGTGACCGCCGCCCGCGCCCTGCTGCGGGAGGATAATCTGCGCAAGGCGGGCTCGGTGCTGGAAACCGCCTGGAAACTTGCTCCCCATCCAGACATCGCCAGCCTCTATGTACGGGCACGCGGTGGTGACGGCGCGGTCGACCGGCTGAAGCGGGCCGAGCGGCTGGAGCAGGTCAAGCCCAACAATGTCTATTCACTGCTGGTGGTTGCGGAAATGGCCCTTGAGGCGCGGGACTTCACCAAGGCACGCGCCAAGGCCGAAGCGGCAGCCCGGATGCAGGCCAGCGAACGGGCTTTCCTGCTGCTGGCCGATATCGAGGATGCCGAAACCGGCGACCAGGCCCGCATCCGCTACTGGATGGCGCAGGCGCTGAAAGCACCGCGTGATCCTTCCTGGGTAGCCGATGGCCAGGTCTCGGAAAAATGGTTACCCTATTCGCCTGTCAGCGGCAGGCTCGACGCCTTCGAATGGAAGATCCCCTATGCCCAGCTCTCCGGGCCGGTGGAAGACGGCACAGTGATCAGCGGCGCTGCCGCCTTGGCCGAATTGCCGCCGCTTGGACAGGGCGAGAAACCTGCATCCTCCATTCCGGCACGCAAGATTGACACGCTGCCGGAAAATACCGAGGCCGCAGCTGTAGCTCCCTCGTCCAGTCAGCCGCCTGCATCACCAAAGCCTGCGCCGAAAAACCACGAGCCGGAGCCATTCTTCGGCGGCCCGCCGGATGATCCGGGCGTGCGCGATGCCAGCCGCAATTCTGACGAGAAAACCCGGCTCAACCTGTTTTAAGGATCATTCATGCTGGAGCGCCTCAATACTTTTTTCCAAAGCTTTATCGCTGGCGAACAAGACAATGAATTCGACGGCAATGACACGAGGGTGCTGATCGTCGCCCTGTGTTTCCAGGTGATGGAAGCCGATGGAACCATCAGCGCCGCCGAACGAAAAAGCCTGAAAAAGAGCATCAAGGACCATTACGATCTGGATCGCAGCAAGATCGAAGCCTTGCTGGAGGCAGGCCAGCAGGCGGAAAGTGAAGCGGTGGACTATTACCGCTTCACCTCGGAATTGAAGCGCCGTCTCGATGAAAACCAGCGGCTGGAACTGGTCAGCGTGCTCTGGGACATCGTCTATGCCGATGGCATGCGCAACGAGATGGAAGATCATATCCTTTGGCGAGTCGCCGACCTGCTTGGCGTCTCGGACCGGGATCGGATTTTGGCCCGGCAAAAGGCGGCGGAGCGGGCGGGACAAAAGGCGGATGGCCAGGCCGGAGATGAACAGGTCGCTGGAGATGCGGATGCTTCATGATCCGGCACGAATACGGCCCGCGCACCGTCCGGTCCTGGTCGTTCTGCATCAGGAGCGATCCAGCGCCGGTCGTGTCGGCCAGTTGCTGGTGGAAAAAGGCTTCCCCCTCGACATCCGCCGCCCGGTGCTCGGTGATCCGCTGCCCGATACGCTGAGCGCCCACAGCGGCGCCGTGGTATTCGGCGGGCCGATGAGTGCCAACGATCCTGATCGTTTCGTGCATGACGAGATAGACTGGCTATCCGTGCCGCTCAAGGAGAACCGGCCTTATCTAGGCATTTGTCTCGGTGCGCAAATGCTCGCCCGGCATCTGGGCGCCAAGGTCAATGGCCATGACCGGGAACTCGTAGAAATCGGCTGGTATCCGATCCAGCCGACCACCCATGGCCGATTGCTGATGAAATGGCCGAAAATGGTCTATCATTTTCACCGCGAAGGGTTCGACCTGCCGCATGGCGCAACGCTGCTGGCCACCGGCGATATCTATCCCAATCAGGCGATCCGTTACGGCGAAAAAGCCTTTGGCATCCAATTTCATGCAGAACTGACGCGGGCGATGATGCAGCGGTGGGTGGTGCATGGCGCGTCACGCTTTTCCATGCCGAACGCCCAGGCTGGCCGCGACCATCTGGAAGGACGCATGCTGTTCGATGCCCCGCTCAAGGCCTGGCTATCGGATTTTCTTGATCTGGTGTTTGCTGAGGAAGCTCAGTCCGCCAATCAGCATCAAAAGACTGATAAACAGCCAGCCTGATCGCAATCAGGTCTTCTCTGGAGCTTCCAGCGTGTCAATAGTGCGCAGCTTCGGAAAGGTCAGCGCCCAGATGATCGAGACGGCAAGCGTTCCGACGCCGCCGACAACCACCGCTCCGACCGGTCCGATCAGATGCGCCATGGTACCGGCCCGGAACTCCCCCAGCTCGTTGGAGGCGCCGATAAACACCGAATTGACGGCATTGACCCGGCCACGCACCTGATCCGGCGTCCAGAGCGCCAGCAGCGTTTCGCGAACATAGACCGAGATCATGTCGCCTGCGCCAAGCACGGCAAGGGCGATGGCTGAAATCCACCAGACTTTGGAAACCCCAAAAACGATCGTTGCAATGCCGAAAATCGCAACACCGACAAACATCAACAGTCCAGCCTTGTGGCGAATAGGAAAGGTCGCGAGGAAAGTCGCCATCAAGATCCCACCGATACCGGGAGCAGAGCGCAAAATTCCAAGCCCGAGAGGTCCCATGGTCAGGATGTCAGATGCATAGATCGGCATCAGCGCCAGCGCGCCACCCAACAGGACTGCGAAAAGATCCAGTGAAATTGCCCCCAAAACCACTTTCTCATGGCGGATGAACTTAAATCCAGCCAGCAGATACGTCAGGGTCTTTGGTTCATTGGATGTTTTTTTCGCAGACTTTGGCACCAATATAATAAACAGCAGACCTGCTGCCATGAACGCAAGTGACACACCATAAGCAACATTTGCCCCAAAACCATAAAGCAAACCGCCTGCGACCGGCCCGAGGATGGACGCGATCTGCCAGGAAGATGCATTCCAGGCAAAGGAATTGGCGAGGTCCTTTTCAGGCACCATATTGGCCGCCAGGGATTGCACTGCAGGGCCCATAAAAGCCCGCTCAATGCCAAAAATCGTCATGATGATCAAAACGGGAAGGGGCGCAAAAGCACTGTTGATCGTCATAACCAGCAACAGGGCGACACAGGCCGCGCTCACACCCAGACAAATTGCGACGATCATCCGTCGATTAAAATGGTCCGCGACTGTCCCCGTCACCAGCACCAGCAACAGCGCCGGCAAGAACTGCACCAACCCGATCAGGCCGAGGTAGAGGGCATTGCCGGTAACCTCATACATCTGCCAGCCAACCGCGACGCTGACGATTTGCATGGCAAAGGCAGCGAGAAACCGTGCGAAGAAGAATTTCGTATAGGCGGAATGGCGAAATGCAGCGAAACGATCTTCGGACTGGGAAATGGACATCAGCTATTTTCCTGGCCGGATAGGTCCGGCAATGGCGGCATAACTTGCGTTAAACATGAATGGCGATAGCTGGCAAGGCGACACTTGCCCGTTTCGGCCTCAATGTCTACATGTCTGTCAACTGACAAATGGAGACAGACATGCTTGCCCTGTTGCAGACGATTGATCTCGCCCTCAATCTTTATACCTGGATCCTGATCGCCAGCGCGATTTTTTCCTGGCTCTACGCATTCAACGTGATCAATTCCAGCAACCGATTCGTCAACCAGATCGGCCTGTTTCTGTTCAACGTCACCGAACCGGCGCTGCGTCCCATCCGCCGCATCATGCCCAATCTTGGCGGCATCGACATTTCGCCGATCATCCTGCTGCTGATCATCTTCTTCATCCGCTCGCTGATGTGGAACACGATTGCCCCCATGCTGCTGTGAGCCATTGCTATCGGCGTTTCGATGATCACATCCGCCTTGCCGTCCGGCTGACGCCGAATGGCGGACGTGATGGGATTGATGGTGTCGACGTCAATGCGAATGGTGAAGCCCACTTGAAAGTGCGGGTCAGCGACGTGCCGGAAAAGGGCCGGGCCAACAAGGCATTGATCGTCCTTCTGGCCAAGCGGCTCGGCATCGCCAAATCCGCCGTCAGCCTGATCTCCGGCGATACCGCGAGACAAAAAATCCTCCGGATCGATGGCGACCCGGAGGATTTGATTGGTAGGCTGGAAGCGATCATTGCCGCGTGAGGCAAATCAGGCTTCTTTCTTGGCGCGCTCGATCGATTCGAGGATCAGCTTCTTGGCCACATTGACATCGCCCCAATCGCCGATCTTCACCCATTTGCCGGGTTCCAGATCCTTGTAATGCTCGAAGAAATGCTTGATCTGAGCGAGCGTGATTTCCGGCAGGTCAGTGTAATTCTGCACCTTGTCATAGCGACGGGTCAGCTTGGGAACCGGCACGGCCAGGATCTTTTCGTCCATGCCGCCATCGTCTTCCATCATCATCACGCCGATCGGGCGGACATTGATGACGCAGCCGGGCACCAACGGGCGGGTATTGCAGATCAGCACGTCCAGCGGGTCACCGTCCAGGCACAGCGTATGCGGCACGAAGCCGTAATTACCGGGATAATGCATCGGCGTATAGAGAAAGCGGTCAACGATCAGCGTACCGGCTTCCTTGTCCATCTCATACTTGATCGGCTGGCCACCGACCGGCACCTCAACGATGACGTTGATATCTTCCGGCGGATTCTTGCCGATCGCAATCGCATCAATACGCATGTCTAACCCCATGGGATGGTTGAAATCCCCGGTGTCGTAAAGGGTTTCTTAAACCAAAGCAACCATTTGCAACAGGCGGCCCCAATAAAGGACGCAATCAAGGTAAAGAGTTGCAGGGCCGCGTACCAGAACCAATCAGGCCCAAACGAACCCCAGCTTTTTCAGGCTGACGGCGTCGAAATCCTCCATGCCCTCCACGCTGTCCGTACCGCCATTCGAGCGGAAGAAATTGACGGCGCCGGCGCAGTCCTCCAGACACCAGACCACCAATCCCCGGCAACCCAGCGATTTAAGCAGGCGGCGGCATTCGGTAAACAGCGTGAAACCCAGACCAACGCCCTGGTATGCCGGCCGCATATAGATCTCGTAGATCTCGCCATCATAGGGAAGGCCCCTGGCCCGGTTGAGGCCGAGCGTCGCATAACCGGCAATCACCCCGCCGATATCGACCACCAGTACTGTCGCCGGACCATTGGTGGCCTTGCGCCACCATGTCTCGCCACGGCGTTCCATCATCCTGATCAAAGCCTGATGCGGGATAAGACCGCTATAGGTGGACTGCCAGGCTTCCCGATGCGCCTCGGAAAGCGCTCTCCCATCATCCGGCGCAGCCGGACGTACATCAATCGATAACGTCTTCATAACGTCACTCTCATCCGACTGGGGTAATGACAATCAGTGCGGGATCATTCCCGCTGGCAAGTCCGCCCCCTCCTCGTGCTTGCCCCATAACCACGCCCCAGATTAACGCTTTCTTAAACAATCAAGCAAGAGTGGTCGTTGTAAAATTCCGAGGATCAGAATCGTCTTAAAGGCCTATGCACAAAAAAACCCCGGCCAACAGGCCGGGGTTGATGATCTCTCAGAAACGAAAAAGCAGAAACGGCAATCAAGCCTGGGCGACGCGGGCCTTGCCGAAGCGCTTGCGATCGTTGGCGTCCAGGTAGAACTTGCGCAGACGGATGGACTTCGGCGTCACTTCCATCAGCTCGTCGTCCTGAATCCAGGAAAGCGCGCGGTCCAGCGTCATGCGGATCGGCGGAGTCAGCTTGACAGCTTCGTCCTTGCCAGCAGAGCGGATGTTGGTCAGCTGCTTGCCCTTGAGAACGTTGACTTCCAGATCGTTGTCGCGCGAGTGAATGCCGACGATCATGCCTGCATAAACCTTTTCGCCTGGCTCGATAATCATCGGGCCGCGATCTTCCAGGTTGAACATGGCATAGGCCACGGCTTCCCCGGACTGGTTGGACAACAGAACGCCATTGTTACGGCCAGAGATTTCGCCCTTGAACGGCTGATAGTTGTGGAACAGGCGGTTCATGATCGCCGTACCACGGGTATCCGTCAGCAATTCCGACTGGTAGCCGATCAGGCCACGGGTGGGCGCATAGAACACCAGACGAACGCGATTGCCGCCGGAAGGCCGCAGCTCAGTCATTTCTGCCTTGCGCTCAGACATTTTCTGCACGACGACGCCGGAATGCTCTTCATCGACGTCGATGACGACTTCTTCGATCGGCTCCATCAGGGTGCCGTTCTCGTCCTTGTGCATCACGACGCGCGGACGCGACACAGCCAGCTCGAAGCCTTCGCGGCGCATGGTTTCGATCAGAACAGCCAGCTGCAATTCGCCGCGGCCAGACACGAAGAACGAATCCTTGCCTTCCGATTCTTCAATCTTCAGGGCAACATTGCCTTCGGCTTCCTTGAACAGGCGGTCGCGGATGACGCGGCTCGTGACCTTGTCGCCTTCGGTGCCAGCCAGCGGGCTGTCATTGACCAGGAAGGACATGGTGACGGTTGGCGGATCGATCGGCTGGGCTTCCAGCGCTTCGGTGACGGACGGATCACAGAATGTATCGGCAACCGTGCCCTTGGACAGACCGGCAATCGCCACGATGTCACCGGCATGAGCTTCTTCAATGGCGGTGCGCTCGATGCCGCGGAACGCGAGGATCTTGGAAATACGGCCGGTTTCGATGACCTTGCCGTCCTGGCTCAGAACCTTGACGGACTGGTTCGGCTTGATCGAGCCGGAATGGATACGACCGGTGATGACGCGGCCAAGGAAGGGGTTGGCTTCCAGCAGCGTGCCGATCATGCGGAACGCGCCGTCTTCGTCGCCAACGCTCGGCTCAGGAACGTGCTGCAATACCAGGTCCAGCAACGGGGCCAGGCCCTGATCCTTCGGGCCTTCAGGCGCGATATTCATCCAGCCATCACGACCGGAACCGTAGAGGATCGGGAAATCGAGCTGCTCGTCGGTGGCGTCGAGGCTGGCGAACAGGTCGAACACTTCGTTGATGACTTCTTCATGGCGGCCATCGGGACGGTCGATCTTGTTGATCGCAACGATTGGGCGAAGACCAACCTTGAGTGCCTTGCCGACCACGAATTTGGTCTGCGGCATCGGGCCTTCCGAGGAGTCGACGAGAACGATAGCGCCGTCCACCATCGACAGGATACGCTCGACTTCGCCGCCGAAGTCGGCGTGGCCGGGGGTGTCGACGATGTTGACGCGAACGCCCTTCCACTCAACCGAGGTTGCCTTGGCGAGAATGGTGATGCCGCGCTCTTTTTCCAGATCGTTGCTGTCCATGACGCGCTCTGCAACGCGCTGGTTTTCGCGGAACGAACCGGACTGTTTCAGAAGTTCGTCAACAAGGGTGGTTTTCCCATGGTCAACGTGCGCGATGATCGCGATATTGCGAATCTTCATGATTAGGATCTCTGATGGCTCTGGCGCGAAGTCCATGCCGGTGCCGATGATGAAACCAAAGACCGCGCCTGTTACTTTGGGGCGCTCATACCCTGTTTTTTGCATTTGCGAAAGAGGCAAAGCGTCTTGATGACGCTCTGCCGCATTTTCACCGCAGAATCAGGCGCTGCGCACCGGATCAAGCACGACCTTATAGAGCTCGTTGTCATCCCGGTCCATCAGTCGCACGGAGAGCTGTTCGCTCTGGCCATCGACATCGACGATGCCGAAGAACTGAAGACCCGCAGACGGCGGCAGGTTCTGGCCCTGCTCGGCGGTCGGCGCCTTGACGAACTTCAACTCTGGCCCGAAGGTCATGTCGAGATCGCTCGGTCCGAAAGTCCCTGCATGCAAGGGACCGGAGACGAACTCCCAGAACGGGTCAAAATCCTGAAAAGCCGCCTTGTCGGGATTGTAATAATGGGCGGCGGTGTAATGCACATCCGCCGTCAGCCAGACTGTATTGCGGATGCCTGTCGTCTTCATATGCCGCAGCAGTTCGGCAATCTCCAGCTCGCGGCCACGCGGCTCGCCATTATGGCCTTGCGCCACGGCTTCCGTGCCTTTCTTGTTGAGAAAGTCGTCCCAGACGACCAAGCCCAACGGCATATCGGCGGCGATGATCTTCCAGGTCGCCTTGGAATTGGTCAGTTCCCGCTTCAGCCAGGCCACCTGCTCGGCCCCCAGGATGCGCGATTCCGGCGTCTGGACCGTTTCCATGCCATCGTGATTGGAACCTCGATAGCTGCGCATGTCGAGGAAAAACACATCGACCAGCGGACCATGAGAAATCTTGCGGTAAACCCGGCCCGGCTCGGCAGGCGTATAGCGGATTGGCGTCATTTCATGGAAGGCGCGGGCAGCACGCGCCGACAGCAGAGCGATAGATTTTTCAGTGTAGCGATTGTCGGCGGTCAAATCCTTGCCCGACGACCAGTTGTTCAGCACTTCATGGTCGTCCCACTGGTAATGGGTTGGACAGATTGCCGACAGTTCCAGCACGTTCTTGTCCATCATATTGTATTTCCACTGGCCGCGATATTCGTCCAGGGTCTCGGCCACCTTGCGCTTTTCATCGGTGACGATGACATTCTTCCACTTGGCACCGTTCTTCAGATCAACCTCTTCCTTGAGGGGACCGTCCGCATAAATGGTATCGCCGGAATGCAGGAAGAAATCAGGCTGATGCTTGGCCATGGTGGCATAGGTCTTCATGCCGGTTTCATCGATGCCCCAGCCCTGGCCCACCGTGTCACCCGACCAGACAAAGCGGACATCGCGCCTGGAGGCGGGTGCAGTGCGGAACCGACCGGTGATTGGCTCGGAAACACTGTTGATATGAGACAGATCAGCTGCCGTGAACCGATAGAAAATCTCCTGGTCGGCAGGCATGTCGGCCAAAAGCCGCTTCACGGCATAGTCACTGTCCGGCAGCGCATTGAGGGCGGGCAAACGCACAGGATTGGCAAAGCTTTCGGTGGTCGAATATTCCATCATGATCCGCGAAGGGCGGTCTACCCGTGTCCAGATCATCCCGGAATTCAGATCGACATCTCCGGATTGGACGCCGTGGGTGAAAACGGGCCGATCCGCCGCCCGGGCATAAAACGGCAGCGCCAGACCGGACCCGGCAGCAAGCCCGGCAGCACTGGTGCCGAGAAGAAACGAACGGCGGCTCAGCGCCTTGAAGGATGTGGACATCAAACCTCTCCTTGAAAAACGACGCCGGTTCAACAGAACCGACGTCGGAGCCAAACAGAGAGACATGTCAGGCGCTTAACCGCAGCGTGACAGTTTCATTAAATTTCCTGTCGCAGCAGCCGAACAGCTTATGCCGCAAGCCCACGCTTCTTCAACATCGCTTCCGGGCTCGGCAACCGGCCACGGAAAGCCTTGTAGGTTTCTTCCGGGTCCACCGCCCCGCCGATAGCGTAGATATTGTCCTTCAAACGTGCAGCCATATCAGCATTGAAGGCATTGCCGGTTTCCTCGAAAGCCTCGAAAGCATCGGCATCCAGCACTTCCGACCACATGTAGGAATAATAGCCAGCCGAATAGCCATCGCCGGAAAACACATGCTGGAAATGCGGCGTGGCATGGCGCATGACGATGGAAGCCGGCATGCCAATGTTTTGGAGAATCTCGGCCTGCACCGCCATCGGATCGCCCACCTGATCTTCCCGCGTGTGAAACGCCATATCGACCAGCGCCGATGAGGTGAATTCGACCGTATCGAACCCGGCATTGAAGGTCTGGGCTGCCAGAACCTTGTCGAGCAAGGCCTGCGGCATGGCCTCGCCGGTCTGGTAGTGCACGGCATAGGTTTTCAGGATATCCGGCACCGTCAACCAATGTTCATAGAGCTGCGAGGGCAGTTCCACAAAGTCACGCGACACCGCCGTGCCTGATACCGACGGGTAAGTGACGTCAGACAGCATCCCATGCAGGGCATGGCCGAATTCATGAAACAGCGTGCGGGCATCGTCCAGGGACAGCAGCGCTGGCTTGCCTTCGGCAGGCTTGGCGAAATTGCAGACATTGTAGATGATGGGCAATTCGCCGTGCATGCCGTTCTTCAAGGCCAGTTTGTGCTGCGACTGGAAAGAACTCATCCAGGCGCCGGAGCGCTTCGAGGACCGGGCGAAATAATCGCCAAGGAACAGCGCCTTCAGCGTGCCATCCGCCTGGCGGATTTCAAACACCCGCACATCGGGGTGATAGCCCTTCACATCGTTCAGCGGCACGGCCGTGATGCCGAACAGCTTTTGCGCCACGGCAAAGCAGGCTTCGATGATTTTTTCCAGTTGCAGATAGGGCTTCAGTTCAGCTTCCGAAAAATTGAACCGTTCAGAGCGCAGCTTCTCGGCATAAAAACGCCAATCCCAGGGCGCAACCTCATGATTCTTGCCATCCTTGGCAATCAGGTCCGCCAATTCCTGCTCTTCGATGGCCGCCTGGGCGACAGCGCGTTCCCAAACCTGCATCAGCAAGCCGTTGACCGCTTCCGGGGTCTTGGCCATGGTATTGTCGAGCTTCAGGGCGGCAAAATTCTTGTAGCCCAACAGCTTGGCCTTTTCCGCCCGAAGCGCCAGGGTTTCGGTCACAATGGCGCGGTTGTCACGCTCACCGCCATTTTCACCCCGCGCCACCCAGGCCTTGAAGGCGACCTCCCGCAGATCCCGCCGCTCGGAAAAGGTCAGGAACGGCACGATAACCGAGCGCGACAGCGTCACGGCATAGGCTTCGCCCTTGCCACGGGCTTGCGCGGCAGAGGCCATCGCGTCCTTCAGAAAATCGGGAATGCCCGCCAACTCGTCATCGCTGGTCAGCGGCAATGCCCAATCGGTCTCATCGCCCAGCACGTTCTGGCCGAAATTGGCGCCAAGGCTGGCCAGCCGCTCATTGATCGCTGCCAACCGCTCCTGTTCGGGTTTGGCGAGCTTGGCTCCAGCCTTGACGAAGCCTTTCCAGTGCCGTTCCAGCACCCGGGTCTGCTCCAGCGTCAGGCCCAGGCTGTCGCGCTTTTCCCACAAGGCATCGACGCGGGCAAACAGCGCGGCATTCATGCTGATCTTTGAATAGTGGCGCGACATTTTCGGCGCGATCTCGCGCTCCAGCGCCTGGATGACCTGGTTGGTATCGGCACCGGCCTTGTTCCAGAACAATGCCGAGACCCGCGACAGGCCGTCTCCGGCTATCTCCAGCGCAACGATAGTGTTGTCGAATGTCGGCTCCGACGGATAGTTGGCGATGGTGTCGATGTCTGCGTCGTGCTCGGCCAGCGCCATGTCAAAAGCCGGGGCGAAATCCTCATCGCCGATGGCGGTGAAATTCGGCAGGCCATGCGGCCCATTCCAGTCGGTGACGGTGGCAAAGGCGCCGTTGGGGCCAAGATTACGGTCTGGAGATGTCATCACGAAGCAATCCTTCTCATCAATGACAAAGATATAGGCGATCACTCCCGTCATTGTCACCCCTGCGTCCCCCCTCTGTTGCGCGGGAGGGGGCATCAGTGGGATCTCCGATAGCAATGACCGGCGACCGCCCGAAGGATTTTCCATTTCAATTGCCCGCCCGCTGGCTTACCAGTGATCCATGCACGTTGAATATGCCTCCGCCCCATGACGAAATCCGCCACGCCGCCGTCCCGGATGAGCGAGAACCGCACCTCCCTGCTTGGCGCACTGCTGACCATGATCGGTCCGCTGTCCATGGCGATTTACACCCCCGCCATGCCGCAATTGGTCCATGCCTTTTCCACCACGGATGCGGCGATCAAGCTTAGCCTGTCACTGTATTTCGCGGGTTTTGCCTGCGCACAATTGCTGTCCGGCCCGTGTTCCGATGCGTTTGGACGGCGCAATGCAACGCTGGGCTTTCTTGGCATATACCTCTTAGGCAGTCTCGCCGCCGCCTTTGCGCCAACGGTGGAATTGCTGCTGGCCGGGCGCATCATTCAGGGCATCGGCGCATCCGTCGGGGTCACGGTGTCGCGCGCCATGGTCCGCGACCAGTTCGTCGGGGAGCAGGCCTCTCGGATCATCAATATGATCGGCATTATGCTGGCCATCGGACCGGCCATGGGGCCGACCGTCGGTGGGCTGGCGCTTGTCGCCTTCGGTTGGCAATCGGTGTTTCTGCTGATGGTCGGATTCGGCGTGGTCAGCATTATCACGGTCGCCATTCTGATGGCGGAAACCGCGGTGCCGGACCGGCAGATGATCCGTCCGGCCCGGCTAATCGCCTCTTACGCGACCTTGATGGCCGACCGGCGGGTCTTATGCTCGGCCCTGGTTCTGGGCGGCTGTGTCGGCGCGCTTTATGCGCAATCCACCATGCTACCTTTCGTTTTGATCAACAAGGTCGGGCTGTCGCCAGCGCAATTCGGCCTTGGCATGCTGATGCAGACCGGCTCCTATTTCGCCGGTTCGGTGGCGCTGCGGCTGGTATCGAAGCATTTGCGAGCCGGTCAGGCGCTACGCTTCGGGCTGGCGCTGGCTGGATGCGGTGGATTGCTGATCTTTTTGTCCACCCATCTGTTGACGCCAACCTATCTCTCCATCATGGCACCGGTCGCCGTCTGCGCCTTCGGCATGGCCTTCGTCATTCCCGACATCTCCACCGCAGGCCTGTTGCCGCATCCTAAGCTGGCGGGCTCGGCGGCCGCCCTGATGGGCTTCGTGCAGATGAGCTGCGGTTTTCTGGGCGGGCTTGCCGCCTCCTGGCTTGGCGATCCGCTGACCGCCTTCGGCACCATCATTCCCCTGATGGAATTGATGGCGATCATAGCCTATCTCGGCTTCCTTCGCGCCTTGAAACAGATCCAGTAAAAAACCGCCGCCAGTGTCCCGGCGGCGGTTTCAACTCTTTCAAATCCTATGATTACTTGCCGAGATTGCGCTTGGCCAGCGTGCGCAGACGAAGTGCATTGAGCTTGATGAAGCCTGCCGCATCCTTCTGGTCATAGGCGCCCTGATCGTCTTCAAAAGTGACGAGCTGGTCGGAATAAAGCGACTTTGGCGATTCGCGGCCGATGACCATGACATTGCCCTTGTAGAGCTTCAGCGTCACTTCGCCTTCGACATGTTCCTGGCTCTTATCGATCATCGCCTGCAACATTTCACGCTCCGGCGAGAACCAGAAACCGTAATAGATCAGCTCGGCATAGCGCGGCATCAGCTCATCCTTGAGATGAGCAGCGCCACGATCCAGCGTGATCGATTCGATGGCGCGGTGGGCGGTCAACAGGATGGTACCGCCGGGGGTCTCGTAAACGCCACGGCTCTTCATGCCGACGAAGCGGTTTTCAACCAGATCCAGACGGCCAATGCCGTTGTCACGGCCATAGGTGTTGAGTTCCGCCAACAGCGTCGCCGGGCTCATCCGCACGCCGTTGATCGACACGGCATCGCCCTTTTCAAAGCCGACCTTGATGACGGTCGCCTTATCGGGAGCGGCTTCCGGCGAAATCGTGCGCATATGCACATATTCCGGTGCTTCCTGGGAAGGATCTTCCAGAACCTTGCCCTCGGAAGAGGAATGCAACAGGTTGGCATCGACGGAGAACGGCGCTTCGCCCTTCTTGTCCTTGGCGACCGGGATCTGGTTCTGCTCGGCAAAGGCCAGCAAATCGGTGCGGCTCTTGAAAGCCCAGTCACGCCAGGGCGCGATGATCTTGATATCAGGGTTCAACGCATAGGCCGAAAGCTCGAAGCGAACCTGGTCATTGCCCTTGCCGGTCGCGCCGTGAGCGATAGCATCGGCACCGGTCTTCTTGGCAATCTCGATCAGGTGCTTGGAAATCAGCGGCCGGGCAATCGAGGTGCCGAGCAGGTAGACGCCTTCATAGACGGCATTGGCGCGGAACATCGGGAAGACGAAATCGCGGACGAATTCCTCGCGGACATCCTCGATGAAGATTTCCTTGATGCCCAGCATTTCCGCCTTCTTGCGGGCCGGTTCCAGCTCTTCGCCCTGACCGAGATCGGCGGTAAAGGTCACGACTTCAGCGCCGAGTTCGGTCTGGAGCCATTTCAGGATGATCGAGGTATCGAGACCGCCGGAATAGGCGAGAACGACCTTTTTGACGTCTTTCGGAAGTACCATGAGTGCGAAGTCCGTGTGTCTGGGCGAGGCCACTGAACCGGGCCTCCTCGGGTTGGAGGCACTTTTAGCCGGATTGGCGCGTCATGCAAGGGTGAAGCCCTCCGACAATGGCACAAGGCGAGCCCGGACAGGCAAAGCCGGTCTGAAAACACCGACCCGGATTTGACTTGAAATTTGACTTGGACGCTGCAAGTCCCATATGCCGATGGTCAGCATTGCGACAATTCCACGGGTAATATCAAGTATTTCAGCCAGGAATTGCATAGAAACGGTAGAATTGGAGCGGTTCGTTATCCTCAATCAAGAACCGCTTTCAAACGATCAAAGGAGCAAGACATGACCGACATTCAATCGGTAATTGCCAAGGGCAAGGTCGCGGTCGTCACCGGGGCAGCCTCAGGCATCGGCCTTGCCGCCGCCAAGGCTTTCGCCAGCCAGGGCATGTGCGTCGTGCTCGCCGATCTCGGCGGAGACGCGCTTGCCAATGCACGCAGCGAAGTCGCCACTTTCTCTGAAAATCCGGAGAGCGATATCGTCCCCATCGAGACAGATGTCAGCAAGCTGGATGAGCTGGAAGCACTGGAGCGCGCCGTGCTTCAACGCTTCGGGCGTGTCCACCTGTTGATGAACAACGCCGGCATCCAGCCAGGCAGCAGCCTGTTCGGACCGATGGTCAACTGGGACAACGTGTTTGCCGTCAATCTGATGGGCGTTATCCATGGCACGAGGGTGTTCGGGCCTGATATGATCGCCCACAAAGACCCGGCCATCATCATCAATACCGGCTCCAAGCAGGGCATCACCACACCGCCCGGCGACCCCGCCTATAATGTTGCCAAAGCCGGCGTCAAAGCTTTCACCGAGGCTTTGCAACATGAACTGCGCAACACGCCGGACTGCAATGTCAGTGCCCATCTGCTGATTCCCGGCTTCGTCTTCACCGGTCTGACAGCCGGTGAACGGACGACAAAGCCCGACGCGGCCTGGACCCCGGAGCAGACGGTGGATTTCATGCTGGACAGCCTCAAACGCGGCGATTTCTACATTCTCTGCCCTGATAACGATGTCAACCGGGCGACAGATGAGAAGCGTATTGCCTGGGCGGCTGGCGACATCATCGAAAACCGTCCGCCGCTGTCGCGCTGGCACCCTGACTACGCAGAGGCCTTCAAGGCGCATTTGCAAGGCTGAGTGGCCTTTTTGTCTTAAACGTCAGGCCGTGACAGGTGGCTCCCGACATCTGTTACGGTCCTGCTAAATTTACGAGAATTCTATTTAAATTTTCGCGCTATGAGTGTATCGATATCTTCATTATTGTTATGGAGATGTTTCAATGACTGTTTTTTACGCCTGGGTTAATCCCGCATTTTTTGAAGGCAATCCTCTCGATCACACCTGGGTCACGACCTATAACAACAGGGTTGCCACCTATGCGACAATCGATGCGGTGACACAGGCCGGGCAAACCTATTGGTATTGCTGGGGTGATTTTCACGCCACCGGCTCCACGGATGATTATCCAACCGGCCTGCTTGCCCAGCAGGACGGCAACACCGCCGTCGCCAGCTGCCTTGTCGAACCCAATGTCGAGGGATCGCTTTCCAATTCACCGCCGAACGGAACCATTCTGGTCTATGGTGTGAATGGCGTGTGCCATCAGATTGCCAACCAAGTGCTATATGCGACGAAAACGGCAACCACAGCACCTTTGACCGTCAAGGGCGCAGCCGGATATGCCTTGAGTACCTTTCTCTATGGTACCTATGGCACCCGCAAGGCAGCATGGGCAAAGAATATCACCACCTGCACAGCGGGAGAGACCAGCGGAGCGATCCGGGAAGAGGATGCGATGAGCGACCTGCCAGACGATTTTCTCGACCATGCCCGCCAGACACTGGGCGACCAGCCCGAAAAGCTGCAAAAACTGCTGGACTTGCGAGAGGCTGTTGCATCCTACATGGCAATGGACCTGCCAGGCACGGCAGCGCCTTCCATAGACCTTATCAACGCGCGTAACCAGCACATGCTGGATCAGGCCGCGGACCTTCTCGGGGCAGCCGATTTTGAAAAGGTCTTCGGCATTCATCCCCAAAAACGGGTGAAACTGGTCCATCCGTCACAGTTGGAAACCACCAGAGAGCAAAAATAAGCCTCGCATCGGCTTGCTGAAAAGGGATCGCGGATCGTAACATGGCCCGCGAACCTTCTTCATATGCCATGCGAGATAGTCATGACCTTCATACCGGGCCTGCCGACCCTACTAGCCTTTACCGCCGCCTGCCTGTTGCTGGCGGCCACACCCGGGCCGGACATGACACTCTCCATCAGCCGTGCATTGCGCGATGGCAAGGCGGCGGGTCTTGCCGTGCTGATCGGCACCAATCTCGGGATTGCGGTCCACACGATGCTGGTGGCTTTCGGGGTCTCCGCCCTGATCGTCGCTTCGCCGACCGCCTTTCTGATCCTGAAAAGCGGTGGGGCTGCCTATCTGGCCTGGCTCGCCTTCCAGGCAATTCGCCACGGTTCGAAATTTGTCGCCACGCCTGAAGCGGGCGCAAAGGGCAGCGTGAAGGCGGCGTTTCTCAACGGGATCTGGGTCAATCTGCTCAACCCGAAGGTCATCATTTTCTTCATGACCTTCCTGCCGCAATTCGTCACCGCCCATGACCCTGATGTCACGGGCAAGCTGCTGTTCCTCGGCTTTTGGTTCATGCTGGTGTCACTCCCCATCACGGTCGCCATCGTGCTGGCCGCCGATAAGCTGGCTGGCTGGCTGCAACAAAATCCGAAAGTGCTGAGGGGAATGGATTACACCTTTGCAGGTGTGTTTTCAGTCTTTGCCGCCAAGATCCTGATGACCCAAGCGCGATAACCCAGGCACGATGACAGAGGCGGTGCTTACAGGGCCGCGATGAAACAAGCCCGATACCGCAGATCAATGAACGTGTTTGCGCGATTTCTCAGCGTCAATGCGGTCCTTGCGGGTGATGAAGAGCATGAAAAAGCCAATCATCAATCCGCCGACAGGCATGATCAACATTGTCAGAAATTGCTCTGTGCTCATGGCTTCAGACCTTTCAATATCTTCCGCGCTAACAAATGTAATGCCACAGACGCTAAAATGCAAATGGAACACACAAGAGCAAGATTTCCGTTCGGACCATGGCCACTATTGACCGTGGAAATCACCGGCGCGAAACCTCCAACGGCAAAAATCGCGATAGCAACGCCATTGATATAGGTTGCCGTCAGCTTGGTTCGTTCATTGCGAACGGCAATTTCCATCAATCGTCCTCGCTCTAATCATCCTCACCATGACCGACGATCATCATCGCCTCATAAGCCAGACGCTCGGTCTTGCGCATCCGTTCCGATTCCGACTTCAACTGCCCGCAAGCGGCCAGAATATCGCGGCCGCGCGGCGTGCGGATCGGTGAGGCATAGCCTGCCGAATTGATGAAATCGGCAAATTTCATGATCTGGTCCCAGTCGGAACACTGGTAATTGGTGCCCGGCCAAGGATTGAAGGGAATGAGATTAATCTTGGACGGAATGCCCTTCAACAGCTGGATCAGGCCCTTGGCATCCTCGAGACTGTCGTTCACATCCTTCAGCATCACATATTCGAAGGTAATGCGCCGGGCGTTGGACAGGCCCGGATAATTGCGACAGGCCTCGATCAGGTCCTTCAGCGGATATTTCTTGTTGATCGGCACCAGCAGGTCGCGCAATTCGTCACGCACCGCATGCAGCGATATCGCCAGCATCACGCCGATTTCATCGCCGGTGCGGTAGATTTCCGGCACCACGCCGGAGGTGGAAAGCGTAATGCGGCGCTTGGAAAGCGAAAGGCCATCGCCGTCGGAGGCGATCAGCAGCGCCTTCTTCACTTCCTCGAAATTATAGAGCGGCTCGCCCATGCCCATCATCACCATATTGGTGATCTTGCGGCCCTCATTGGGCACCATCGCGCCGACAGGCGCATCACGGTCGGGAAAATCACCCAGCCGGTCGCGGGCCAGCAACAGCTGCGACAGCACTTCTTCCGCCGTCAGATTGCGCACCAGCTTTTGCGTGCCGGTGTGACAGAAGGTGCAGGTCAGCGTGCAGCCCACCTGGCTGGAGACGCAGAGCGTTCCCCGGCCTTCTTCCGGAATATAGACGCATTCCACTTCGACCGGACGCCCGGCGCCGCGCGGCGGATAGCGCAGCAACCACTTGCGGGTGCCATCATTGGACACCTGTTCCTCGACGATTTCAGGCCGGGCAATGGTGAAATGCGCCTTGAGCTTCTCGCGCATGTCCTTGGCGACATTGGTCATCTGGTCGAAATCGGAGACGCCGCGCACATAGATCCAGTTCCACAGCTGGGCAACGCGCATCCGCACCTGCTTGTCGGCTACGCCGATCTCGCGCAGCATGTCGCCCATTTCCTCGCGGGTCTGGCCGATCAGGGTCGGCTTGGTAGCGCCAGCCATAGCAGCGGGCCGCGCCTGGGGCGTCCGCTCGATAATAATTTCCGTGGCAGCCATCACTTAACCTCATCAAAACCGAGTGATCGACAGCCTCGCAGCCATAGAATGACGCGGGCCTTCGCACTCTATTTTTCAACTTTGCTGTGTGCAAGAAATCGATAACGCCCCATCATCAGCAGACAACGGCATCAGCAGACAACGGCGCGGCGGCCTTCAAGACCGCATTCGCCGGGCCCTTATCATCAAAATGCCGCGACGTCATCCCAAAACGCAAAAAGGCCGGGAAACCCGGCCTTCGTCGCATCACGAAGCAAATGTTATTTGCACTTTTCAATGCGTTTCAAGGCATCGGAAATACCCTGGAGCGAATAGGCGTAATTGGTTGGCGTGCCACGACCCGAAACAGCCTGGACGCTCATGGTCTTGCCGACCTTCATCGCTGCCACCAAAGCCGGCTCTTCGGCGGCGTTTTCCACCCAGGCGGCGCTATCCTTGGTAAACATCGTAAAGCTCTTGGCGTCGATTTTCACCGTCACCTTGGAACCGGTCTTCAGCGTATAGCCCATCATCGCCTGCGGCTCGTAGGAAATGTTCTGGCCGGGACGCTGCGAGACGATGAAGAAAATATCGCCGTGATTGACGGAAGGCGGTTCCTTCGTGGTCGGCACCGACAGCACATAGCAGACCGTGCTGTTGCCGGACTTGTAGGAATAAGCACCCCAAGCCTTGAACTGCTCGATCCGCGTCGGGCTTGGCGATTGCGCCGCAGCCACATCTGCGAATGCCAGCATGATTGCGACTGCGGTTGCGATTCTTTTTACAAACATTTTCTTCCTGCCGCTTTTTCGTCGGACGCCAAGACAAACAGTCTCGTGTCCAGCCTCGAAACCTCATTCAATTTGACTTAATTTTGGTTACCAAACCGTCAACGAGGCACGAAATGCACAGCTTATAGCCGACAAATCCATGCTTCCAGTCAGTCCTTTTCCGAAAATGGTACAGATTGAAGGCACCGGCAGATCAACCGGCCCTCTGGTAGAACACAAGGAATCAGGCAGGAATTGGACTATGGCACAAGAGACTGGCGCCAGAGTTGAAAATGTCACATTCAGACCCTTTCAGCCCGCCCTTGTGGTGCGCTTTTTTCTTCGCCTTGCACCGGATCGCCATCATCGGCCAAGACGGCATCGGCTGCATCATAGTGACGTTCCTTGATATGGCCGTTGATCATCGCCAGCGCAGTCGTCAGGACGGCAATGTCGTCGGTAAAGCCGACAAAGGCCAGCATGTCTGGAATGGCATCAAAGGGCAGGACGAAATAGCCAAGCGCCGCCAACAATATACCACGCACCCGAAGCGGGGTCTGCCGATCCGTCGCGCAGTAGAAAGCGGCAATCACATCCCGGCTAAACGGGATGTGGCGAATGGCCTTCTTCATCTTCGGCCAGAAGGTGCGGGAGAGCTTTTGCTCCTGCTTTTGCTGTTCGGCTTCATCGCCCGGCAGAAGAATTTCACCGATCTTCACATCGTCCAGTTTTGCCTCGACCATGACCGTCCTCTTTCTCACTCTCCAACCTATGCATCATCCGGAAAATCGGTTGCCAATTTTCTGAAGCGCAATGAACTCCGATATGGGAATGGTGAGTGCTGCTGTCAAACCCGACGTCTGGCGACCTGATCCATGGCGGCTGCCAGCTTCAGATCATGCCCGGTCAATCCGCCGACATCATGGGTTGTTAACTTTACGTCGACACGCCGGTAGACATTGAACCATTCTGGATGATGCCCCATCTTTTCAGCGATGATGGCGCATTCCGTCATGAAGCCGAAAGCCTGGGCAAAATCATCGAAGGAAAATTCCTTGGTGATAGCACCCCGATCCTCAGAAAGGGTCCACCCATCCACGTCCCGCAAAGCCCCCGGGATCGCATCCGGCGCAAGTCGTTCATATCGCATGATCACTCCCAATCTGGCTGTCAAGCCATCCACCGACCTGCTATCCACCGGCATAGCAGACAGCACTCAGGTAGCGGCTGGAAGACAAGCCATCCGAGCGCAAAAAGTTCCTTCGAAATCTGTGCCAGACCCGGCTTTATCCGTTCAGCGAATGCTCGGCATGGTCTGAAAAACTCATCTCCGACCGCTCTTCATAGAGGGGGAAGATTTCTTCCTTCAGATAAGGGCCACCCCCCACCGATTCCTTGGAGGACATCAGCACGAATCTTGGAACGAAAAAGGGCGCGGTCTGGAAGTTACCGCGCCCTGACAGATAATGTACAACGTCATCCAGTCTTGATGACTTCAGCCGCGCCAGCGTCACATGCGGCGTGAACTTTCGGGGGTCGGGCGGCAGCCCCACTCTCTGGCAGATCCGCTCGATTTCGCCCTGGAGCGCCGTCATTTGCGGATGTGGCGTGACACCTGCCCAGATGGAATGCGGTTTCTTCGACCCGAAGGAACCGATGCCGTTCAGACTGAGCTGGAATTCCGGCCGGTCGATTCGATCCAGCCTATCGACGATCTCATCGGCGGTTCGCCCATCGATATCGCCTATGAAGCGCAATGTGATGTGATAATTTTCCACATCGATCCATCGGGCTCCCGGAAGCCCGCCGCGCAGCAAAGACAGGCTCAAGGCCACGTTGCGCGGAATTTCGAGGGCAGTGAACAATCTCGGCATGGAGAGCTCCCCGAATCTTTTGCAGATGCTAACAACGAATCATGCTTGCAAAGGGTAAGCAAGTCGTTAATTCACCTTATCCTCCAAACCTTTTGCGAAACTCTGGACGGCGGGCAGCATATGCTCGACCATCACCCCTACGCCTTTGGCATTGGGATGCATGCCATCGCCCAGTTTCAACGTGGCATCGGTCACGACGCCATCGAGGATAAAAGGATAGAGCGGAATTTTATATTTCTCAGCCAGCCGCTGATAGATCGGATTGAACCTTTTGGCGTAATCGGCACCCATATTGGGCGGCGCGATCATACCCACCAAGAACACCCCGATCTTGCGGGCCTGCAATTTTTCAATGATCGCAGATAAGTTCTTTTCGCTCTCTTCCGGCGCGATACCGCGCAGCGCATCGTTGGCGCCAAGCTCCAGGATAACGCCCTGCGTACCGTCAGGCACCGACCAGTCAACCCGCGCCAGCCCGCCTTCCGTGGTATCGCCGGATACGCCGGCATTGCCGATGCTGACATTCATGCCCTTGTCATGCAGGGCTTTTTCCAGCTGGCTCGGCAGGGCCTCATCGCCCTGAAGCTGATAGCCAGCCATCAGGCTGTCACCGAGCCCAATCAATTGCACTTGCGCTTCCGCCACCGGTGTATCCCCCGTCACATCTTCCGGCATGGACTGGTCAGTTGAAGGTTGGTCAGGCATGGACTGTTCCGCTGGCTGGCCTTGCGGAGCCTGTTCCTGCGCCAGACTGGTTACGGCAAAAGAGCCAGTTGTCAGCAGACCAACCAGCCCTATGACGGCGAATTGAAGGGGGACAGGTTTAAAACCCATGATGGCTTTCCTAAATTCGCGTAGACGATCATGATGCCCGACCGGACATCGCCAAGGCGTTAAAGACCTTGAACCTCATATAGGACGAAAACCGCGTGAGACAAACCATCATTCAGCTCAGAAAAGCCGATCTCACCCTTGGCAATGCCGCAGCCTCGGTCCATGTCCTCAAGGGTATGGACCTGGATATTTCAGAAGGCGAATCAATCGGCATTGTCGGCCCCTCCGGTTCGGGAAAATCGACGCTGCTGATGGTGCTGGCCGGGCTGGAACGGCTGGATAGCGGTGAAATCCACATCAACGGCACCGCCTTGCATGGCTTGAGCGAAGATGCGCTCGCCGATTTTCGCGGTCGCAATATCGGCATCGTCTTTCAGTCTTTCCACCTGATCGCCAATATGACGGCGCTGGAAAATGTCGCCGTGCCGCTGGAACTGGCCAATGTCAAAAATCCTTTCGACATTGCCACCCGCGAGTTGCGCGCCGTCGGCCTTGGTGAGCGGCTCAGCCATTATCCCGGCCAATTGTCTGGCGGAGAGCAGCAACGGGTCGCCATTGCCCGCGCCCTTGCCCCCTCGCCCGCCGTGGTGATTGCCGATGAGCCGACCGGCAATCTGGATGGCGCGACCGGACGCCAGATTGCCGATCTGCTGTTTGCCAAACAGGCCGAGCGCAAGACCACGCTGGTTCTGGTTACCCACGACACGGCCTTGGCCGGTCGCTGCTCAAGACAGGTCCGCGTCCGCTCAGGCCAGATCGAGCCGGGCGATGAAGCGGGCAAGACGCTTGCCGACGAGACCGTTTCGGCATGAGCGGATTTTTGCAACGTCTCAGAACCGCCTTGCGTCTCAGCGCCCGCGAAATGCGCGGCGGTTTTGGCGGATTTTATATTTTCCTGGCCTGCATCGCGCTTGGCACGGCGGCGATTGCCGCTGTCAATTCCGTCTCCACTTCAATTACCCGGTCCATCGCCAGCCAGGGGCAGTCGCTCTTGGGCGGCGACATCCGGTTCGAGTTGAACAACCGGGAAGCCAATGCGGCGGAGAGTGCCTTCCTCCAAGGGCTCGGCACCGTCTCGGCCTCCACCGGCCTGCGCTCCATGGCCCGGTTGCCGGATGGCTCCGATCAATCTCTGGCCGAGATCAAGGCGGTCGATAGCGTCTATCCGCTCTATGGCACATTCGTCGCCACGCCGGACCAGCCGTTGGCTGACCTATTGACAAAAACCGGCGACGCTTATGGTGCGGTCGCAGCCCCTTTGCTGCTCGACCGCCTGGGGATAAAGATCGGCGATAGCCTGCTGGTCGGCTCCCTCCGGTTGGTCATCACCGGCACCATCACCACCGAGCCCGATGCCATTTCGGAAGGCTTCGGCTTTGCGCCGCGTGTCATTACCAGCGGCGAAGCGCTCGCCGCCTCCGGCCTGATCCAGACCGGCAGCCTGGTCGAACATGTCTACAAAGTCAGGCTGAAACCCGGCAGCCCCTCGCTGCCTGTCATTCAGGATCAGGCAAAGCAACAATTTCCCGATGCGGGCTGGTCAATCCGTACCAGCGACCGGGCAGCACCCAACCTGACCGAAAATATCACCCGGTTTTCGCAATTCCTGACACTTGTCGGGCTGACGGCGTTGATTGTCGGCGGTGTCGGCGTCGCCAATGCGGTGCGCGCCTTTCTCGACAGCAAGCGTAGCGTCATCGCCACGCTGAAATGCCTTGGCGCACCGGCTAGCGTCGTCGTCATGGTCTATCTGTTCCAGATCCTGATGGTCGCCAGCATCGGTATTGCGCTGGGGCTTGCCATCGGTGCCATCGCGCCATGGATCGCCAGCTATTATCTGGCGCAATTCCTGCCGATCCAGGCGGATTTCGCCATTTACCCACGCTCCCTGCTGCTGGCGCTGCTGTTTGGCGGGCTGACCACCCTGGCCTTCGCGGTCATGCCGCTCGGCCACGCGCGGCAAGTGCCGGCCACGGCGCTGTTTCGCGAACAGGGTTTCGAGACCCGCCGCCTGCCCTCCTGGCCATATGTACTGGTGGCGGGGCTGGCCATCCTCGCCCTTGCCGCATTGGCGATCCTGACCGCCTATGATCGACGGCTGGCGATATTCTTCCTGATTGCCATGGCCGCCAGCTTCGTTGTGCTGCGGCTGGTCGCTTATGGCGTTTCAGCGCTTGCCCGGAAAAGTCCTCGGCTTCCTTCCCCTGCGCTGCGTCTGGCGGTCGGCAATATCCATCGGCCTGGCGCGCTGACGCCCTCGGTCATTCTGTCGCTTGGCCTTGGCCTTGCACTTTTGGTGACGCTGTCGATGATCGACGGCAATCTGCGGCGCAATCTCACTGGAACGCTGTCTGAAAAAGCCCCGAATTTCTTTTTCGTCGATATCCAGCGCGACCAGCTCGATGATTTCCGTCAGATCATCGCCCGTGAGGCGCCGCAGGGGCAGGTCGTTGAAGTGCCGATGTTGCGTGGACGAATCACCGCCTTCAATGGCCAGGACGTGGCCAAGATGAACGTGCCGCCGCAGGGCCGTTGGGTCCTGCGCGGCGACCGGGGCATTACCTATGCCACCGACCTGCCGAAAAATGCCACGGTGACCGAGGGCCAATGGTGGACACCAGATTACAAGGGAGAACCGCTGGTGTCGTTCTCAGCCCAGGAAGCAGGCGAACTGGGCCTGAAACTGGGCGATACGGTAACCGTCAATGTGCTTGGCCGCACCATCACCGCGAAAATCGCCAATTTCCGTAAGGTGGATTGGCAATCCCTGTCGATCAATTTCGTCATGGTATTTTCGCCCAATACCTTTGCTGGCGCACCCCATGCCTGGATCGCCACCCTGACCGAACCATCCGCCACTCCGCAGCAGGAGGCAAGCATCCTGCGTGCCGTCACCAAGGCCTATCCCACCATTACCAGCGTGCGGGTCAAGGATGCGCTGGATATGGTGAATTCGCTGGTCGGCCAGTTGGCCGTTGCCATCCGGGCCGCAGCCGCCATCGCCCTCATTTCCTCCGTTCTGGTGCTGTCGGGTGCGCTTGCAGCAGGCAATCGGGGCCGTACCCATGATGCGGTGGTGCTGAAGACGCTGGGAGCAACACGGCCAATGCTGATCCGCGCCTTTACCTACGAATATCTGCTGCTTGGCCTTGCCACGGCGATTTTCGCGCTGCTGGCCGGAAGCGTTGCCGGTTGGTATGTGGTCAGCCAGATCATGAAACTGCCAGCCAGCTTCCTGCCCGGGGTCGCCGTTTCCACCGTCGCGCTGGCGCTGGTGACGACAATCGGCATCGGCCTTGCCGGAACATGGCGGGTGCTGGGGCAGAAAGCCGCGCCGGTTCTGCGGGAACTCTGACAGGGATATGGCTTTAGCCGTTAACCGAACTGGATGACCATGGGCTACATTACCGAGGTTTAACGCAAAAGCCCTTGTTCTATAGCGTTATTGCTCCCATATTGACGCTACGCATGCTGGAGCCCCGCAGCGGCGCTTGGGACACTGTCCCGCACCGTGAACAATCCGGGGCTTAATGAGAGGAAACCATGTCTGATTTTCGCAATTATCAGGCGCGTACTGGGGTAGGTTCGGCCGAGATGATCGACCAGGGCCTGCGCAGCTACATGCTGAAGGTCTATAACCTGATGGGTCTTGGACTGGCGATTACCGGCGTTGCGGCTTACGTGATCGCCATGCTTGCCACCACGACCGACCCATCGCAGGCCGTCGGACAGTTCGGCAACGGCATTTTGCTCACCAGCCTTGGAGCTGCCATTTACGGTAGCCCGCTGAAGTGGGTGATCATGCTGGCTCCTATCGGTCTGGTATTTTTCCTGAGCTTCAAGATCCAGTCGATGAGCGTATCGGCGGCCCGCACCACCTTCCTGGTCTATGCCGGTCTGGTCGGCCTGTCGCTGTCGTCTATCCTGCTGATCTATACCGGCCAGAGCGTGGTGCAGACCTTCTTCGTCACGGCTGCATCATTCGGTGCCTTGTCGCTGTATGGCTACACCACCAAGCGTAGCCTGAGCGCGATGGGTTCGTTCCTGATCATGGGCCTGTTCGGTCTGATCATCGCATCGCTGGTCAACATCTTCCTGCAGTCTTCGGCACTCGCCTTTGCTGTTTCGGCCATCGGCGTCGTCATCTTCGCAGGCCTGACCGCCTACGACACGCAGAAGATCAAGGAAATGTATTTCGAGCAGGACGGCGCCGATACGGCTGGCCGCAAGGCTATCCTGGGTGCGCTGACCCTTTACCTCGACTTCATCAACCTGTTCCTGTTCATGCTGCGCTTCATGGGCGACCGTCGCTAACCCGGCGGAGACCAGCAACAGGATCACATCAGGGCGGCCTTCGGGTCGCCCTTTTTCATGCGCCGTCTTGCCGTAAGCGTCTGGCTATGCAAGACGGAAATCTACACTGTTTCTCAGCGTAGAAAGTCCCATGCCCGTGCAAATTCGCGCCGCCACCTCAGCCGACATCCCCCGCATCACCAAGATTTACAGGCATGCCATTCTGACCGGAAAGGCAAGCTATGAAATCACGCCACCCGACGAGGCTGAGATGGCGCACCGGATGGAAACGATTACCTCTCAATCCTATCCCTATATCGTCGCGGAGGATGGTGATGGCAGTCTGCTCGGCTATGCCTATGCCTCGGCCTTTCGCACTCGACCCGCCTATCGCTTTCTGGTGGAGGATTCGATTTATCTGGCAGAGGCAGCCCAGGGCAAAGGGATCGGCAAGGCACTGCTGGCCGATCTTGTGGCGCAATGCACATCACTGGGTTTCCGGCAGATGATCGCCGTGATCGGAGGCGCTAATCCCGCCTCGATCGGCGTCCACCGCAGTCTGGGATTTTACCATGCCGGAGGTATCGATGGCTCCGGCTTCAAACACGGAACCTGGCTCGACACCGTTTTCATGCAACGCGCGCTTGGCGAGGGCAAGCAAACCCTGCCCGACGAAAAAACCTATCCCGGCAGCCTGTTTAAAGGGTGAGGACGCTCTACTCGACCAGTTTCAAAACTTTGTCGAACACTTTCAGCACCTGACGCAGGTCATGCCCACGTTTCAAAATCATTCCGTGGGTATTGACCACCGAAAAAGCCCCCTGCTTTGCCGCAAGCTTCGGATTTTTCTCGATTCGATACAGGGGCATTTCACCAGAGCGCTTGAAAACGGAAAACACCGCCTTGTCTTTCAGATGGTCGAGCGCGTAATCGCGCCACTCGCCTTCCCCGACCATTCGGCCATAGACCCATAAGATCGCATCCAATTCCGTACGATGAAAAGTGACCGGCAGCGGATCGAGATTCTGCTTGTAATCCCTAAGATCCACCACGGGAGAAGGTCTGTTGCCAGGGCGCTGGCCAGTTTCAGGAGTGACGGGCGGGACTTCACGAGGTAAATCCGGCTGATCGGTCATTGGGGCTCCTTCGTGCTTTTCATGACAAGCCGGTGACAGTTTGCCTGACAGGCATCAAATTGCAAGAGCGTAACTGCGTAAGCCGTTTGCGCCAAAAAGCTCAACCTGCTCCATTTCGGAAGGTTTTTTTCCTTCGCCGTATTTCGGTCAAAACAGCGCCCCAATTGCAGACGAGATTGCACCGTCTTCAGTTGACGCGTCAGCGTCAAGGGTCCGGTCTGGCGCATTGACCCCTTACCCCCAGCCCCCCAATGTTCCCGGCCGGACCCGCTGAAGCCACAGGAGTGCATGTGACACATGTGATCCTATGCGTGCGGATTGTCTGCCGATCATGGATTGAGCTGCTTAGTACTCTCATTTCCTGCGGATTGAGCCATTACCATCGCTGCGCCGACGATACGGCCGGGCTCTCCATTTTGCGTCGAAGACTGAAGCAAGACTGCAAATCCATCACAATCATTGCTGCGCAGAACCTTGGATGGCAGGGTCAGTTTCAAACTATCGCCATGCCACATGCCAACAGATTGGATGTCGCTAACGCTGTTCCAATAGGTCATGCGCTGACCCTTGTTTTCACCCTTTAGAACCTCGACATCTTTTCGACGCTTGAAATAGACGACGACCACATCGGCGCGGCCTTGCCCACTCCCGATCGACACCGACAGTGCGTCGCCTTGGATGGCTGCATCGACCTTGACCGACAGGCCATTGCCACTGGCCCGCAGCCCATCCAGTTTTCCCGAAAGCGTCGTCGCATCGGTGCCCTTCATCTGCATCGTGCCATTGACCACAGCCTGGGGCGTATAGACACCGCTCCTACCAAAGCTTCGTGCATAAGCATATTGGCGGGCGGTATTGCCAGGGGACCCGAGCGTATCGGTCCAACCGCGGTAGTTCCAGTAATCGACATGGTAGGCCAATGCGATCACGTCAGGCTGTTTGGCGAGCGCTTCAAAAGCACGGTCGGCGGGTGGGCAGGACACGCAGCCCTGCGACGTAAAAAGCTCGACAACCCCCTTTGGCAAACGCGCGTCCTCAGCCTTGACGGTTGAGGCCCCTGCCAGGCACATCATCAGGCCCATAAGGAGGCCTTTTCCAGGGATTGCCGTAACCTTCATCGAAACCACCGATCCTGCCCCATTTTTCAACCCTCCCCTTTATTCAACTCTTAAAGCCCGGCCACAATAGCACGGCATCGTGCCGATGATCGCAGTCCAAGCGTCTCGAGCCGCTAACCCGATGCTGCTCGGTTCCGCCGCCCCTTTGCAGCAAGTCCTTGCAGCCAGCCCGGCTTACGCTGTCCATACTGCATGAACATGTCAAAGCAGTTTAAACCGGTCACATGAACCTGGTCTTAAGCATCGCCACACCGCTGATCTGTCTGCTCATGGATTGAGAGGATAAACAGGACCTACTTCAACACCAAGTCACGTTGGGGTGAGAGCAACCTTGAAGCGAAGAGAAAACAAAAAAGCCGCCGGCATTTGCGCCGGCGGCTGCTATTTTCAATAGGAATCGACCGGATTAAGCGGCCAGATCGCGCAGAACGGTCTGCAAGATGCCACCGTTGTTCACATAGGTCACTTCGTCCAGCGTATCGATGCGGCAGATCAGCGGCAGATCCTTCACTGTGCCATCGGCATAGGTGATCTTGGCGATCTTCTTCTCGCGTGGCTTGATCTCGCCTTCGAGGCCTTCGATCGTAACAGACTCGTCGCCCTTCAGGTTGAGGCTGGCCCAGGTGGTGCCGTCCTCGAAGCAGAAAGGTACGATACCCATGCCGACCAGGTTGGAGCGGTGGATACGCTCGAACGACTGGGCGATCACGGCGCGAACGCCGAGCAGGTTGGTGCCCTTGGCAGCCCAGTCACGCGATGAACCGTTGCCGTATTCGACGCCTGCAAAGATCACCAGCGGAACGCCCTCGGCCTTGTACTGCATGGCCGCATCGTAAATCGACATCTCTTCCTTGGACGGATAATGGATGGTGTAGCCACCTTCCTTGCCGTTCGGACCGAGCATGTGGTTGCGAATACGGATGTTGGCGAAGGTGCCGCGCATCATCACTTCGTGATTGCCGCGACGGGTGCCGTACTGGTTGAAGTCCGCCACGCCAACGCCATGGTCCAGCAGATAGGCGCCAGCCGGCGACGCCGCCTTGATGGAGCCAGCCGGCGAGATATGGTCGGTGGTGATCTTGTCGCCAAACAGACCAAGGACGCGCGCATTGGTGATGTTCTTGAGACCAGAGCCGCTCTTGCCCATACCCACGAAGTAAGGCGGGTTCTGCACATAGGTCGAGTTGTCGTCCCAGGCATAGGTCTGGCCAGCAGGGATCTGCACGGCCTGCCAGTTTTCATCACCCTTGAACACGTCCGCATACTTGCTTTCATACAGCTCGCGCGTGACGTATTTCAGGATGAATTCCTGGATTTCCTTGGAGGTTGGCCAGATATCCCGAAGGAACACTGGATTGCCGTCCTGATCTTCGCCCAGAGGCTCGGTGGTCAGGTCCTTCTGAACCGAACCGGCCAGCGCGTAAGCAACAACCAGCGGCGGAGATGCCAGATAGTTGGCCTGAACGTCCGGCGAGATACGGCCTTCAAAGTTACGATTGCCCGACAATACGCCAGCGGTGATCAGGCCCTTGTCATTGATGGTCTTGGAGATCGGCGCTGGCAGCGGGCCAGAGTTACCGATGCAGGTGGTGCAGCCGAAACCAACGAGGTTGAAGCCGAGCGCATCCAGAGAAACCTGCAAGCCGGACTTGGACAGGTATTCACCAACAACCTGGCTTCCAGGTGCCAGCGAGGTCTTGACCCAAGGCTTGGACTTCAGACCCTTGGCAACAGCATTGCGGGCCAGAAGGCCAGCCGCAATCAACACGCTCGGGTTGGAGGTATTGGTGCAGGAGGTGATAGCGGCAATCGCCACATCGCCATGACCGAGGTCGAAGTCAGTGCCTTCAACAGCATAGCGGTTGGAAAGCTGGCCGGGCTTCTTGTAATCGCCTTCCAGAGCCGTTGCGAAGTTTGGTGCAATGGTTTCCAGCGCCAAACGGCCTTCCGGACGCTTCGGACCAGCCATCGACGGCACAACGTCGCCAAGGTCGAGTTCCAACGTGTCGGTGAACACCAGTTCGGAACCGTCGCCATCACGCCACATGCCCTGAGCCTTGGAATAGGCTTCGACCAGTGCAATCCGGTCCTTGGTGCGGCCAGACATGGTGAGGTAGTTGATGGTTTCGCCATCAACCGGGAAGAAGCCGCAGGTCGCGCCGTATTCCGGACCCATATTGCCGATGGTGGCACGGTCGGCCAGCGACATCGAATCCAGGCCGGGGCCAAAGAATTCAACGAACTTGGAGACAACGCCCTTCTTGCGCAGCATCTGCACAACGGTCAGCACGAGGTCGGTGGCGGTGACGCCTTCCTTGACCTTGCCAGTCAGCTTGAAGCCGATGACTTCGGGCAGAAGCATGGAAACCGGCTGGCCGAGCATGGCTGCTTCGGCTTCGATACCACCAACGCCCCAGCCCAGAACGCCCAGACCGTTGATCATGGTCGTGTGGCTGTCGGTGCCAACGCAGGTGTCGGGATAAGCGGTGGTTTCGCCGTCTTCGTCCTTGGTCCAGACGGTCTGGCCGAGATATTCGAGATTGACCTGGTGACAGATGCCGGTACCAGGAGGAACAACGCGGAAGTTTTTGAACGCCTGCTGGCCCCACTTCAGGAAGCGGTAACGCTCGCCGTTGCGCTCATATTCCAGCTCAACGTTGCGGGCAAAAGCGGTTGGCGTGCCGAATTCATCGACGATGACCGAGTGGTCGATGACGAGGTCAACGGGAACCAGCGGGTTGATCTTTTCCGGATCGCCGCCCAGCGACACCATGGCATCGCGCATGGCAGCCAGATCGACCACGGCGGGAACACCGGTGAAGTCCTGCATCAGCACGCGGGCCGGACGATAGGCGATTTCATTTTCAGCCGTGCCCTTGTCAACGAGCCAGGCGGCGACGTTTTCAATGTCGGCCTTGGTGACGGAGCGGCCGTCTTCGTTGCGCAGCAGGTTTTCCAGCAGCACCTTCATGGAATAGGGCAGCTTGGAAACGCCGGTCAGGCCATTGGCCTCGGCCTTGGGGATACTGTAATAGACATAATCCTTGCCATCGACGGAAAGCGTCGACCGGCAATTGAAACTGTCAAGCGATTTGGACACGGATAGAACCCCGCTGATACTGATAGCCAACACATACGTGCGGACGCCTATGCACTAAATGCACATCAGGATGCGGGTGCGACCATTTCCGCTGTCCGCCCGTGAAAATCGCTTTACGCAACATTCAAGTTCGGCGCTAGGATGATGGACACGCCGGTCGCTGGCGTGGTTGCAGGTCTTATAGAGAATTTCCAAGAACTGTTCCAGAGTGTAGAAGGCCAAATGGCACAATTTTTTAAAGGCGATAAGCTTTGCTAAACAAAGGGGAAATCACCCGGCTAAATGCCCTGGAACTGGCGGCAAAACGCGGCGAGGACCTGCTGTTTCGCAACGTCTCCTTCACGCTTCAAAGCGGCGAAGCGCTGGTCCTGACCGGTCGCAACGGATCGGGAAAATCCACCCTGTTGCGGGTCATCGCTGGCTTCATCCGGCCAGAGCGCGGCTCTGTCCTGTTCGAATCACCCGGCACCGAGCCACGACCACCCCGCGAGGTCAGCCATTACCTCGGCCATCGCAACGGCATGAAGGCGGAACTGACGGTGGCCGAAAATCTGGAATTCTGGAAAGCATTTCTCGGACAGGCCCAAGGCGGTTCAGGCATCTCCATTGAAGAGGCTGCCGATCAGGTTGGATTGGGTGGCATCACCCACCTGCCCTATGGCTACTTGTCCGCCGGTCAGCAGCGGCGTTTTGCCATGGCCCGGTTGCTGGTCTCCTACCGCCCGATCTGGATTCTTGATGAGCCGACGGCGGCATTGGATGTCAAAGCCGATGAGATGTTTTCAAGCCTGATTCGCGCCCATCTGGCTCAAGGCGGCATGGTGCTGGCCGCCACCCACCAGCCCCTGGGGCTGGACAATCCGAATCTGTTGGAAATGAAGGGCTTCGACTACGCCGATCTGGAGGATGTGGCGTGATCGCTCTTTTCCTGCGTGACTTGAAACTGTCGGTCAGGGCGGGCGGCGGCGCGCTGATCGGCGTGCTGTTCTTCCTGACCGTGGTTGCCGTCATTCCCTTTGGCGTCGGACCGGATATGAACCTGCTGGCCCGCATCGGTCCTGCTATTGTCTGGATCGGCGCGCTGCTGTCGGCGCTGCTCGGCCTCGACCGGCTGTTTCAGGCCGACCGGGATGACGGCTCGCTGGATCTGCTCCTGATGCAGGAAACGCCGCTGGTGCTGACCGTCTTCGTCAAATGCCTCGCCCACTGGACGGCGACCAGTCTACCGCTGGTGATCGCGTCACCGCTGCTGGGCCTGTTCATGAATATGAGCGAAATGGCCATCGGGGCGGTGATGCTGACGCTACTGGTTGGCTCTCCCGCCCTCACCTTCATTGGCGCTGCCGGAGCGGCGGTTGCCGTGGCCCTGCCGCGCGGCGGGCTGTTGGTATCGATCCTGGTGCTGCCGCTGGCCATTCCGGTGCTGATTTTCGGTGTCAGCGCTTCCTATGCTGCCGTGGAAGATCCGGCCCCTTTCCTGCCGCCCTTTCTGTTTCTATCCGCACTGACGTTATTCTTCGCAGTCATCGGGCCATCGGCAGCCGCGTTGGCGCTTAGAAACACAGCGGATTGATCGTTCTTGACCATCTTCAATTGATTGCGATCAATTGCAGCAACACCATCCTCAGGGTAGAAAGCAGCATGACCGACAACAGCCTTGCTTCGACCAAGCTTACTGCCCGATTAAACGCGCTGGCCAACCCCACCCGGTTTCTGGCGCTGGTGGCGCGTGTTCTGCCGTGGATGACGGCAATAACCATTATTCTGCTGGCCGTCGGCCTGACGCTCGCCTTCACCACCGAGGGCGATTACCAGCAGGGCGACACGGTGCGGATCATGTATATCCACGTGCCCGCCGCCTGGTTGGCGATGATGTGCTATTCGGTGATGGCGATCTCCGCCATCGGCACGCTGGTCTGGCGTCATCCGCTGGCCGATGTCAGCCATCGGGCCGCGGCCCCGCTGGGAGCGGCGTTTACTTTCATCGCGCTGGTCACCGGCTCGCTCTGGGGCCGGCCCATGTGGGGGACATGGTGGGCCTGGGGCGATGCCCGCCTGACCTCGGTGTTCATTCTGTTCCTAATGTATCTGGGCCTGATCGCCCTCAACCGGGCCATGGACGACCCGTCGAAATCGGCGCGGATCAGTTCGGTGCTGATCCTGGTCGGCTTCGTCAATATTCCGATCATCAAATTTTCGGTGGAATGGTGGAATACGCTGCACCAGCCTGCCAGCATCATGAAACTCGGCGGCCCAAGCGTCGATCCGGAGTTTCTGCGGCCCTTGCTGGTCATGGCCGTGGCCTTCACGCTGCTGTTTTTCACCCTGCATCTGATGGCGATGCGCAACGAAATCTGGCGGCGGCGGATCATGGCCCAGCGACGGCTTGCCGCCCGGGTCGCCTCGCAGGAGAGCCCATCATGAAATATGCCTTCTATATCGGCACCGCCTACGGGCTGACCGCTGCCGCCATCCTGTTCATGGTTGTCTGGATCTGGCTGGAGGGCCGCGCGCGCCAGAAAGAGTTGAAGGCGCTGGAAGCGGCAGGTATTCGCCGCCGCTCTGACACATCAACAGAAAAGGCGCTCTGATGGCTGAGGACAGGCTGGAAACCGCTGAAAAGCGCGGGTTCTCCCGTTACCTGCTGGCGGCCATTCCGCTTGCGGTTTTTGCGCTGATCGCGGGAACAGCGGGCAAGATGCTCTATGATCAGGATTTCAACGGCAAGAATGTCAGCGACATTCCCTCCGCACTGATCGGCACCAAAGCTCCCACCCTCAACCTGCCGCCGCTGGAGGGCTCCAACCTTCCGGCGCTGACCTCTTCCGCCATCACGGGCAAGCTGACGCTGGTTAATGTGTTTGCCTCCTGGTGTGTCCCCTGCCGGGACGAGCATCCATTGCTGAAACAGTTGAGCAATGACCCCCGCATCCAGATCGTCGCCATCAACTACAAGGACAAGAGCGACAACGCGCTGAGGTTTTTGGGCGAGCTTGGCAATCCCTATAAGGCCATCGGCATCGACCCGAACGGCAAGGCGGCGATTGACTGGGGCGTCTACGGCATTCCCGAAAGCTACCTCGTCGCACCGGATGGCACGATTGTTTACAAGCGGGTCGGGCCTTTTGATGCGCAGTCGATAGAAAAGGGTCTTTACCCGGCTATCGACAGGGCGCTTGCTGTCAAAGCCATTACAGAGCCGCCTGCCAGGCCTTAATCGCATCCACCGGCCAGACCAGCATGATGACATTGAGCGTCAGATTGTCCCTGATCAGATACCCCGTCAGCAACTCGAAAAACACGGCAACGACAATCGTCAGCCACACCGGCACACGGGCTGCAAACAGGAAGCCGAGCGCCATGAACACGGTATCCATCGCCGAATTCAGGATACTGTCACCTTCATAGCCAACCGCCATGGTGGCGGCGCGGTAACGGTTGATGATGATGGGCGAATTTTCCAATAATTCCCAACCGGCCTCGATCAGGGTGGCCAGTGTCAGTCGCTGACCGAACGACCCGCGCCGCAGCACCAGCCAGCCGAGACCGTAGAACAGAAAGCCGTGGATGATATGCGAGGGCGTGTACCAGTCGGCCAGATGTTGGGAATTGCCCGGCGTATTCACCCCCGCCTCAAACAATTTCACGTACCCGCAGGAGCAGATCCAGATCCGGCCCATGAAATGCTCGGCCAAGATCTGCACGGCCAGAATGATGACGGGAACCACCAGCCAGAACGAGGCGGCGTGATGGGTTTTCGGCGCTCCCGCCACAGCCGTCACTTGCCGCCCTCTTCCGCCTTGTTTTCAAGGGAATGGCGCATGATCAGCGGCATCTGCGCCAGCGTGAACAGAATGGTGATCGGCATCGTGCCCCAGACCTTGAAATTCACCCAGACATCATTGGTGAAATTGCGCCAGACCACCTCGTTCAGCACCGCGAGGAACAGGAAGAAAATACCCCAGCGCAGTGTCAGTTTGCGCCAGCCCTCATCATCGAGCTGAAAGGCGGCATTGAAGACATAGCCGAGCAAGGATTTACCAAACAGCAATCCGCCAAGCAGCACCACGCCGAACAGCGCGTTGACGATGGTCGGCTTCATCTTGATGAACGTGTCGTCCTGAAGCCAAATCGATAGCGATCCAAACACCAGCACCACCACGCCGGATACGAAAGGCATGATTGGTAGGTGCTTGAAGACGATCTTGGACACAACAAGCGCCAGCACGGTGGCGACCATGAACAGCGCTGTGGCGATCAACAGCGGCCCGCCGATGGCGGTCAGGGCCGGAAAATGTGCCGCCAGCCATTCACCGCGCAGATTGCCGAAGAAGAACACCAGCAGAGGTCCAAGCTCCAAGGCCAGCTTCAGCAAGGGGTGATGCTGTTCTGCCGCACTCGGTTGCTGGCCTGCGTTTCCTGCTGTCATGGTATCCTGCTTTGCTCTTCGGGCTTAGTTTTGCGGTTAATACGAAATTGCGTCGAATTTAAAGATCGTGCTTTAGCTTGAGGGGCCAAAACCGGCAACGGCGCGGGCAAAATCCTCGGCCTCGAAGGGCTCGAGATCATCCACGCCTTCGCCAACGCCAATGAAATAGACCGGCAATTTATGCTTGGCGGCGATAGCGACCAGAATACCGCCGCGCGCCGTGCCATCCAGCTTGGTCATGATCAGCCCGTTGACACCGGCGACATTGCGGAAAATCTCCACCTGGTTCATGGCGTTCTGGCCGGTGGTCGCATCCAGCGTCTGCAACACGGTATGCGGCGCATCCGGGTCGAGCTTGGTGAGAACCCGGACGATCTTTTCCAACTCGTCCATCAGCTCGGTCTTGTTCTGCAAGCGGCCCGCCGTATCGATAATCAGCACGTCGGATTTCTCAGCCTTGGCCTTTTCGAAAGCATCATAGGCCAGCCCCGCTGCATCGGCGCCCAGCTTGGTGCCGATAAAGGTCGAGCCGGTGCGGTCTGCCCAGATTTTCAGCTGCTCGATGGCTGCAGCGCGGAACGTATCGCCCGCCGCCAGCATGACTTTCAAGCCGGAGCCGGACAGTTTGGCGGCCAGCTTGCCGATCGTCGTGGTCTTGCCCGTACCGTTGACACCGACGACGAGGATGACATGCGGTTTGTGATTGAGATCCAGTGCCAGCGGCTTGGCCACCGGCTTCAACACTTTGACGATTTCAGCCGCCATGATCCGCGTCACGTCCTCACCAGTCACATCCTTGCCATAGCGTTCGGACGACAGGGTGGCTGTGACCCGCATGGCGGTCTCGACGCCGAGATCGGCCTGAATCAGCAGATCTTCCAGTTCTTCCAGCGTCTCCTCGTCCAGCTTGCGCTTGGTGAAAAGTGCTGAGATCTGGCCGGTGAGCTGCGAAGAGGTGCGAAACAACCCGGCTTTGAGGCGTTGGAACCAACTCTGCTTCACCTCAGGCGTTTCCGGCTCAGGCTCAGGCTCGACCACGGTCGAAAAGCCCCTGGGCAGCGCGATCTCGGTGCCGGGCGCAGCACCTTCCGCCTCATCGAGCAGTTCATCGAAAGACGGCGTCGCGTCAGAAGGCGGCTCTTCAGCAGCCTCTTCGGCTTCCAGCAGCGAGAGCGGCAGGAGGCTCAGATCATCCGCCGTCACATCATCTTCATCAGCCTGATCTTCGACCAGATCATCGGAAGGCCCGCCTGCCGTATCGACTTCCTCGGCCAGAACAGGATCTTCGGCCAGCGGCAATTGCTCCACACGGTCATGCGGCTCGCTTTCGGCGGCAATGGCGGCTTTTTCCTCAGTGGAAAGCCCGGCATCTACACCTGCTTCGCTTGGCTTGTCCCTGCCAAAGGTGAAGACTTTTTTGATGAATCCAAGCGCCATGATGTTCTTTGCTTTTCGACGTTCAGGCCGCAGCGGCGGCTGACTGTTCAATAATCAGGTGGCGTCCATTGTGACCGCCGATCACCGCATCCACAAGGGCACCCGGCAGATGGCCCGGAGCGGCCACGAGGGTGAAGTCCTGCGTATGCGCCATTTCGTTGCGCTCCACCAGCAGCTTTTGCTGTGAGCCGACCATGTGTTCAAGATGGGCATGATGCAGCTGTTCGGCAACCGCGCGAAGGCTGGCGGCACGCGCTTTCACCAGGGTGCGGTCCAGTTGCGGCATCCGGGCGGCCGGTGTGCCGGGCCGCGGGCTATATGGAAACACATGCAGATGGGCGATGCCGATCTCTTGCGCCAACAAGGCAGAATTTGCCGCCATCTCCTCGGTTTCGGTCGGAAAACCGGCAATCATGTCGGCACCGAAGCTGAAATCGGGCCGCAGGGCGCGGACCTGTGTCGCAAACCCCAAGGCATCCGCCCGTGAATGGCGACGCTTCATCCGCTTCAGGATCATGTCGTCACCATGCTGCAACGACAGGTGCAGATGTGGCATGAAACGCGACTCTTCGGCGATCAGGTCGATCAGATGGCGGTCAACCTCAATACTATCGATGGAGGACAGCCGCAGACGCAGAATGTCAGGCACCTGTTTCAACAGCGTCTTTGCCAGCAGGCCCAGGCTGGGCTGGCCGGGCAGATCGGCGCCGTAGCTGGTGGCGTCCACGCCGGTCAGCACCACTTCGCGGTAGCCGTTTTCCACCAGCTTGCGAGCCTGTTCCACCACCGCCCCCATTGGCACGGAGCGTGAATTGCCGCGTCCATAGGGGATGATGCAGAAGGTGCAGCGATGGTCGCAGCCGTTCTGTACCTGAAGGAAACCACGCACATGGCCATCGATATGACTGACCATCTGCGGCGCGGTCTCTGTCACACTCATGATGTCGTTGACGCGCAGCTTTTCTGCCGCAGCCACGCCGAAGTCGGGCAAAGCCCGGTAATGGTCAGCCTTCAGCTTTTCCTCATTGCCCAGCACCAGATCCACTTCCGGCATGGCGGCAAAGCCTGCGGCATCGGTCTGTGCGGCACAGCCGGTGACGATAATCCGCGCTTGCGGGTTTTCACGCCGGGCGCGGCGAATGGCCTGGCGGGCCTGACGCACCGCCTCGCCCGTCACCGCACAGGTATTGACCAGAATAGCCTGGTCAAGGCCCGCCTTTTCGGCCTCCGCCTTCATCACTTCCGATTCGTAGGTATTGAGGCGGCAGCCGAAGGTGATGACGTCGATGCCGCTCACGAGACCGAGGCCTCGTGGCCTGCCTGGTGTTCACGCTGCCAGGTGCCGGTCTGCGGATCGAGCTGTCCTGCCCATTCCCATTCTGCCGCACCCGTCATGATCACATGCCCGTCACGCTCGCGCCATTCGATGTCGAGGGCTTGGCGGTTGGGGCTGGAGGCGACGGTGATCGTCACCTTGCGCTCGGTGCGCCCGGTGCGCGCAGCGGAAACCCCGGCGGCGCAGGCGGCGGAACCGCAAGCCAGCGTCAGCCCAGCGCCCCGCTCCCAGGTGCGGGTGGTCATGTTGGTTTTCGAGGTCACCTGCGCCAGGGTAATATTGGCCTTTTCGGGAAACAGCGGATGGTTTTCCAGCAGCGGCCCGAACCGTTCCAGATCATAGGACATCGGATCGCGGTCCACCCAGAACACCGCATGCGGATTGCCCATCGACATCACGGCAGGCGAATGCAGCACCGGGGCATCAATCGGCCCGATCTGCAATTCGATCCGGCTGGTATCGTGAAATTCTTCCGACAGCGGGATGCGGTTCCAGTCGAACACCGGAACACCCATATCGACAGACACCGAGCCGTCTTCATGCTCGGTAGCATTCAGAATACCGGCCAGCGTTTGGAAGGTGAAAGCCTTCAGGCCGGTTTCCGCCGACAGCGCCTGCACAACACAGCGTGTGCCGTTACCGCAGGCCTGCGCCAGCGTGCCATCGCAATTGATAATGTCGATATAGGCAAAAGTACCCGCCAGCTTAGGATCATGGATCGCCATGATCTGATCGAAGTGGGTTTCAGCGTCGCCCGCCAGCGCAATGGCCGCCTGCGGCGTGACCCGGTCGGTGCGGCCACGCATGTCAACGACCAGGATCTTGTTGCCAAGCCCGTTCATTTTCGCGAATTCGACCCGATTGCCCATAGCCTTCCTGTCCTGCGGTTGTTGAGCGCTATATGGCGCAATTTCACTGGAATTACCAGTGGCAGCAGGGCTCAACCAGCAGGCACATCAAAGACCTGGCCAGCTCGCAAAGGCCGGAACCGTTCGGGCGCAATGCCCGCCGCTTTCAACGCGGCGGCCAGATGGTCAGCCGGCTCCGTCATCGGCTCGTCTGTCAGCTGGAACGTTCCAAAATGATGGCCGACAGCAAAAGAGGCATTGCAGAGCGTAAACCCCTCCACCGCCTCCTGCGGGTTTTGATGCTGGCCGCGCATGAACCAGCGCGGCTCATAGGCGCCGATCGGCAGGTTAGCCAGCCGGAATCCTCCATATTTCCGAGCCGCTGCCCGGTAATTGATGCCATCGTGAAAGCCGGTATCGCCGATATGGTAGATTTTGCCGGCAGGTGTTTCGAGCACAAAGGCCGCCCATAGCGCCATGCGCCGATCTCTTGCGCCCCGCGCCGACCAATGATGGCAGGGTTCTGCTGTGACACGGGTATCGGCGCTGACCGCCAGATGCTGCCCCCAATCCAGCACGCTGACATGGGCCAGAGGCACGGCACGGCGAATGGTGACATCATTGCCCAATGGCGTGACGAAATGCGGCGCGAATGCGTGATGCAGGCGCGCCAGCGTCTTTCCGTCGAGATGGTCGTAATGATTATGGGTGATCAGCACCACATCGATGGGCGGCAGGTCATTCAGCCGGACGCCAGGAGCAATCGCTCGTTTCGGTCCGGCAAATGCCACTGGACTGGCCCGGTCGGACCACACAGGATCGGTCAGAATATTAAGCCCGCCAACCTGGATCAGCATCGAGGCATGGCCGATCATTGTCACCCGCAGGTCTTTTCCCTCGACACGTGGCAGAGGCCGAGCCTGACCTTCCGGCAACGCGACAGCTTTGGGCCAGATGGCGCGCTGACCTTTGAGCTTCCAGCGCATAACGGCGGTAAAGCCGAAGGGTACGATACCGCCAGGATTGAAAAAACGGGTTCCATCGAAATGGTCGGAAACGGGACCGCGATAATAGGGATTTTTTGTCATGACATCTTCAATTGTTAAATCGATGACTTCCCAGAAAGTCACGATCACCTAGATATGGATTACAACCGTTTTTTGGCAAATAGGACATATGGATGTATTTGATAAAAATAGCGGTACTGATTACGTCCTGGGCTTTTGTTTTTGCCCTGCCGACATGGGCGCAAAATATCCCTGCCCCTATTCACGGCGTGACCTTTGAAGAATGGGCGGCAGCCAACGCCCGTATCGCCAACAATATGGACAAAAGCGAGATTGAGAAAATACTGGGCGTGACCGATGCCCAATTTCAGGAAATCGATGCCGGTTTTACCAAGGCATGGAAAGAATCGCCCGACCCGCAACGCGAATTCTCCCGTCTCTATGGCGAGGCCTTTGCCAATCCCAATAGCGGTCGCTTTGCCAAAGCCCCGATGCAGGTGGCACAGAAAGGCAAGCTTGCGACCTTTGAAGACTATGCGAGAGTTCAAGGTCATCTGCAAGCGGCTGTCAAGTTCGGCATCGACCCACAGAAGGTTCTCGAGGAACACGATCTTACCGTCTACGAATTCTCGCAGGAGGCCGGACAATGGGTTCAGAAACTCGCAAACCAGGCAAATGCAGGCGGAGATGGCCAGTCGATCATGCAATGGCATGACAGGCTGGCCTTCTATGAGGCCGAGTACAGCGAGCGTTATGCAAAACAGTAAGGCACCAAGGCCTTCCCCCGCACTGCTCAAGGCAAAGCATTCTTGACTCCTGCGGCATTTTGCTGTTTACCCCTCCCAAATCTGCGACGAGACATGACTCTGAGCCGCCGACCGGGACCCGTAAAGGTATAAAGAGTTCCCGGAGGTCAACACCCGACAGCGCGATGCGCCCTCGGGTGATTTTTGGCTTTGCGTCTTGTTTTCGGCACAAGAAAACCCGAGGTTTGGGGCAACCCAACCCATGAGGATGATGCGATGTTTGAGAACCTGCAGGACCGCCTTGGCTCCATCTTGAATGGACTGACCGGCCGTGGCGCGTTGTCGGAAGCTGATGTTTCCGCCGCCCTGCGGGAGGTTCGCCGCGCCCTGCTGGAAGCCGACGTCGCCCTGGAAGTGGTGCGCAGCTTCACCGACAAGGTGCGGGAAAAGGCGGTTGGCGCCGCCGTTTTGAAAGCCATCAAGCCCGGCCAGATGGTCGTCAAGATCGTCCATGACGAATTGGTCGACATGCTGGGCGCCGAGGGCGTGTCCATCGACCTGCACGCACCGGCCCCTGTCGTGATCATGATGGTCGGCCTTCAGGGCTCGGGTAAAACCACGACGACTGGCAAAATCGCCAAGCGGTTGACCGACCGCGACCGCAAGAAGGTCCTGATGGCCTCGCTGGACACCCGCCGTCCCGCCGCCCAGGAGCAATTGCGGCAATTGGGCGTGCAGACCGGCGTCGATACGCTGCCGATCATTGCCGGCCAGTCACCGACCGATATTGCCAGCCGCGCCGTGCAGGCCGCCAAGCTCGGCGGCCATGACGTGGTCATTCTCGACACCGCAGGCCGCACACACATCGATGAGCCCTTGATGGTCGAAATGGCCGACATCAAGAAAAATGCCAGGCCGCACGAAATTTTGCTGGTCGCCGATGCACTGACTGGTCAGGACGCCGTCAATCTCGCCCGCAATTTCGATGAGCGAGTCGGCATTACCGGCCTGGTGCTGACCCGTATGGACGGCGATGGCCGTGGGGGTGCTGCCCTGTCCATGCGTGCCGTCACCGGCAAGCCGATCAAGCTGATCGGCGTCGGCGAAAAGATGACGGAGCTGGATGAATTCCATCCGCGCCGGATCGCCGACCGTATTCTCGGCATGGGCGATATCGTTTCGCTGGTCGAAAAGGCCGCCGAAAATATCGACGCCGAAAAGGCAGCCGCCATGGCCGCCAAGATGGCCAAGGGCAAGTTCGACCTCGACGACCTCGCCGATCAGCTGCGCCAGATGCAGAAAATGGGCGGCATGGGCGGCATTATGGGCCTGATGCCCGGCATGGCCGGAATGAAGGACAAGATGGCCGCGTCAGGCATGGACGACAAGATGTTCGGCCGCCAGATCGCCATCATCTCCTCGATGACCAAGGCCGAACGCACCAATCCCGATATCCTCAAGCATTCCCGCAAGAAGCGCATTGCCAAGGGCTCAGGCACCGATGCGTCCGAGATCAACAAGCTTTTGAAAATGCACCGCCAGATGGCCGACATGATGAAAATGATGGGCGGCAAGAAGGGCGGCGGCATGATGAAGCAGCTGATGGGCGGCCTGGCCGGAAAGATGGGCATGGGTGGAATGGGCGGGATGGGCGGGATGGGCGGTATGCCGGATCTTCAGCTCCATGGACCCCAAGCAGCTGGAAGCGCTGGCGCGCCAGGCTGAAGCCGCCGGTATCAAGCCACCACCGGGCCTTGGTGGCATGGCAGGTGGAATGGGTGGCGGACTTCCCGGCCTGGGTGGTGGAAAATTGCCCGGTCTTGGTGGAGGCTTTCCCGGCCTTCCCGGTCTCCCAAAGAAGAAGTGAGGATAGCTGCCGATGTCCCTTCCCGTGTTTGATACCGCCATCAGACAGCAACTTGCCGGTTACCGCCAGTCGATTGACAATATCGACGCAGCACTGGTGCATATGCTGGCCGAACGCTTCCGCTGCACACAGGCAGTGGGCGTGCTGAAAGCCAAATACGACCTTCCGGCCGCCGATCCGGCGCGGGAGGAATATCAAATCGAACGTTTGCGGCAGCTTGCCAAGGACGCCCAACTCGACCCGGATTTTGCCGAGACTTTCCTGAATTTCATCATCAAGGAAGTTATCCGGCATCATGAAGCCATTGCGGCTGAACATAGCAGTCAAACGGAACAGACCGCCTGACGGCGGCCTCAACAACATACCGGACGCAACAGACCGCGCCGGTTAAAAACCAAGGAGTATACCCATGTCCCTCAAGATTCGTCTCGCCCGCGGCGGCTCCAAGAAGCGTCCTTACTACCAGATCGTTATCGCCGATGCGCGCAGCCCACGCGATGGCCGTTTCCTGGAAAAGGTTGGTTCCTGGAACCCAATGCTCGGCAAGGACAATGAAAAGCGCGTTGAACTGAACGCTGACCGTATCAAGGAATGGATTGCCAAGGGCGCACAGCCGACCGACCGCGTTCTGAAGTTCCTTGCAGAAGCTGGCCTGGCTGAACGCGCTGCACGCAGCAACCCTGAAAAGGCAAAGCCCGGCAAGCGCGCTGTTGAGCGTCTGGCTGAAAAGAAGCAGAAGGCTGATGCCCTGGCTGCTGCTACTGCCGAAGCCGCTGAATAATCGGTTTGAAATGATTTGACCGACGGGCGGCATGGTTTCATGTCGCCCGTTTGTCGTTTATCCTTCGTCCGCTTCTACCCAATTTCAAACAGCCCCCGACTGTCGCCAAGGACCTTCATCCGCCATGACCAAGCTTGAAAATCCCGTGCTGATGGCCGTTATCGGTGCCGCCCAGGGCCTCCGTGGCGAAGTGCGGGTGAAGTCCTTCACCGCCGACCCGATGGCGCTGGGCGACTACGGCAAACTGCATGCCGCAGATGGCCGGGTCTTCGAGGTGCTGGATATTCGTGAGGCCAAAACCGTTGTCGTGGTGCGTTTTCGTGGCATCAATGACCGCAACGCCGCCGAAGCCCTGAACGGGCTGGAATTGTTTATCGAGCGCAGCGCCCTGCCCGATGAAGAACTTGATGATGATGAATTCTACTATGCCGACCTCGAAGGTCTGGCGGTGGTGGATGCCGAAGGCAATAGCTACGGCACCGTGACGGCGGTATTCGATTTCGGCGCAGGCGATCTGCTGGAAGTGAAAGGACCGGGCAAACGCCCCGTTCTTGTGCCATTTTCCGAGGCCGCCGTGCTGCAAATCGATCTGGAGGAAGGCAAGCTGTTGATCGATCCGGAGGCAGCAGGCCTGAAGGACGACGGGAGCGAAGAACCGTTCAGCGCCGATGGCAAGCCGAAGAGCGGCGGCCGCTGATATGACATTTCAGGCAACGGTGCTGACGCTCTACCCGGAAATGTTTCCGGGGCATCTCGGCGTGTCGCTGGCAGGCCGGGCGCTGGAACGCGGCCAATGGGCGATCGACGCAGTGCAGATCCGCGATTTTGCCAGTGACAAGCACCGCAGCGTTGATGACACGCCCGCCGGTGGCGGTGCAGGCATGGTGCTGAAACCGGATGTGCTGGCCAGAGCCATCGACAGCCTGGGAGACGACACCCTTGGCAGTGAGAGGCGCCCCCGCCTGCTGATGAGCCCACGCGGCAGGCCGCTCACCCAGAAACGGGTCCGCGAAATCGCCGGTGGTAGCGGCGTGGTGATCGTCTGCGGACGGTTTGAGGGTATCGACCAGCGGGTCATCGACGCCCGCAATCTGGAGGAAGTCTCCATAGGCGATTATATTCTCTCAGGCGGAGAGCCTGCGGCCCTGACGCTTCTGGATGCCGTGGTGCGCATCATCCCCGGCGTGATGGGCAATGACCTGTCCGGCCTGCATGAAAGCTTCGAGGGCGGATTGCTGGAACATCCGCATTATACCCGCCCGCAAGTCTTCGAGGGCCGGGAGATCCCGGCAGTGCTGACCTCGGGCAATCACCGTGCCATCGAGGCCTGGCGCCAGGAGCAATCTGAGACACTGACCCGCGAGCGGCGGCCCGATTTGCTCTCCCAGGCCTCCACCAATCTCCCCCAGGGCAATCAGCCTTTAAAAAAGTAGTAGATCGCCAACGACAGGCCAGCGGCGATCACCAGCCAGCGCAGCAATGTCTGCGGCGCGCGTTTGGCCATATGCACACCGGCATAGCCACCCAATGCCGCCGCTGGCAGCATGATGCCCGCATGCAGCCACGACACTGCGCCAGCCGTTGCAAACACCAGGATGGCAATGGCAGCAATAACGATGGCCAGCAGGTTTTTCAGCGCGTTCAGGTGGTGATAATCGCCGCCGCTGGCAAATTGCAGCGAGGCCAGCATCATGATGCCCATGCCCGCTCCGAAAAATCCGCCATAGACGGAGGTGACGCCTTGTAGCAGCAATCCGAGCAGGTTGGCGGGATGCTGCTTATCGGCCTTGCGCCTTAGCCGGGGGCCAAGCGCAAATACCAGCGTTGCCATCAGCAACAGCCAGGGCACCAGGCGGCTGAAAGTGGGATTGGAAAGGGAGATCAGGATCAACGCACCGACCAGCGAACCCACGGCTGAGATTATCGACAGCAGCGCAGCACTTTTCCAATGGGCGGCAATTTCACGCCGATAGGCGAGCGTCGAGGTGATATAGCCGGGAAACTGGATGATGGAGGAGGTCGCATTGGCCGTGACCGAGGGCAGGCCTGCCAGGGTTAGCACCCCGAAGGTCAGAAAGGTCCCGCCGCCAGCAATGGCATTGACCACCGCCGAGAAAAACCCGGCGGCAAACATCAGACTGATGATTTCGATTGACATGAATGACTCTCCCCTCGCCGTTATTGCAACAGCCCGACGCCTGCGCAAGTCAATCATCCGAGCAAAATTCTTGGGGCCAAGGGATGACAAGCCGGGCCGATTGGTATAAGGGCAGGCGCGGAAACGGGTGTTATCCCGTGAACGAGACTGAAAAGACCGAAAACAAAGAACTGCGAAACCGCTCCCGCCGCAAGGCGTCATCCCGAGGCTATGACCCAGGGATGAGGGATGAGCGCTCTGGCTGTTTCAGAAGAACTTGAAAAGGTTAAACCGATGAACATCATTCAGCAGCTGGAAGCCGAACAGGCCGCCAAGATCGAAGCCAAGCGCACCCTGCCGGAATTTTCTCCTGGCGATACGCTGCGCGTCAACGTCCGCGTGACGGAAGGCAATCGTACCCGCGTACAGGCCTATGAAGGCGTTTGCATTGCCCGCTCCGGCGGCAGCATCAACGAAAGCTTCACCGTTCGCAAGATTTCCTACGGCGAAGGCGTCGAGCGCGTTTTCCCGGTCTATTCGCCGCTGGTTGAAAGCGTCGAAGTGGTTCGCCGCGGTAAGGTCCGTCGCGCCAAGCTCTACTACCTGCGCGACCGTCGCGGCAAATCCGCTCGTATCGTTGAAAACACCGGCACCCGCGCCCGCAAGCTGAACGATTCCGAGCGCGCAGCACTTGCCGAGGAAAAGGCCCGCCTGGAAGCTGAAAAGGTTGCAGCAGCACAGGCTCTCGCCGCTGAAAAGGCCGCAGCAGAAGCCGCCGAAAAGGCTGCCGCCGCTGAAGCCGAAGCTGCAAAGGCTGCCGAAGGTTCGGCTGAATAAGTCTGTCATAGTCTTTCTGAAAAAGGCGGTCTTCGGACCGCCTTTTTTATTTGTTACCTGCACTTCAGCACAGACACAGAGCTCAGAGACAACCCTGCGGCCACGCGACGCAGGGTTGTTTCCAGATATTGATCTTGAAACGTTGCGACCTCCCCCTTACAGCTGATCAGGCAGTGGCGGTTCGGCAAGAACCGGCACGATCAAGGGAAAGCGGATGCGCGCAGGGCAGATGACATGGCGAATGGCGGTGCACGTCTGGTGCATGATCGCTGTTGTCGCCATTGGCTTTGCCCATAAAACCCCTCAGGCCTTGGCAGCGCCGCAAATCCCGACGGAATTTGCCGCCTATACCCTGCCGGATGGTTCGCTACCGGTCCTGTGCATCTCCAGTTCAACCGCTTTTGTACCTGAAGATCACGGCAAAACGCACGGGCATCTATCCCAAAGCGGCTGCGAAGCTTGCCGTATCGGCGCCTCCATCCTCTTGCCCATGCCTGCGGATACGATTGGCGTGGCGGCTAGAGCCAGTCTTGAAACGGCAAGTCCGCCTGTTCAAGCACCTGACATCGTGAGGCTCTTTCCCCCCAATAGCGCGCCCCGCGCCCCACCCCTTGGCTGATATCTGATCCGGCCATGCCGCTCTTGCGCGCTGCCTCTCTTGCAGCGGAGCGAGGAACGCCTGGCCATCGCCGGTAGCAGGATTTGGTCGAACAGGGTTCTTCCTTCGGCTAACGCTCTGCTCCATCAGATTTCACGCCCATGGCCTGTGCCGTCGTGCCGGATCTCATGCCTTTGCATGTCCGCCCGTCGCATGTTCAGCAATCCAGCCATCGGGCACCCTTCCAAGGTTTCAACCATGTCCACCATTACCTCTCTGCCGGTCGAAGAGCCGGTAGCAGCCTCAACCAGAGGATTTTATTTTGCCGCCTGGCGCTGGCATTTCTATGCCGGGCTCTACGTCGCCCCTTTCCTGATCGTGCTGGCTGTCACCGGACTGATCATGATGTGGAGCGCCACCCTGGTCGGGCGCGACGGCGAAAAGGCTTTCACCGTCACCCCCACATCTGCCCAGACGCTTGTGTCGCAACAGGCGGACGCTGCACTGTCCGCCGTTCCAGGCGGGGTTATCGCTCAATATATCGCGCCAGCCACACCAGAAAGTGTCGCGGCTTTCCGGGTCAACCGGGGCCAAGAGTCGATGATGGTCGCCGTCAATCCCTATGACGCGCAGGTGCTGGGCCAGTGGAGCCGCCGCAGCGGGCTCTACGACCTGGCCGACAACATTCACAGCGACCTGCTGATCGGCACGCTCGGCGACCGGCTGATTGAAATCGCCGCCGGATTCGGCGTGGTGCTGGTCATCACCGGGCTTTACATGTGGTGGCCCCGCCAGGGCGAGAGCTATTTGCGACTGCTCATTCCGAGCTTTGCCGAAAAGGGTCGCCAGCTCTGGAAATCTCTGCACCGCACCATCGGCTTTTACGCCTCGATCCTGCTTCTGGTCTTTCTGGTTTCAGGCTTGAGCTGGGCGGGCGTCTGGGGCGAAAAATTCACCCAGGCCTGGAGCACCTTCCCGATTGGCAAATGGAGCGATGCCCCGCTGTCCGACGCCACCCATGCCGCCATGAACCATGGCAGTATCAAGGATGTACCCTGGACATTGGAACAGGCACCGATGCCGATGTCCGGATCTCATGCCGGTCACGCCGGACTGCCGGATGGAGAGGTCGTCACGCTGGACAATGTTATTGCCTATGCCCGGGCCATCGGTTTCGATAATCGCTTTCAGTTGAATTTTCCCAAGGATGAAAGCGGTGTCTGGAGTATTTCCCGCGACACGATGAGCAATGACAGCACCGATCCCCGCTCCGACCGGACCGTCCATATCGATCGCTACAGTGGCAAGGTCCTGGCCGATATCAAATATGAAAACTACGGTCTCGCCGGCAAGACGATGGCGCTCGGCGTTTCCTTTCACATGGGCACAATCGGTCTGTGGAACCTGATCCTCGTCACCGTCTACTGCCTCGCGGTGATCTTTCTCAGCGTCAGCGGCATCGCCATGTGGTGGATACGCCGACCGAAAGGCGCATCACGGCTGATGGCGCCCGCCTATCCCACCGACATGCGTCTTTGGAAAACTGGGGCCATCGTCATGCTGCTCACCTCCCTGCTGTTTCCCCTGACCGGCGCGGCGCTGCTGGCTGTACTCCTGATCGATATGGTGCTGATCCGCCGGATCAGGCCGTTGAAAAGGGCATTGAGCTAAACCGATACTCAAAGGGCGGCGCATCGAAAGCCGCCAGCAATCCCTCTCAGCCAAAACCAAAGGACATGATCATGACTGTCACATCCAAAACACTGGCCACATTTGCACTCTTCGGCGCCCTGGCCCTGACTGGCCAAGCCTTCGCCCATGCTCATCTGGCCAGCGTCGCCCCGGCGGACAAGGCGACCATTGCCAGCGCTCCGAAAACCATCGACCTCAGCTTCACTGAAGGGCTTGAGCCGAAATTTTCCGGTGTCGATATCACCGGGCCGCAACAGCAGAAAATCAAGACCGGTGAAGCCGTGGTCAGCAAGGACGGCAAGGGTCTGAGTGTTCCGCTCAGTGAGCCGCTTGCTCCTGGCGCCTATAGTGTCGAATGGCATGTTCTGTCGGTCGATGGTCATAAGTCCAACGGTACGACCAGCTTCACCATCAAGCCGTGACACCCGAACAGGCCAACATCCTCTGCCGCCTGGTGTTCGACGCCTGCGCGCTCTTCCTCTGGGGCGCGCATGGCTTTCTGTTGCTTGCCGTCGCCAAGGATCTTGCCAAGCATATCGAGCACCGTCTGGCCAGATTTTACCATCTCGCGCTCGCGCTCATGGTGATTGCCGGCATCGGCAAGATCGCCGCCCAGGCAGCCTTGCTCGGTGATGGCTGGCAAACGGTGACGCTGGCTCTGGTCGCCGACCTGCTCCAGGCCACGCAAAGCGGAGCGGCGCTCGGGCTACAGGCAGGGCTCACTGGCGCGCTCCTGCTGGTCTATTGCCTCTTTCGCCGTCATCGCGGCATCGCCGTAACGCTGTTTGGCGCCTTGGTCTTGATCAGCCTCAGCCTCAGTGGTCATGCAATTGCCGAGACGGGTGCGACCGGCCTTCTGCATCGCGCCAATCACAGCCTGCATCTTCTGGCTGCCAGCCTCTGGCTCGGAGCCTTGCCACCGGTCGTGCTATTGCTACAGGCCATGCAGGATGAACGCGCACGGCCGCCGGCACTGGCGGCACTGATGCGATTTTCCACCATAGGCCATATCGCCGTCGCCCTGACCCTGATCAGTGGCGCACTCAACGCCTGGCTGATCATCGGGGCCCATGCTGTCGATATCAGCATGCCCTATCAGAAATTGCTGCTCGTCAAGATCGGTACCGTTGCCGCCATGGTGATGATCGCCATCATCAACCGCTACGTCTTCGTACCGCGCATGCATCACAGCCCGGCAGGCGCGATCCGCGCTATCCGTATCGGAACGCTGGCGGAATGTGGGCTGGGTCTTGCCGCTGTCGCACTGGTCTCCGCCTTCGGCACGATGCAGCCGGGATGAAGGGCTGTTCGGGCCTCAAGTCCCTTGAAATGGAGGGATCATGTGTGACAGTGTTCGCTCGCCACATGGTCCAGGAGTTATTTTCATGTCTTTGCGCCGCACCGTTCTCGCCGGTCTTTCGGCTCTTTTGCTTGCCCCCTTTGCCGCCTTTGCTGCGGATCTGCCGGATCTCGGCGGCAAGACGGTGATCGTCGTGACCGAAAACGCCTATCCGCCGATACAATTTGTCGATCCGAAGAGCGGCAAAGCCATCGGCTGGGAATATGACGCCATGAACGAGATCGCCAAGCGGTTGAATTTCAAGGTTGAATATCAGAACACCTCCTGGGACGCGATGATCCAGGCGGTGTCCGACGGACAATACAACATTGGCATGACCGGCATCACCATCAAGGAAGACCGCAAGGAGAAGGTCGATTTCTCCGATCCCTATATGCGCTCGCAGCAATTGATGCTGGTGCGCGGCGATGAGGCCCGTTTTACCGATGCCAAGAGCTTCAAGGCCCTCGACAAAGGCTTGATCGGCGCGCAGCCCGGCACAAGCCCGTTCTACACCGCTGTCTACGAAGTGCTTGATGGTAACGAACAGAACCCGCGTATCAAACTGTTTGAAACCTTCGGCGCAACCGTGCAGGCCTTGAAAACCGGCGATGTTGATCTGGTTCTGACCGACAGCACTGCGGGCAAGGGCTATGTCGATGCCTCCAACGGAGCCCTGAAAATCATCGGCGAACCGCTGGGGACAGAGGATTTCGGCTTCATTTTTCCAAAGGGTTCGGATCTGGTCAAGCCGGTCAATGCCGCCATCGCGGCCCTGAAGGCCGATGGCACGTTCGACGCCCTGAACAAGAAATGGTTCCTCGATTACAAGCTGGGTGATTGACGGCCAGGCAGTTTTCCATGGCCTTCCAGACCCTTCCGAACGGTAGCAAGCAGGATTTTGCCTGGTGGCTGGTGGCGCTTGGCCTTCTGGCGCTGGCGCTGGCCATCACCATCGCCGTCAACGATCTCTATACCCAGGTGTTCGAAACCGTCTCCCGCGGTATCGGCGTCACCGTTTTCGTCACGCTGACCGGTTTTGCGCTCGCCTCCATGCTTGGCCTCTTGATCGCGCTGGCGGGCATGGCCGATAGCATCGTGCTGCGCCAGGCCGCCCGGTTTTATATCGAGATCGTCAGGGGCATTCCGGTCCTGGTCCTGCTGTTTTACGTGGCCTTCGTCGGCGCACCCGGCTTCGTTGCCCTCTATAATACCCTCACCGCCCCGCTTGTTTCCTCCGGCTGGCTTGAACCGCTTCAGGTGCGCGATGTCTCGCTGATGTGGCGGGCGATTTTTGCGCTTTGCATCGGCTATTCGGCCTTTATCGCCGAAATCTTCAGGGCCGGTATCGAATCCATCGACAAGGGGCAGATCGAGGCGGCCAAATCGCTGGGGCTGAACCGGGCGCAACGGTTTCGCCTGGTGATTCTACCCCAGGCCATCCGAGTTATTTTCCCGCCGCTCTCCAATGATTTCGTTGCCATGGTCAAGGATTCGTCACTGGTCTCGGTGCTGGGCGTCGCCGATATCAGCCAGGCGGGAAAGATCTATGCCTCCGGGTCCTTCCGGTTTTTCGAGACCTATTCCATCGTCGCCTATATTTATCTGATCCTCACCATCGGCCTGTCACTCATTCTGCGGCGGGTGGAAAAGCGCATGCGGTCCCGCGATGGCCAGAGAACCTAAACGTCGCCAATCACCGCCCGATACCGGCAATACTCCTCGGCAAGACCAGGTCTAAGGCTATCGGCCACCGGCAGGATCGTCGCAAAGAGCGTTTCCGGATCGGCGGCAGTGCCAAGTGCTGCCACCGCATCCTTGACCTCTTGCGGATAAAGATCCGGCTGGCGGGCCACCCGATTGCAGAATACCCGTAAATTGAACCAGATATTGGCATGGACCGCATCATCACGGTCGGCAGCGTCCAAAGGCAGGTCGCCCCAGCCAAACAGGCTATACATATCCAGAAACAACAGAAATTCATGATAATAGCGCGATGTTTCCGGCAGACCGACTTGCAACAGCAGCGTGTCAAACGAGGCGTTCAAAGTCGCAGCAGAGTTCCATTGCCCGACATCATAGCAATAGATCAAAGCCGGATCATACAACACCTTGCCACAACACAGAAACGTAGCAACGAAACTCCAGTCGCAATAGGCGCCCCGCGTCGGATGATGAGCATTGAAAAGCTTCAGGACCCCTCTAAATAGCTGGCTGCGAAAAATGCTGTAATAAAGCGCATTATTGCCACCAGTCTTATAGACATATTGCTGTATCCGACCTGATGGCGTCTCCGCATTCAGATTGGTCGTGACCACGTCGGCCACACCTGCATCGTCGCGCCACATCATCGTTTGCGGTCGCACACCGATCACATCCTGCGGCAAGGAGGAGAGATCCACCACCGGCAAGCCGTCGAGCACATAGATCGCGTCATCATCGGCAAATGGCATGAGGAACGGTGTTTCCACATGGTTGAGCGCGTTGACCAGATTGGCTATGGCATCTTCTGCGGTGGAATGCAGGTAACGGACGCGCGCGCCCAGGCCTTGCAGCCATTCCGCCTTGGCCGGATCGCCGGAATTGTCGGACACGATCAGCACGGCATCCAGCTTTTCCGCATAGATCAACGCACTTTCCAGGGAAAATCGGCTCTTCTCCAGCGATCGGCGGCTTGGAACAACAATTGAAAGCTGGGACATGCAGAGTTTTCCGAAAACAGGGCAACAGAATTTTTAAAGGAGAGGATGCCTCAGCATCTTCGAGACTTGGTATTCCTATAGAAAGGCAGTGTTTCCCCAGGCTGGATGACGTGCCCCTGCACCATACAGAAAACTGGCAGACCCTTTGTGGTCCGATGCTGCAAGCCTGAACGAAAGACAAGCCCTGCGCCAGACCAACGGTATATCGCCGGGCGATCAACAGGAGTGACAGCAGACGCGATGTCCGACAATCTTGCCGCAGCATTGGCGCTTTACGCCTCCGGAAACCTGGCGGATGCCTATGCCGCTTTGAAAAGCGCCTTGGCCAAAGACCCGGCTCCGGGGCCGAAAGCCTTGCTGGTCATGGCGCAGTGCTGTGCCAAGCTCGACCATTTCACCGAAGCCGCAGGATTTTACCGGCAGGCAGCAACAATCTTGCCTGATCAAGCTCTCACCCTGACCACACTCGCGGACAAAATGGAACGATCCGGGATTGAGAAGGCGAGTGCACTGGAAATCCAGCGCCTCGAAACGTCCAGGCGGGCTATTCGCTCCGGTCCCTTTGATGTCCAATCCTGGCGAACCTATCGGACCGCTTTGCGGCAGACGCTCAATATCGACGAAATGCGCATGAGCGACCAGGCGGTCCGGGACCGGCTGAACCGGCAGGAGGAGACCTATTATTCACTCGACAGCCAGACCGCTCATCTGAGTTGGTGTGATGACGAGACTTTGAACAGCCGCTGGAACAATGGCTTGCCAGCTCCGGGACCAGCTTCACGCGACTGGAGAAAACCAGCTGGCGAGACACTCAAACTCGCCTATCTGCTCGCCGACGGGCCAAGCGATGATCCACTTCGCAGACTCACCCTGTCGCTTGCCGCCCGACACGACCGAGCCGCTTTCGACATTCTGCTGATTTGCCAAGAGCCGCCGGGACCCGAAGAATTGGATGCAGAGATGACGGCGCTCAGCCTCAAGGATCTCTGTGAGGATGCGGCTTTGGCTGCCCTGCGCGCGGCTGATATCGATATCCTGATCGATCCGCTTGGCCATGGCGACGGCGGCCGTCCTGATCTGCTGCGGCACCGAATCGCACCACTGCATCTGGCAATGGCCGGTCATCCGGGGCCAAGAACCGGGCTTATCTGCGATTATACGCTCGCAAACACCGCAGTTCTGCCGAAGGACGACCTCCGCCTCCATGGCCGGGCGATCTGCCATCTGCCGGAGATTTTTCTCGTCAGTTCTCCCGTGCAACAGCCGCCTTCGCTGTCGCGCAAGCAGTTCGACCTGCCTGAAGACGGAGTAGTCTTCGCCGCTTTTCATCCCACCGAACAGATATCTCCAAGAACCGCCGATCTCTGGGTCGATATTCTGCGGCAGGCGGAAAATAGCCTGCTATGGATCTCCTGCGGCAATTACGCCTGTAAAAATTTTAGCGCCTGGATGAACCGTCAGGGCATTGCCCAAAACAAATTGGTTTTTCGCAACCCCGCTGAACCCCTGGAACGTGTTGGCTGGATGACATTGGCCGACATCGCCCTCGATTGTTTCCCCTACAATGACGGATTTTCAACACTCGATGCCTTGCAGGCTGGTCTACCCGTGCCAACTTTTTCGGGTGGAAATTTCGCCAGCCGCGTTACGGCGAGCCTATTGCAGGCGTGTGGGCTAGAAAAGCTGATTGCCCGAGACGCCGATGCCTATGTCACTCTGTGCATCGATCTCGCCCGCGACAAGAGCGCCCGTGAGGCCTTGAAACAGACTATTCGTGCACAAGGCCCAAGATCGCCGTTGTTTGATGTCACCGGATTTATTCGTCACCTGGAAACCGCCTATCACACCATGGCAGCGCGGGCCGCAACAGGCCTTGAGCCGCAGGATTTTTCAGTTCCAGTCCTTTAAACCTTGCTGGCGTCCTTGATGAAACCCAAGGCGAAGCCTTCAATCTTTGAATTGCCGTTTGGCTTGAAAACTGGTATCAGATCGGCATGGGATCTAAATTTGGATGTCTCGCGCCTGACATATTCGTGCTGCAAGACCATAAGCGTCTGCCGGCACGCTTTTTTGCGCGTATCGGTGCGGCGCTAGGGACTCAGCTGGCATAAGTCGCTCCTCGCGGTTTGGCCAGCGGCCTTTCACTGCGATAGTCTTGCAAACACTCCCCGATCTTGCAAACAAACTTTGACGCGGTCATATGACCCAATCCCTTTTCAACCCTTCGACGGATGAACAGCCATGAGCGCACCTCGTACCCTCTACGACAAGATTTTCGATGACCATCTGGTGGATCGCCAGGATGACGGCACCTGTCTTCTCTATATCGACCGCCACCTCGTGCACGAAGTGACGAGCCCGCAGGCTTTTGAAGGTCTGCGCATGGCTGGCCGCAAGGTGCATGCACCAACCCGCACACTGGCCGTCGTTGACCATAACGTACCGACCACGCCGGATCGGGCCGAGGGCATCAAGAACGAGGAAAGCCGCATCCAGGTCGAGGCGCTCGCCAAGAACGCCGCTGACTTCGGCGTCGAATATTATTCCGAAAAGGACAAGCGCCAGGGCATCGTGCATATCGTCGGCCCTGAACAGGGCTTTACCCTGCCCGGCATGACCATCGTCTGCGGCGATAGCCATACCTCGACCCACGGTGCCTTCGGTGCTTTGGCGCATGGTATCGGCACGTCGGAAGTGGAACATGTTCTGGCCACCCAGACCTTGATCCAGAAGAAAGCCAAGAACATGCTGGTGCGTGTCGATGGCAAGCTGCCTGCTGGCGTCACCGCCAAGGACATCATTCTCGCCATCATCGGTGAAATCGGCACGGCTGGCGGCACCGGCCACGTCATCGAATTTGCTGGTGAAGCCATCCAGGCCCTTTCGATGGAAGGCCGCATGACCGTCTGCAACATGACGATCGAAGGCGGCGCCCGCGCTGGCTTGATTGCGCCTGATGAAAAGACCTTCGAATATATCAAGGGCAAGCCCCGCGCGCCGAAGGGTGAAGAGCTGGACATGGCGCTTCAATACTGGAAGACGCTGCATACCGATGAAGGCGCACATTTCGACCGCACCGTCGTGCTGGATGCCGCCAACCTGCCGCCCATCGTCTCCTGGGGCTCTTCCCCGGAAGATGTGATTTCGGTTCAGGGCGTCGTGCCGAACCCGGACGATATCGCTGACGAAAACAAGCGGACGTCGAAGTGGCGCGCGCTCGACTATATGGGCCTGAAGCCCGGCACCAAGATCACCGATATCGCCATCGACCGGGTGTTCATCGGCTCCTGCACCAATGGCCGCATCGAAGACCTGCGTGCCGCAGCCGCCGTGCTGAAGGACCGCAAAGTGGCCTCGACCGTTTCTGCCATGGTTGTTCCAGGGTCTGGCCTCGTCAAGGAACAGGCAGAAGCCGAAGGTCTCGACAAGATCTTCCTCGATGCCGGTTGCGAATGGCGTGAGCCGGGCTGTTCCATGTGCCTGGCCATGAACGACGACCGCCTGAAGCCGGAAGAACGCTGCGCCTCGACCTCGAACCGCAATTTCGAAGGCCGCCAGGGCTATAAGGGCCGCACCCACCTCGTTTCCCCCGCCATGGCCGCTGCTGCCGCCATTGCCGGCCATTTCGTCGATATCCGCGAGTGGAAGTGAGATAGTCTCGAACTCTTCATCAGAAAGGCGGCTCTTGAGCCGCCTTTCTTGTTTTCACTCAATGATTCACGTGAAATCAGAAGCTCGCCGTCATTGGATCGGGTCCAATGCGGGTGGATGAGCTGTCGAGCGCAGCGATCTCAGTCATATCCTCAGGATCGAGGCTGAAATCGAACACCTTGAAATTCTCCTCGATGCGCGACGGCGTGACGGATTTCGGGATCACCACCAGCCCGCTTTCGATATGCCAACGGATGATGATCTGGGCCGCCGTGCGGCCATGCTTGGCGGCGATCTTGCCGATCACCGGATTATCCAACAGCTTGCCCTGACCAAGTGGGCTCCAGGACTGGGTGATGATACCGTGGGCCTGGTGGAAGTCGCGGGCTTGCTTCTGCTGGAAATCCGGATGCAGTTCGATCTGGTTGATGACAGGCACCACGCCGGTTTCATCGATGATCGTCTTCAGATGCTCCGGATAGAAATTCGACACGCCGATGGAGCGGGCCCGGCCCTCTTCCTTCAAACGAGTAAAGGCCTTCCAGGTCTCGACAAACAGGCCACGATGCGGCGATGGCCAGTGGATCAGGTAGAGATCGACATAGTCAGTGCCGAGCCGTTTCAGGCTGGCATCGAAGGCCTTGAGCGTGTTGTCGAAGCCCTGCTCATTGTTCCACAGCTTGGTGGTCAGGAAAATATCGCCGCGGTCGATGCCGGACGAGCGGATGCCTTCACCGACACCCTCCTCGTTTTCGTAGACGGCAGCCGTATCAATATGGCGATAACCCGCCGACAGCGCCGAACGTACCGCAGGTGCCGCTTCGCTATTGGGTGTTTGCCAGACGCCGAGACCCACCTGTGGGATGCTGTTGCCGTCGGAAAAGGAAATGTAGGATTGATCTGCCACGTAAAAGTCTCCCATTCGAGATCGGGGTTTAAGATCGGGCAAGGACCGTGACGGCCCGGGAAAAAGACAGAGGCGCAGCCGAGACTGCGGCCCGTTTGGGAATGCACATCAATGATGCCGGTTCCATAGATAGGCAAGCGTTGCCGCTTTCACACCCCGACAGACATCTGTTTGGATCGGAAAGGGATTTTTCACAGAACCGTGACGACGGTCGCTGGCGAAACAACGCCAAGCAGGCGACGCATGTCGGCGGGGCTGATCGCCACGCAGCCTTCCGTCGGGGCATAGTCCGGGCGGGCAATATGGAAAAAGATTGCAGACCCGCTGCCTTGTTTGCGGCAGGTGATGTTCCAATCCATCACCAGACAAACATCGTAAAGCCGGTCCTGTCGCTGCAACCGCTCATGACTGGGAGTGAAAGGCGCCTTGACCGGACGGTTATAGGCCGGATGGCCCGGCGCATCGCACCACAGCATATCGGCACGAATCGACCTCAAGGGCAGGCGCGAGCATATGGCCCCACGAAGCTCCGCCCGAAAGTAGCCGCAAAGCAACCGCATCGATGCCCGTGGGGTTGCCCCATCGCCCTCGCGCTTGAAGGCCGTGATGCCCGACCGTCCGATGGCGGCGGGAAACCGCAGCGGTCCAGCCTGAACGATGGCCTGGCTCTTGCAACCGGGCTTGCGGCGCACCACAATACTGCGAAGACCTTGGCGCGGTTGAGCCCCGGCTCTGGAAACTGGGTTTGGCATATCGCTCACGGAGTTTTGCTTTGTCGAACACTTTTCTTGTAGAGTGAGTTGGCTAGATAAGACAATGATTTCAAGAACAGTGCAATCTGGCCTGTTCGCTGCTTGGGAGTATATCAGGTATGGCTGCTCGGACGATCCTTCTGGTCGATGACGACGATGACCTGCGCGAAACGCTGGTGGAACAACTTTCCCTCTACGAGGAGTTTTCGATCCAGCAGGAATCCAACGCCACCAAGGGCGTGCAGGCTGCCCGCAACGGCCAGGTAGACCTGATGATCATGGATGTCGGCCTGCCCGACATGGATGGCCGCGAAGCCGTGAAACTGCTGCGCAAGGGCGGCTTCAAAGCCCCCGTCATCATGCTGACCGGCCACGACACCGATTCCGACACCATTCTGGGGCTTGAAGCCGGTGCCAACGACTACGTTACCAAACCATTCCGCTTTGCGGTTCTGCTGGCGCGCATCCGTGCGCAGTTGCGCCAGCACGAGCAGAGCGAGGATGCGACTTTTACCGTCGGCCCCTATCTGTTCAAGCCAAGCCAGAAGCTGCTGACCACCGAAGACGGCAAGAAAATCCGGCTGACGGAAAAGGAAGCGGCCATCATCCGCTATCTCTACCGCGCCGGACAAAAAGTCGTCACCCGCGACGTGCTACTGGAAGAAGTCTGGGGATACAACTCCGGCGTCACCACCCATACGCTGGAAACCCATGTCTATCGCCTGCGCCAGAAGATAGAACGGGACCCGTCCAACGCCGAAATTCTGGTGACCGAAAACGGCGGTTACAAGATTATTCCCTAAACGGACATTGAACGGACCCTGAACCGGAGCATTCTCGATGGCGCTGAGCGATGACATGCAACTGCTCTCATCCCTGGCGCTGTTTCAGGGCTTGGAGCCGGACCAATTACGGCTGATTGCCTTTGGTGCCGAACACAGGCCCATCGGCCAGGGCCAGCCGCTGTTTCGGGAACACTCCCCGGCTGAATGCGCCTATGTGGTGGTGCGCGGCCGGTTCGAGCTTTCCAACACCGGCCGCGATGGCAAGCCGCAAGTCGCCGCCGTTGCCGGTCCCGGCACCATGCTGTCGGAACTGGCACTGGCCACTATGGTGGAGCGCAAATACACCGCCATCGCCCTGGAGGATTCCGAAGTGCTGCGCATTCCCCGCCCGCTGTTCCACCGGCTGCTGGAGGAATATCCGCAGCTCGGCTTGGTCATGCAGGAGCGCATCCGGCAAAATCTCATGGCACTGGCGACCGGTGCAAAGGGGATGGAAGAGCGTTTTCGGTAATACGCGACGGCTCACCATGTCGCATTCTCTGGTGGGGCAGCAGGACTGCATCATCGTTTTACCGTGAGGTTCACCCCCCTCTGCCTTGCCAGGCTTGGCCCTTCGCATGGCTCCGGGCGTTCGTCAGTACAATCGATCCACTGGATCGATTGTTCGGCTACGCCGACCCTTCCTCACCCCACCTCAAGGGGGGAGATCGAACCGGAGTTGGCCGTTCGCTTCAAGCCATCTGAACAAACCGTCGGAAATCGCCAATGTTTCCGAAGAATGAGCGGCCACGTCTATCCGATCTCCCTCCTTGAGGGGGAGATGTCCGGCAGGACAGAGGGGGTAAACGTCATATCGAAGCGACAATATTTATGTACTGTCGCCAATCAATAACAGCGGTTTACTGACACTGCTATAGATCGTGGTTCTCCAGCCACTCCTTGCAGACCAGTTCGACAGCGCCCTGCAACTGTTTGATATGCTCCACCAGCCACGCCAATTCCTCGGCGGTAATCTCATATTTTGATGAATAACGGGCTTCGACATAGGCGCGGTGCAGGCGATCGAAACAACGGCGGGCAAGGCGGTTTTTCCTCGGCCACGCATCAATCAGACGGGTATCCAAATTTTCGGCCAGCGGTCGCAATTTTCGCAAATTGTGCAGCCGGGGGCTATAGAGCGTCAGCACCAGCAGAACGCAGTGGTAAAGCCGTTCAACCGTTTGATGAAGCTGGAAGGCGGCTTCATTAAAATTACCACGCTCAATCAAAAATCCGGCTGCGGCCTGAAAGGCCTCGGCACTCGAAAACCAATCCTCAAAATAAGTCTTCGCCTGCGCCTGCCTCTCCTCTGGAGCCAGCGGCTGGGCCGTAGCGAGCGGAAAGCCCGGCGCTTCATAAAGCGGGATGCCGTCACGGGCGATATCGATGAAGAAAGGCAGGCCACGAGCCAGTCGATTGTTCATATCATCAAGGGAGTGAACAATGAAATTGACAGGGGTTTTCAAGCGCTTGGTGGCGATTTCCTCCCGTATCAGATAGTCCTGCGCACCGCGCCAGAACTCATCCTCATCGGCAAAAACCTCGGTATTGACCACCACCAGCAGGTCATAATCGGAATAATAGCCGCTGGCATGATCCTCGACCCAATCGCCACGCGCATAGGAGCCGAACAGGATCAGCTTGAGGATACGACCGCCCTTGTTTTTATCGGACAGCCTGCCCTTTTGCGCGGCCTCAAATTCATCGAAGAGAATGCGGACCACCCGCTGCAGCTCGCGCTGCTTGCGGGCGGGCAGATGATTGAGCCGGTCCTGATCCATCCACCCCTCCGTTGCACTCAAATTGACATCAAAGCGCGAACTGCGCTGTCACCGGTACGTGGTCGGACGGCTTTTCCCAGCCACGCGCTTCGCGCAAGATCTCGATGGTTTTCAGCGACGGCAACAGATCCGGCGATGACCAGATATGGTCGAGACGGCGGCCCTTGTCGGCGCTGTCCCAGTCCTTGGCCCGGTAACTCCACCATGTATAGAGTTTTTGCGATGGATCGACCAGTTCCCGCATCAGGTCTACCCAGCCACCCCGGTCGATCACGTCAAGCAGGCCTGCGGTTTCCACCGGGGTATGGGACACGATCTTCAGCAGCTGCTTGTGCGACCAGACATCATGCTCCAGCGGCGCGATATTCAGGTCGCCGACCAGGATAGCGGAGGTATTCGGCTCGGCACTGGCCGACAGCACCTTCATTTCCTCGACGAAATCCAGCTTATGGCCGAATTTTGGATTGATCTCCCGGTTGGGCTCATCACCGCCCGCTGGCACATAGAAATTATGCAGGCGAATACGCCGCCCGTTCCACTCGAAAATCGCCGAAATATGGCGGCTGTCACCGACGCCGCAGAAATCTTGCCGGTGATCTTCGGTCAACGGAAATTTCGAGACGGTGGCAACGCCATGATAACCCTTCTGGCCATGCAGAATGGCATAGGGATAACCCAGCGCCTGAAACGCCTCCAACGGAAACTCATGGTTCTGGCATTTGATTTCCTGAAGGCAGAGAATATCCGGCCGGCGCAGTTTGAGAAAATGCTCGACGATGGGCATACGCAGCCGCACCGAATTGATATTCCAGGTGGTCAGGGAAAAAGTCATGCCGGGTTCCTTCAGCGCCGGACCTTGCCCGGCATCGCCGTCTTCCGTCTACAGCATCGAACCGGAAAATGGAAAGGCTTGAAATTGACGATCTCGGAATACATTCGCAAGATGCGGCATCTTTGCAGGCTCGATCAAAGCATGACGCTGCCGGAAAAACCAAGACACTCTTGACCGAGACTCGGGCAGAAACCAAGCCTCGGTCAGCGATGGGTCAATCCGTCAAACCAAACCCAAACGGATACAATTCGCCACCCTCCAGCGCTGATCCGTCTGGCCTGGTGGTTTCCTTGAAGCCGGGCATATCGGATCGATTGTAGGTGACGGCGTCCTTCGTTCTTGGCAAAGCAAACGGCATCTTGCCCTGCGGCTTGACCTTGCCGGAGACCAGATCCATCATCGCAACATCCGTGACACCGAAGGTCGCCGTGATTGCGCCGGCATTTTTCAGTCCGCTGGCCTCGTCCAACACATAGGGCGCCCGAAAATAGATGCTTAGAACCACTTTCTTCGGGTCACCAATCTCGGCCATCACCGCCTTGATGTCCGCGAGGGACGGAGACATGCTGCGAGAGGTCTGGTTGGCCATGCCGGTGAAGCTGATGTCATCGACCTCCCACGGCAAGGCACCGCCAAAGATCAGCGCCGGTGTATCGGAGCACGTCGCATTGATTGCCGGATAGAGACGGCAAGGGTCCTGGCTTCCCCATGTCTCCCCCGCACCGGGCAATCCCGCGGGAATTCTATGGGCCGGATTATTGCCGCTGGCGTCACTTTTGCTGTCATAGGCTGCACCGCTATCCTTGACCAGAACCCGGATGACCGCATAGTCAGCACCCGCAGCGCTTGGCCGGGTCTGGCCCTTGCTGGCATCATAATTTCCGTCGGTCACCTTATAACCAAACGTCTCGACATCCGCCTTGCCCATGCCCATCGTATAGACCTTGGCACCAGCCTTTAACGGCAAAAGCTTTCGGCCATCGGCCCCTGTCTGGTTTTGCAACAGGACAATCGACTTCCTCTGGATGTCCAACCCCTTGGCACGGCTGTCCTGCGCGCCAATCACGGTATTGGCCTTGCCCGCGTCGATATAGGGATTTTCAAACAGACCGAGCTGGAACTGTTCTTGCAGCAAGCGTCTAACCGCCTCATCAACACGGGCTTCACTCACCAGGCCCGAATCAACCAGATCAGTGATCGTCTTGTTGGTGTGGAACCCAGAGAGAATATCAGTGCCGCCGTTGATGGCTGTCGCCACACGTTCCGGTATCGTCTTGCCTTCCAGCCCCCAGGCCCTGGTATCGACAATACCCGTATCGGAATTGACATAGCCCTTGAAACCGAGCTTTCCACGCAGGAGATCGGTGACGATCTGCTTGTTGAACGCAAAACCAATCTGGTCGTAGGTCACGCCCTCGTAGGTCAGGTTGATCGGCACACCGTAATACGGCATGATCGACGACACCCCGCTCTCGATTGCCGCCCTGAACGGCTTCAGGTGGTACGCGAATTTATCGTCCGGATAGATCTGGTTCTTTCCGAAGGAATAGTGCGGGTCCAGGCCCAGTTCCTGCGGGCCGCCGCCCGGGAAATGTTTCAGGGTCATTGCCACCGCAGTCTTTGGATTGACCGGCCCACCTTGCAGGCCATTGACCAGCGTCTTTACGACATTCGCGGTCAAATCGGCGTTTTCGCTGAAGGTTTCATGAACCCGATACCAACGCGGTTCAGTGGCCAGATCGGCCATGTAACCATATAGGCCGCGAAGGCCGACGGCATTGTATTCCGCTCCCATCACCTCGGCAAAGGTTTTGATATCAGCCATGTCGCCAGTCGTTGGGGCCTTACCGGTCTTCCGCGATTCCTCGCCCAATGCGGCGGCGGCCAGACCGGCTTCCTTCGGGAACTGCGTGAAAGCACCAGAGCCTGCCGAAATGCCGAAGCGTGGATCGGCTTCAACGTGATTGCGCGCATTGTCCTTGAACACGGCCGGAATGCCCAGGCGGCTGCCCTCTTCCATCTCCTGGATGATATTCGAGAAAGCGGCCAGTTGCTGCGGTGTAACAACGTAGCCACCGCGACTATTGGCTGGCGGACCATCGCAGGATTCTGCCTTTGCAGCGGCAACGGAGCGCAGGATGAAGCGCGTCATCTTCTGGCTGACAATATAGTCCACGGCCTTCGCATCAATTGCGCCGCCGCAGCCAGCATTTAGCGTGTCGATCATCAACATGCCGGCTTTTTCCTGCCGGGTCATCTGTGACAAGAGGTCGGCTGCCCGCTGCTCGGCACGCAAGCGCCAGTCCTCGTAAGGATCAAGCCTGCCATTGGCATTCAGATCCTTGAACTGTTTCCCTTCAATGGTGATGATGCTCTTCGCACGCGCACTCAGTGCCGGTTGACTGCTTGTGGCCATGGTCTTGCCATATGCGCCAAACGCAACCGTGACGCCAGCCACAGCGCATAGCGCCAATATGGGCGCACGCGTTCTATTGTTCATGGGGGCCTCCTCCAAAGCCAAATTCTTTACGTCACGCGCAATATTCCGATCCGGAGGTTTGCAATGAATTGTCATCCGGACATGGACGGAAAATCCTCGGAAATTCCACTCGATTCTGATCGCACTCCTCCCAGGCGCGATTAGAAAAAAGCCACGGCAGTAAAGCATCTTGCGCATGATGAACAGCAAGATGCGCAAATGTGATCCGTTATATGATAACCGTAGCGTTCAAAAAATCGAAACGCAACTCTATATCTATCTCTGAAATGCGCGAGAGCCTGTCAGGTTCAGATTGAACCAGACGGTCTCACGCTTCTCTTGTTTTCGTTGGTCTTTTCGGGAAAATCGAGTTCCAGTTTATCCAAAGGCAACATCTAACCGCGATTGCGGATATCGTCATAGGGAACTTCGAAGACTTTTTCATCGAAATTGACGCCCTGCTGGACGTTAAAGATCATCACCGACGTGTCCTTGCCCTGCGCATCGGTCACCGTCCACTGCCGCAGCTCGAAGGTCTTCGGGTCGAACATCAGGGTAATCGTCTGGTCGCCAAAAATCGACTTATCGCCCAGCACGATGGTGGTCAGATCCTGCTCTTCCTTGACCTGCCGCACCATCTGATGGCCGAGATCGATGCGGTCGGACAGAAGCAGGCTCAGCGGCGTTTTCGACAGCGGATAGACATCCCAGGTCTTCATTTTCAGGTTGCCGATTGCCACGTTGCGGCCATCGGAAATCACCCGCATCGGCGACGGCTGCTCATAGTTGAAGCGCAGCTTGCCGGGCCGTTCGATATAGAATTTTCCGGCTGTCTGTTCACCGCGTGGGCCAAACTGCACGAACTCGCCCATCATGGTTTTCACCGAGGCAAAATGATCGGCGATCCTCTGGGCGGCGCTGGCCTGGGCCTGAGCATATGCGGGTGAGACTGTGGCGCCCGTGGCCGCAACAGCGATCCCCGCAGCCGCCAAGCCGATAAATCCCCGGCGGCCAATCATCCCTGTCATGCCTGCCGGGGCAAACGTCTTCTTCTGCATTCTTTTCTCCTTTTGCCCCTGATTCCTATAGCGCAAACCGGGCGCCATGGTGACAAACACCGGATCGTGAACGCCGAAACGCCTTTCAGCGCCTGGACGTTCCACACCAGCCTGTCGCCATCACCGCTCGATGTCAGCTTCCGTCGGAACGAGGATTTCGCGTTTGCCCGCGTGGTTGGCCGGTCCGATAATGCCTTCCTGCTCCATGCGCTCAATCAGCGATGCGGCGCGGTTATAGCCGATGCCCAGCCGACGTTGAACGTAAGAGGTTGAGGCTTTCCCATCCCGAAGCACGACGGCGACGGCCTGGTCGTAAGGATCATCCGATTCGGCCAGATTGCCGGTTCCTGCCGGTCCGCCGCCTTCATCGTCGTCCTCATCAATGGTGACCGCATCAAGATAATCCGGCGCGCCCTGGGTTTTCAGATAGGCAACGATGTCCTCCACCTCATTATCCGAGACGAAAGGTCCGTGAACACGCTGGATGCGTCCGCCGCCAGCCATGTAGAGCATATCGCCCATACCCAGCAGCTGTTCGGCGCCCTGCTCTCCCAGAATAGTACGGCTGTCGATCTTCGAGGTGACCTGGAAGGAAATCCGGGTCGGGAAGTTTGCCTTGATCGTGCCGGTGATCACGTCCACGGATGGACGCTGCGTTGCCATGATGACGTGGATACCCGCCGCGCGCGCCATCTGCGCCAGGCGCTGCACCGCGCCTTCGATATCCTTGCCCGCCACCATCATCAAGTCGGCCATCTCGTCGATGATAACAACGATATAGGGCATGGGCTGCAAGTCGAAGGTCTCGGTCTCGTACATGGCCTCGCCGGTCTGCCGGTCAAAGCCGGTCTGCACGGTGCGGGTCAGCACTTCGCCCTTTTCAATGGCCTGCTCGACGCGGCTGTTGAAGCCGTCGATATTGCGCACGCCGATCTTCGACATCTTCTTGTAGCGCTCTTCCATCTCGCGCACCGTCCACTTCAAGGCGACGACGGCCTTTTTCGGATCGGTAACGACAGGCGAGAGCAGATGCGGAATGCCGTCATAGATCGACAGTTCCAGCATTTTCGGATCGATCATGATCAACCGGCATTTTTCCGGCGGCAACCGGTAAACCAGCGACAGGATCATGGTGTTGATCGCCACCGACTTGCCCGACCCGGTCGTACCGGCCACCAGCAGATGCGGCATCTTGGCGAGGTCGGCAATCACAGGTTCACCGCCAATGGTCTTGCCCAGCGCCATCGGCAGCTTGGCTGTCGAACCGTTGAAGTCGCGGCTACCGATCATTTCCCGCAGATAGACCGTTTCGCGGGTTCTGTTCGGCAATTCGATGCCAATGGCGTTGCGGCCAGGCACGACGGCGACACGGGCGGCAATGGCGCTCATCGAGCGGGCAATATCATCGGCAAGGCCGATAACGCGGGATGATTTGATCCCTGGCGCTGGTTCCAGCTCGTAAAGTGTGACGACCGGGCCAGGACGCACTTCGATAATGTCGCCCTTGACGCCGAAATCCTCAAGCACGCCTTCCAGCGTCCGGGCATTGTGTTCAAGCTGGTCAGCCGACAGGCTGGCATCCTTGGCGACCGCACGTGGTTCGGCCAGAAGCTGAACCGAGGGCAGTTGAAAACCGCGCGCACCTCTTGGACCAGCAACCGGAGCAGGGCGAGGACGCTCAGCAGGAGCCGCCGCGCGGCGTGCAGAAGGCTTTGCAGCCCGGTCTTCGTCTTCATCGTCGAATAGGATGTCATCAGCCGAGCGACCACGGGTGCGCAGGTCGAAAGGTGGCTCGTCATGCACGTCGTCCGGCGACACCGGCGGCGGCGCGATACGGCGGCGGCCCGCACTCCGCTCACCCGGTTCAAAGGACGGATCGGCGCGGTGGTCCGGGCGTCCAGCCTGAACCGGCATGACCTCATCATCGTTGAAATCATAGGGCTGGTCGAAATTAGACCGCTCGCGCCTTTGTGGCTTCAGACCGGCGAGACGCCGCATCCGAGCCTGACCGGTATACCAGACATGGGCGAGCGCACCGGCAGCCAGCGCGAAAGGCCCGGTACGGTCATCATCGTCTTCATCCTCATCGACGATAGGCACGGCCTTGCTCTTGCGGGACCCCGCCTGTGAGCTTGCGCGGGCAGCCAGAATTTCCGCTTCGAAATCATCCTCTTCATTGCCGATGATACCAGCGGCAAACAACATCAGCCACAGCATCGGGGCGATGAAGATCACGCCCAGCACCATGGCAAAGGTTCCGGTCGGATAGGCTCCGACAAACAGTGCGGGAAAGCGCAGGATCATGTCGCCGATCACTCCGCCGATCCCGTTGGGAATGGGCCAGGTGCCGGGCGGCGGAAAACAGCCGAACACGGCAGCGCCCGCAACCGCCCCGGTGCCCCAGGCGGCAAGCCGACGAGGCAGGCGGGTGATCTTGCGACCGGAAATCAGCGAAAGCGACCAGGCCAGCACAGGCAACAGCGCCGCGACCGAGGCAAGCCCGAAAAACTGCATGGAAAGATCAGCGAACACAGCGCCGGGATAACCGAGAATATTGGTGGGCGCCCTACTGGTCGCATAGGAAAAACTGGGATCGGCAACATTCCAGGTGGCCAGCGCGGCGATGGCTGCCACCAACCCAAGGAACAGGGCAAATCCAAGCAGAGCCAGGAATTGCCGCATGATGAAACCCATCACGATCATCCGAGGCGACCGCTCTTCCAATATTGCCAGCGTGCTTCTGCTCATAGGTGTTCGCCTGCCAGTGCAATTTCAACAAAACTTGGAAACCGGATGCGCCGGGCAGGACCCGAACCGGCTTGCGAAAGGTGAGATTACCAGAACACGGGTTAACGCTCCTTTAACCATGGATAACCCATCCGGTCGAAAGCCCGCCTTGCCAACCTGGCGCAACCAGCCTTTTGCTGTGATTGTATATAGAGCGCGATTGTCCAGAATCAAAAAACCCGGGCACGAGGCCCGGGTTGGTTTTCTGGTAACGAAGCACCTTGATCGGCCCCCCTGATTGGGGAGCGACAGAGATCAGGAGTGATAGGCCGCTTCACCGTGAGAGGCGAGGTCGAGACCTTCGCGCTCGGCTTCAACCGGAACACGCAGACCAACGATGACATCGACGATCTTGTAGAGGATCAAGGAACCGATACCGGTCCACAGGACGGTGATAACCACGGCCTGAAGCTGGACCATGACCTGGCCACCCATCGTCTGTTCGCCGACATAGCCGACGCCACCCAGCGAAGCGCTGGCGAAAATGCCGGTGGAAATAGCGCCGAACATGCCGCCAATGCCATGCACGCCGAACACGTCAGCCGTATCGTCATAGCCGAACTTGTTCTTCACGACAGAGACGAAGAAGTAGCAGAGCGGCGAAACGATCACGCCCATGACGATCGCGCCCATCGGGCCGACGATACCAGCGGCAGGCGTGATGGCAACGAGGCCAGCAATCATGCCGGAGGCAGCGCCCAGCATCGAAGCCTTGCCGCGGGTGAAGGATTCAACCACACACCATGACAGGATGGCCGCAGCCGTAGCAATGAAGGTGTTGACGGTGGCGAGCATCGCACCGCCGGAGGCTTCGAGGTTGGAGCCGGCATTGAAGCCGAACCAGCCGACCCAGAGCATGGCGGCACCGACATAGGTGAGCGTCATGGAATGCGGGGCCATCATGTCCTTGCCATAACCGGTACGCTTGCCGACCAGGATCGCACCAACAAGACCGGCAACGCCAGCATTGATGTGAACGACTGTGCCGCCAGCGAAATCAAGGGCGCCGAGACCGAAGAGATAGCCCTTGGCATCCCAGACCATATGGGCGACCGGGAAATAGACGAAGGTGACCCAAAGCAGGCAGAACAGGATCGCAGCCGAGAACTTGATGCGTTCCGCAAAGGCACCGATGATCAGAGCAGGCGTGATCGCTGCGAAGGTCATCTGGAACAGCATGAAGATATATTCAGGAATGACGACGCCCTTGCTGAAGGTAGCAGCCGTTGTCGTGGTGTCGACGCCAGCCAGGAACATCTTGGCAAAGCCGCCGAAGAACGGGCTTTCGCCGCCGCCGAAGGCGAAGGAATAGCCATAGATGACCCAGACGATCATCACCATCGCGGCGATGACGGTGCACTGCATCAGCACGGACAGCATGTTCTTGGCGCGCACCAGGCCGCCATAGAACAAGCCGAGACCCGGAACCGCCATGAACAGAACCAGGATGGTGGACAGGAACATGAAGGCGGTATCGCCCTTATCGGGAACAGGAGCAGCTGCCGCCGCAACGGCTGGCGCTGCATCCTGCGCAAAGGCGATCGCTGGCGCCATCAAGGCCGCCGATGCAGCCCCGAGGCGCATAGCTTGAGATTTGAATGTGGAAAACGACATCTATATGAACTCCCCTTGACGGCCGGTCTTACAAGGCTTCGGTATTGGTTTCACCGGTGCGGATACGCACCGCCTGATCGATCCCGTAGACGAAAATCTTTCCATCGCCGATCTGACCGGTCTTGGCAGCAGAGGCGATCGCTTCTACCGCCTTGTCGGCAACATCCGTCGCCACGGCGACCTCGATCTTCAGCTTGGGCAGGAAGCTCACGGCATATTCCGTGCCGCGATAGATTTCCGTGTGCCCCTTCTGCCGCCCATATCCTTTGACCTCCGTGACGGTCAGGCCTTGGATACCGACAGCCGTCAGTGCTTCGCGCACTTCATCCAGCTTGAACGGCTTGATAATGGCCATCACAATCTTCATCTGGTTTCCCATCCTCTGGTTTATCCTCGGCGAAAAACGCCGTCTCTCCTCGACGCCGACCTACGACAGGGGGCAGCGACTATCATCCTACATTCAAACCGTGTGCCAAGTTTCAGACGCAAGATAAGATATTGAAATACAAGGATTATAATGGAGGGCGCCAAAAAAAAGGCACAGAAACAGACGAAAACACGGCTTTTTTTGTGCAAATTCAAAAAACAGCACAAAATTTAATCATTTGCCTTTTTCCGAATCAAGCCCTCCTGGGCAACGGAAACAACCAACTGGCCCGTCCGCGTATAAATTGAGCCTCTGGTCATTCCCCGGCCACCCGACGCGCTGGGGCTGTCCTGGGAATAGAGCAGCCAGTCATCGAGCTTGTCGGGCTGGTGAAACCACATCGCATGGTCAAGGCTGGCAGCCTGGATGCGCTGGTCGAAAACCGAAGCGCCGTGGGCATAGAGCGCGACATCCAGGAGCGTCATGTCGGAGAGATAGGCCAGCACGGCTGCCTGCAAACGGCGGTCGTCCGGCACCGCACCGGTCATGCGCACCCAGATATCGGCCTTTGGTTCCAGCTTGTCCTTTGTCAGATAATGCAGGAAGGAGGTGGGGCGAAATTCCACCGGCCGCTCTCTTGCCCAATAGGCCCGGATATGGGCGGGGGCTTGCGACAGAAACATTTCGCGAAATTCCCGTTCGCCCATCAACCCTTCCGGTGGCGTCACATTGGGCATGACGAGCTGGTGGGAAAAGCCTTCTTCTTCTTGTTGAAAAGAGGCCGACATCGAAAATATCATCTGGCCGTGCTGGATGGCAACGACCCGACGGGTCGAAAAGCTGGCGCCGTCACGGGTGCGCTCGACCTGATAAAGAATTGGCACCGCCGGATCGCCGGGACGCAGGAAATAGGCGTGCAAGGAGTGAACATAACGCTCGCCATCGACACAGCGCTGGGCTGCCATCAACGCCTGGGCGATGACCTGGCCGCCGAATACCCTTTGCCACCCGACCTGCGGGCTGGTGCCTCGGAACAAATTGACTTCCAATGCCTCCAGGTTCAGCGTTTCGATCAGTTTTTCCATCGGTGTGGCGGAATTTTCTGTCTGCGGCATTTTGGAAAAGCTCCGGCGGTAGGAAGTCGGGTCCAAGTGATCTATATAAGACCAGAAGCACGATACAAGCTGTAAGGGAGTAGATGATGGCGGATCTGGTTGTAGTCGGAGGCGGATATGTCGGTCTCTCGGCGGCGCTCGCCGTCAAGCGCGCCGCGCCGCATCTGGATGTGACGGTAATCGAAGCAGCCCCCGAAGGCCAGTGGCGCAAGGACCCCCGGGCCTCGGCGGTGATTGCGGCAGCCACCAAAATGCTGGAGGTTTTCGGCGTCTGGAGCACGATCGAGCCGCAATCCCAGCCGATCAACCGGATGATCGTCACCGATTCGCGCACCAGCGATCCGGTCCGGCCCGTCTACCTGACCTTTGACGGCGAAGTCGAGGAGGGCAAGCCCTTCGCCTATATGGTTCCCAATGTTGCCATGGTCGGCGCGCTTCTCGACGCTGCCGGTGAGGCGGGAATTTCCATCCGCCATGGCGTGAAAGCCTCAGGCTTTTCCGTGAACGGCCATAAGGCCGAAGTAGCACTTTCGGACGGCACAACCCTCAGCTGCCGCCTGGTTGTCGCCTGTGACGGCGTGCGCTCACGCGTCAGGGACATGGCGGGGATCAAGACCGTCACCTGGGCCTATGGCCAGTCCGGGATTGTCACAACGGTCGAGCATGAGCGTCCACATCAAGGCGTGGCAGAGGAGCATTTCCTGCCCGCTGGCCCGTTTGCCATCCTGCCCTTGACCGGCAATCGCTCGTCGCTGGTCTGGACCGAGCGCAGCGAGGATGCGGACCGTCTGGTGGCCGAGGACGACCTGATGTTCGAAACCGAACTGGAGCGCCGTTTCGGCCACAAACTCGGCGCTATCCGCGCCACCGGCGACCGCCGTGCTTTTCCATTGGGACTGACGCTTGCCCGCTCTTTCATCGGGCCACGGCTGGCGCTTGCAGGGGATGCCGCCCATGGTATTCATCCGATTTCCGGCCAGGGCCTCAATCTTGGCTTCAAGGATGTGGCGGCGCTGGCGGAAACAATCGTTGATGCCGATCGGCTCGGCCTCGATATCGGCGACATCACGGTTCTGGAACGCTACCAGACCTGGCGCCGCTTCGACACATTCCGCATGGGCGTTACCACCGACGTGCTGAACCGGCTGTTTTCCAACGATATTACGCCGGTTAGAATCGCCCGGGATTTCGGGCTGGGCCTGGTGGAACGGCTGCCAAAACTGAAACGCTATTTTATTTCCGAGGCGGCAGGAACAGCGGTGAAGGGCAGTCCGAAACTTCTGACCGGTCAGGCGATCTGACACAGACTGTGACTGGCGACTGGCCGGGCCAGACCTCCAGACAGCGCCTTCAATCTTCGATCTTGCGGGCTTCCGAGACCAGCATGATCGGAATGCCATCGCGGATGGGATAGGCAAGCCTTGCCTTTTCCGAGACCAGCTCGTTGTTTTCCCGGTTAAGGGTCAAGCGGCCATTGGTCAGCGGGCAGACCAGCAATTCCAGCATTTTCGGATCGACACCGTTCATCCGCTGATCCATGGCTGCACTCCCTCATTCTCTGTCCATTCACCGTTATTGTAAAACCGGCTCCACGTCGCCGAAACCGCGTGCCAGATAAATTTCAGTAATAGCAATCAGCGTTTCCGTGCGGCTATGCAGATCGGTAGCCTCCAGCAAGGCCTGTTTTTCAGCAGGTGTGAAAGGCGACATCATCGACAAAGAATTGACCAGGGTCAGATTGCTGGCGCGCTGGACGCTTTCCCAATCCGCCTCCAGCTTGTTGGCATCGAGATAGGCCCGGAACACCGCGAGCAACCGCTCCCGATCCACGCTGTTTTCCTGGCCTTCAGCCGCGAGATCGGCCATGAAGGGCGAAATTCGCACCGTGCGGAATGGATGAGTGGTTTTCAGCTCGTCACTCATCCGGAAACGGCAGATGCCGCCCAGCGACAGAATATAGCGGCCATCGCCCGTCTCGGCGAAAGAGGTGATCCGACCGATACATCCCATGCTGCACAGGGCCGGAATGCCGGTGGCGATCTCATAGGGCTCGGTCAATGCCGGCTGAATCATGCCAATCAGCCGATTGCTGCGCAATGCGGCATCAAACATTTCCAGATAGCGCGGCTCGAATATATTCAGTGGCAATTGACCACCGGGCAGCAGAAGAGCTCCTGCCAGCGGAAAAACCGGCAATGTTTCCGGAAAATCAGCCGCCGTCAGATATCGCGCATTGCCGACCTGCATTCCACCCTCCTGAAAGAGCACCGAGCCAATGCCCTGCCGCTCTTTAATTCCTTATAATGTGGCATGCGCCCGGCAAATCTCAAGGTGCGCCTGCCACAGAACACAACTTCTGCCCGCCTGAGCATATAGGGATCAGCCCTTGACCAGGGCTCGTCCCATTCTCTGCCTTCGAGCCCGTTACGAAAACAGGATCGAAGACAGCTTACGTCGAGCCTGAATAGTGGCTGGGTCCTTCGGACCCCAGACCTCGAAAAATTCAACCAGTTGGCGGCGAGCGCCATCGTCGTCGAAGGTCCGGTCTTTTTTCATGATCAACAGCAGATGATCAGCTGCGTCCTCGCGCTTGCCCTCGACATTGCGGATCTTGGCGAGCTTCAGCCGCGCCTCGTGATCGTCAGGGTTAAGCGACAGCTGCTGCTCCAGCGCTACCGGATCACCCAGTTTGCGGGCCTCTTCGATTTGCTCCAGCTTTTTGGCCACGGCCTGGATTTCTGCGGCCTTGGCCAATTCTTCAGGCAAGCCATCGACAATCTGGCGCACCCGTTCATGCTGGTTGAGGGCCAGCATGCATTCGGCAATGCCGGCAACCGCCTTGGCATTTTCCGGATCGGCCTGCATGACCGCCGCATAGAGCTGGGCCGCACCGTCGAAATCGCCGCCATCATAAAGACCCTTGGCCTCTTCCAGCACAGCTTCGATTTCCGCCGCCTGATCGGCACCGCCGTCCGGGCCACCGAGCTTGTCGATGAACTGCTTGACCTGACTTTCCGGCAGCGCACCCATGAACCCATCGGCAGGACGGCCATCGACAAAGGCGACGACGGCAGGAATGGACTGGATACCTAGCTGACCGGCAATAGCCGGATGGTCGTCGATATTCATCTTGACCAGCTTGACCTTGCCCTTGGCCTCATTGACCGCCTTTTCAATGATCGGCGTCAACTGACGGCAAGGGCCGCACCAGGGCGCCCAGAAATCCACCAGGACCGGCTGGCGGCGGGACTCTTCAAGCACATCCTTGGCAAAGCCCTGGGTGGTCGTATCCTTGATCAGACCACCTACGGGCGCTGCTCCTGCAGACGCCGGTGCTGCCGCAGCAGGCGTCGTGCCGAATTGCGCATTCGCCGTCATCTGCCCGCCATAAGAGCCGCCGTAAGGGTTACCAGAATTGCTCATCACCATCTCCCGCCTGTTCCTGACAGCCCGGGCGCTTTGCAAACGCATTCCAGGTGCCGCCTTATTTCCACCGTCCGCAAGTTCCGTTTCATACCGCAACAGAGATCGAGCACGATATCTCAGCCCTTGTCCCGGCCACATGATCTTTGCAGGGTTCCTTGAATTTCAATGAACCGTGCAAGCGTTTAAATCGTGCCTCACGCCGTGACTTTCAAGACGAGTGCCTCATGTCCCGTCGCAGCCATAAAGCGCAACAGGTCATCACGCCCGATCGAGGTTGTAGCGTCATTCGACAGCGGATGGCAATTGATGATGTCATGCTGCATCAGGTCCGCGTCCAGAACGAATGTCACCTTGTTGCCTGTATCGTTAATTGCGCCGAACGCCGTCACCGAGCCGGGGACGACACCCAGATACTCCATCAGCTTTTCCGGCTTGCCAAACGATACCTTGCTGGCCGCACCAATCAGCGTATGGACGGTCTTCAGATCGACAATAGCGTTTTCCTCGACCACCAGCAGGAAGAACTGATCCTTCTTGTCCTTGACGAACAGGTTCTTGGTATGGCCGCCAGGGATCTCATCGCGTAGGGACACCGATTCGGCCACGGTAAAGACTGGCGGATGTGACACTGTCCGGTGCTCGATGCCGAGGCTATCGAGAAAGGCAAACAGGTCTGCGGGCGATTTCGGCACAATCTCTGTCATGTTGGTCCTGCTTCAGAAGATAGTCTCGGCGGCACCCCGCGGTTAAACGATATCAAGCGATCTCCTTCAACTGTTTTATGCGCCAATCGTCTATTCAAAAAGTCCGTGACCACCCCTCATTTCCAGCCCTTACGAAACGTTCAAAATTCTCATTGCCACAGAATAACTTAAGCTTCGATTGGAAAAAATCTTGGAGCCGCCGTCATTTCCCTGTTGCAATCGAAAAGCAGTTGGGCCATATACCGCCCGTCGCCGCAACACAGCGACCCACGGTTCAGCTTACTACCCCGGACCGATGGACAATGAGCGGGTGTAGCTCAGGGGTAGAGCACAACCTTGCCAAGGTTGGGGTCGAGGGTTCGAATCCCTTCGCCCGCTCCAATTTTTCAAAGATAAATTCAGCTGTACGATTTCCCGAAAGGGAGGCAGCGCTTTTCCGTATTCGGTTTCGCAGTTTGGACTGCAAAACTGACAACGTTAAAACCCTTCCCTGATAAGCTATCAAAACTTGCCTTTTGGAAAAGCGGCGTGGCCAAACGCGATCCGAATGGCGACACCGGAATGCGAAGTGCGTCAGGACGCCCGTATCGGCTTATGTCCCATTACCCTGCCAATAATGATGACCAGCACGCCAGCAATGGCGAGGCAAGCCGCCAGGAAGAACATCGGAGCAATCGTGCTGCCTGTCTGGTCGCGGATCAGTGGCACGACATTCTGGGCCACGAAACCACCGAGATTGCCGACCGAGTTGATGGCCGCCAGACCGGCTGCGGCACCGGCCCCTTTCAGGAAGCGCGATGGCAGGCTCCAGAACACAGGCTGGCCTGCGAAGATCCCCGCGGCGGCAAGGCATAGAAACGCAAATTGCAGCACCTGGTCTGTCAGTATAGCCGACATCACAAGACTGACGGCACCGACAAAGGCCGGGATGACGATATAGGGCGTCTTGTTTTCCGTCCGGTCAGCCGCCGATGGCACAACATAGAGCGCAATGGCAACAGCAACCCAAGGGATGATGTTGATCAGACCATTCACCGTATTGGACACGCCAAACCCCTTGACGATGGTCGGCAGCCAATAGCTCAAACCATAGGCGGCCAGCGGAAAGCCGACATAGCAGAGCGACATCAGCAGCACGCGCGGATTGATCAGCGCCTTGAAGCCATTGTCGGCATTGCTATCCATTCCGGTATTTTCGGCATCGAGCCGTGCCTGAAGCCAGGCTTTTTCAGCATCCGTCAGAAAATTTGCCTTGGCTGGCGTATCGGCAAGATAGAACCAGGTGACGATACCGGCCAGAACCGCGGGAATACCGGTCGCCAGAAACACCCACTCCCAACCCTGATAGCCGAGAAAGCCGTCGAGATCGAGCAATACACCACCCAGGGGCGCGCCAATGGCATTGGCAAGGGCGCTGAAAATCATGAACAGCCCGACCATCCGGCCCCGATAGTCTCTTGGAAACCACAGGGTCAGCAGATAGAGCACGCCCGGAAAGAACCCCGCCTCGCAGACGCCCAGCAGAAAGCGCAGGATGTAGAACATCATCGCGTTCTGAGTATAGGCAAGCGCAATGGTTACAGCGCCCCAGGACACTAAAATGCGGGCAAACCACCGGCTGGCGCCGAACCGTTCGAGAAAGAGATTGCTTGGCACTTCAAATAGAAAATAGCCGATGAAAAACAGTGAGGCCCCTAGCCCATAGGCATATTCACTGAGGCCCAGCGCATCGACCATTTGCAATTTGGCGTAACTGACATTCTGCCGATCAATATAGGCAATCAGGTAGAGAAGCCCCAGAAACGGCATCAGCCGCCAGGTGATTTTTGAAATCAGTGCTTTTTCGGAAACCAATGCTTTTTCAGAAGCAAAGTCTTTTTCAGAATCCAAGTCATGTCCTCCCACAACCGTCCCCTCCCCGCCGCTTCTGCGGGGGACGGGTGATATAAACATGATTACGCCTTGATTGTTCCAAGCACAACTTTAGATAAATGCACTCAGAAGAGGATCAACTCACTGAAAACACGTAGTCTGTTTCCTGCCGCAGGGTTTCACCGGGCCGCAGGACAGCACTTGAGAAACCGGCCTGGTTGATGGCATCCGGCCAGATCTGGGTTTCCAGACAGAAACCGGCATAAGCACCGTAGCGACGGCCCTCAAGACCGGAAACCGGAATATTGAGATAGACCCCCGCGTAGAATTGAACGCCGGGTTCGGTGGTGCGCACTTCCATGGAAACGCCGGATTTCAGGCTGCGGGCCATGGCGACGCTGCGCTTGGCCACCCGTGTCTGCGACAGACAGAAATTGTTGTCGAAGGGGACCTGAACACCGTCTTCTGTGCGACGCATGACGCCCATCTGCCGGAAATCAAACGGCGTGCCGATTACCGGGCGCTGCTCTCCGGTCGGAATCAGACGCTCATCGACAGGCAGATAGTGGTCGGCGGCAATCATCAACTCATGATCCAGCATGTCAGGCGAATCATCCAGGTTGAAATAGGAATGCTGGCAGAGATTGGCGAGTGTCGGCGCGTCCGTGGTCGTCTCATAGACCACCGCCAGCACACCGTCATCCTGGAGGTGATAGGTCGCCCGGATATGGGCATTGCCGGGATAACCCGCCCGGCCCGCCGGATCGGTGATCTCAAGCACCAGCCGGTCACGGTCCAGATCGGCAATCGTCCAATTGCGCCTGCCGATACCGTCGCTGCCGCCATGTAGATGGGTAAGGCCGCGCTCGTTGCATTCCAGCTGATAGTCTTCACCGTCAAGGGTGAAACGTCCGTTTGCAATGCGATTGGCCAACCGCCCGGGCGTCGCCCCGAAATAGGGAGAGTGGATGGCATAGTCTTCGAAATGCTCGAAACCCAGCACCAGTGGCGCCACATGGCCTTCCATCCTGAGATCCTGGATCACCGCACCCCAGGTGAGCACTTTGGCCTTCAGGCCACCGCCATGCAGCGTGACCTGCTCTACCGTTTCACCCTTGGTGGTCGTGCCAAATTCCAGACGCTGCATATGCTTCCTCACCCTTGCATCGACGGTGCCTGCCATGGGCGGGCGCGTCATCGTTTCTGCTGTGTCACATAGGTTTATTGCATAATTCCTCAAACCGAAATCGTTTACAGATAAAATATCCAGCAACCATAAGGCGTTACAGCAAACATCAGCGCACCATAGACGATGCGGACTGGGTTAGCGCGACAGTTCTCGTGCCGCATCCTCCAACCCGCCAAGCGTCAGGGGATGCATGCGCCCGCCCATGAGACGGGAAATCAAACCGATAGAATGGGTATAGTCCCAATGCTCCTGCTGCATCGGGTTCAGCCACAGACATTTGCGAAAATGCGCCGTGATGCGTGAAAGCCAGAGGGCACCGGGCTCGCCATTCCAATGCTCCACCGATCCGCCGATCATGGTGATCTCATAGGGGCTCATCGCCGCATCGCCGACGAAAATCACCCGGTAATCCGGCCCATAGGTACGGATAATCTCTTCCGTCGGGATGAGATCGGTCCGGCGGCGGCGATTGTCTTTCCAAACCCGCTCATAAAGGCAGTTGTGGAAATAGAAATGCTCCATATGCCGAAATTCCGACCGGGCTGCCGAAAACAACTCCTCCACGCCTTTGACGTGATCGTCCATGGAGCCGCCGATATCGAAGAACATCAGCAGCTTGACGGCATTGCGCCGTTCCGCCTGGGTCTTGATGTCAAGATAGCCATGCTCTGCCGTCGCACGGATCGTGCCACCCAAATCAAATTCGTCCAACGCGCCTTGCCGCACGAACCGCCGCAACCGGCGCAGGGCAACTTTGATATTGCGGGTGCCAAGCGCGACGGAATCGTCGAGATTGCGAAACTCTCGCTGGTCCCACACCTTGACGGCGCGCCGGTGGCGCGAGCCGTCCTGGCCGATCCTCACCCCTTCCGGATTGTAACCATAGGCCCCAAAGGGCGACGTACCCGCCGTGCCGATCCATTTCGAGCCGCCCTGATGGCGCGCCTTCTGCTCGGCCAGCCGCTGTTTCAGCGTTTCGATCAGCCTGTCGAAACCACCCATGGACTCGATCAGCGTCTTGTCTTCCTCGGACAGGTGTTTTTCGGTCAGCTTGCGCAGCCATTCCTCCGGCAGAGCGGTCTCAGACACACCCGCCTGCGGCCCACCAGTCGCTTCCAAACCCTTGAAACATTCGGCAAAGACCAGATCGAAACGGTCGATATGCCGCTCATCCTTGATCAGCGTCGTGCGCGCCAGATAGTAGAAAGCCTCAATGTCGAAATCGACAAGGCCGCGCCCCATGCCTTCCAGCAAGGCCAGATATTCCCCGAGGGAGACCGGGACTTTCTGTTGTTTGAGCTTGAGGAAGAAGGGCAGGAACATCGGCGCTCAGAGCGGTTGCTGATAGATGATGAAGGGTGTCTTGTCCGCCACCTGATCATAAAGGTGCCGGGCCGTGCTGTTAAACTCCTGGGTCATCCAATAGACCTTGCCCGCGCCTGCTTCCACCGCCGCAGCATTGACCGCTTTAATCAGCGCCCGACCGACGCCGAGCCCACGCATTTCAGGATCGACATAGAGATCCTGAAGATAGCAGACATCGGCAATATACCAGCAGGACCGATGAAAGACATAATGGCTAAGGCCCACGGCTTTACCCTCAGCCACAGCCAGAAACCCGCGAAATTCGCCAGCCCCCTGCCCCGTCAGCCGGGCAAAAGTTGTGGCATAGACATCTTCGGGCAGTTCCGTTTCATAAAAGGCGAGATAGGCGCGCCATAGTCGGCGCCAGTCTGCCTCGTCATCATCAGTCAAGGGACGGACCAGAAGATCGCCCGTCATTTGCCGCGACCCTTACCGATATCGTTCAAATCATAGCTGGTGGTCTGATACATCTCGTTGATCCAGTTTCCAAACAGCAGATGCGCGTGGCTGCGCCAGCGGTTAAGCGGCGTCAGTGTATCATCGTTGTGGGGAAAGTAATCATACGGCAGACGGATCGGGATGCCAGCACTGACGTCACGGAAATATTCATCCGCCAGCGAGGTGGAATCATATTCGACATGATTGAACATGTAGAGCCGGTTTCCCTTGTTCTCCTGCACCAGGCAGACGCCCATTTCATCGGATTCCATCAGGATGTTCAGGTCCGGCACTTTTTCGATATCGGCGCGACGTACCTCGGTCCAGCGTGAGACCGGCACCTGGAAATCATCCGAGAACCCGTTGAGATAGATGGACGAGGGTGCCAGATTGCGATGGCGGAACACGCCGAAGGCCTTTTCCTTCAGCGCCTGTTTCGGCACCTTGTGGAAGTGATAGATCGCCGCCATCGCCCCCCAGCAGACATTCATTGTCGTGTGGACATTGGTTTGCGTCCAGTCGAGAATCTGCTGCATCTCGCTCCAATAGGTGACGTCTTCAAAAGGCAGCGTTTCCACCGGCGCACCGGTAATGATCAGTCCGTCGAACTTGCGGTGCTTCACCTCTTCCCAGGTCTGGTAGAAGGACAGGAGATGCTCTTCGGGCGTGTTCTTGGCCTTATGCCCGCCGATCCGCACCAGGGTCAGTTCCACCTGCAATGGCGATGCGCCGATCAGCCGGGCAAACTGCACCTCGGTCTTGATCTTGTTGGGCATGAGATTGAGCAGGGCGATCTGCAACGGGCGAATATCCTGACGGATCGCTGCGGTTTCCGTCATCACCCGCACGCCCTCATGAACGAGGGCGTCGAAGGCGGGAAGCGTATCGGGAATCTTGATCGGCATCGGCTTTAAACTTTCCTGTCACGGCACGGTACGGCAGCTTTGCTATCGCCATCGGCCTTGGAAAGTCTTGGATAACTTGCCTCGGCCCTTTAGCAATTTATTTTACGTGGCTGCAAGCCGGCCGGCCAAATCACCACGAGACAGGCGCTTATTTACGCCTTCACCCGTTACGAATCAATGAAAACATCAGCTGCACCGCAGCAAGGATCAGCGTCCGTCCCGCGCTCCATCCCGGCGGGCCATGAAGGCAAGCCGCTCGAACAGATGCACGTCCTGCTCATTCTTCAAAAGCGCGCCATGCAGTTTCGGCAGGGCATTGGCAGCATCGTTGCGCAGATCGGCGGGATCGACCTCATCGGCCACCAGCAGGCGGATCCAGTCCAGGGCTTCCGAGGTCGACGGACGTTTTTTCAGGCCCGGCGTTTCGCGGATTTCGTAAAACCGGGTCAAGGCCGCCTGGAGCAGCCGCTGCTTGATGCCGGGATAGTGAACCTCGACGATCCGCGCCAGCGTCTCGGCATCTGGAAAGCGGATATAATGGAAGAAACACCAACGCAGGAAGGCATCTGGCAGCTCTTTCTCATTGTTGGAGGTGATGATGACGATCGGGCGCACCTGCGCCTTCACCCGCTCGCCGGTCTCATAAACGTGAAACTCCATTCGATCCAGTTCCTGCAACAGATCGTTGGGAAACTCGATATCGGCCTTGTCGATCTCATCGATCAGCAACACGGTTTTCCGGCCTGCGGCAAAGGCTTCCCAGAGCTTGCCACGCCTTATATAATTGCCGATATCGCTGACGCGCGGATCGCCCAGCTGGCTATCGCGCAGGCGCGACACAGCATCATATTCGTAAAGACCCTGCTGCGCCTTGGTGGTGGATTTGATCGTCCATTCGATCATGTCGAGACCAAGAGCCGCGGCAACCTGGCGGGCCAACTCGGTCTTGCCGGTGCCTGGCTCCCCCTTGACCAGCAGCGGCCGTTCCAGCGCAATGGCCGCATTGACGGCCACCGTCAGGTCCTTGTCGGCGATATAATCCGCGCTTCCGGTGAATTGCCCGGCAAATGGCATGATCTCTCCAATTCATCGTGAATTTCGGTGAAAGTAATCAGCCGCACAGCCAGCGACAAGCCAGTGCAGGCCAATCTCTTCACAAATAAAGCTTGTATTTTGTTTGAAATCTGCCAGTTTGGCCCCCACATCCTGCTCGACCATTCAGGATGGGGTCACCTTTTCCGGCAGGAAAGCGCTTTGGCCCCGAATGGGCATGAGTTAAACTTTCCTCTGCCTGACTGAGCTGCAAGACCGGACGTTCCGGTTTTTGTCTGTGCCGCTGAACCGGGTGCGGTTCGATGGCAGGATTGGGCAGGGACTATTCGTTTTTGCAGCGGCACGTGAGCGCCGATATCGGCGCACAGCGCTGCAAAAATCCGCACCGCGCCGTTCGCACTGTTGTCCGCATCTTTTCGCCCCGGCGAAACCAAAGCGGTTCCCCGGCGCATTTTCGTTTCGGCATTTGATCCGCGAGCAGTAGTCCTGCAAGGAGACCGGCATGACGGCGCATTTATACAAGACAGGCGACATGGTCGTGCTGAAAGACGGTCCCGTCAGGCTTTCCCGGTCGGTCGGCGTGTGCAAGGTGCTTGCCACCCTGCCGGAATCCCAAGGCGCACGCCGGTATCGGGTTCGCTTCGAAAGCGAAACGTTCGATCGGTCGATTGCCGAGGACGAGATCGATGTCAGCCGTTCGCCACGGTCAGGCACGGCCTCAAAAACACAAAAGGCCGGCGGGGCCTGGGCAACGCCAGTCAATTCGAAATAACCAGATTATCATCCTCAACCATCAAAGGAGAGACAGTGCAGGTACTCGTCAGGGATAACAATGTTGAGCAGGCATTGCGCGTGCTGAAGAAGAAAATGCAGCGCGAAGGCCTGTTTCGTGAAATGAAGGCCCGTTCGGCCTATGAAAAGCCGTCGGAAAAGAAGACCCGCGAAAAGGCCGAGGCCGTGCGCCGCACCCGCAAGCTGGCCCGCAAGAAGCTTCAGCGCGAGGGCCTTCTGCCTGCGCCGAAGAAAAAAGTTTTTGCACCACGCGCCCAAGGGTAAGGGCCGAAGGGCAAGGGACACATCGCCCTTGGCCATAAAATCGAGACCGGGCAAATCCGTGCAGGTCTCGAATCCTTTGTTCCAGGCAATTATGCCTCGGGCAATCGGACTGGAAAATGCCGCAGGCGTTCCGTTGATCACGGAACGCCTTTTGCATTTGGCCTCAGATGCGTTATGGCATGGCCATGACGGAAAGCACCTTCACCATTCTGCTCGGCGGTCCCCTCGCCATCACGCCCCGGTTGCTCGGCACTGTTGCAGGAACCCGCGCCATTGCCGCCGATGGCGGCATGCGCCATGCCGAACCGCTGGGACTGACACCTGAGCTTTGGGTGGGTGATTTCGACAGTTCCGACGATCTGCCCGCAGACCGGTTTCCGAATATCCCGCGCCTGCCCTATCCGGCCCGCAAGAACCTCACGGATGGTGAAATCGCTATTGACGAAGCCCGCAAGCGTGGTGCGAGCTCCCTTCTGCTGGCGGGCGCGCTCGGAGGAGAACGATCCGACCATGCGCTGATGCATCTGCTGCTGGCCGTGGCGCTGGCGGTCCAGGGACTTGATCTGCATCTTACATCCGGTGAGGAAGAGGCGTGGCCGCTTCTGCCGGGCAAAACCGTGACCCTGGACCTGCCGCCGGGTTCGTTGTTTTCCATTCTCGGCTTTTCCGCGCTGGCAGGCCTCACCATCGACGGTGCGCGCTATCCATTACAGGGCTTCGATCTACCATTCGGATCGTCCCGCACCATTTCCAATGTGGCCGAAGGTCCGGTAACGCTGTCGCTTGGCAGCGGCGACGCCGTGATCCTTGCCCGCCCTTATGACATGACCGGAGCGTGACCCTTGGCACCGCCAATCCTGAAACTTGACAATATTTTCCTGTCCTTCGGCGGCGCACCGCTGCTCAACGGCGCTGGCCTGCAAGTAGAACCGGGCGACCGCATCTGCCTTGTCGGCCGCAACGGGTCGGGCAAGTCCACCCTGATGAAGATCGCCGCCGGTCTGGTCGAGGCCCAATCGGGTGAAGTGTTCCGCCACCCCTCGGCCACCATCCGCTATCTCGAACAGGCCCCGGATTTCGGCAGCCACGCCACCGTGCAGGCCTATGCCGAGGCAGGGCTTGGCCCCGGCGACGACCCCTACCGGGTCACGTATCTGCTGGAACATCTGGGCCTGAGCGGCCAGGAAGATCCGAAAAGCCTGTCGGGCGGTGAAGCGCGCCGCGCAGCCCTCGCCCGCGTGCTTGCCCCGGAACCCGACATCCTGATGCTGGACGAGCCGACCAACCATCTCGACCTGCCGACCATCGAATGGCTGGAAGAAGAGTTGCGCAAGACCCGCAGCGCTCTTGTCCTCATCTCCCATGACCGTCGCTTCCTGGAGAAATGCTCGACCGCCACCGTCTGGCTGGATCGCGGCCTGTCGCGCCGTCTGGCGCGCGGCTTTGGACATTTCGAGGAATGGCGCGACAAGGTGCTGGAAGAAGAAGAGATCGAACAGCACAAGCTGGGCAAAGCCATCGAGCGCGAAGAACATTGGCTGCGTTACGGCGTGACGGCACGGCGCAAGCGCAATATGCGCCGGCTTGGCAACCTCCAGAACCTGCGCGCCGAATATCGCGGCCACAAAGGTCCGCAGGGAACAATCCTTGCCAGCGCCACCGAAGGCAAGGAAAGCGGCAAGCTGGTGATCGAGGCTGACAAGATCACCAAGGCCTATGGCGAACGGACGATTATCGCACCGTTTTCAATCCGCGTGCATCGCGGCGACTGTATCGGCCTGGTCGGCCCGAATGGCGCTGGCAAAACCACGCTGCTGAAAATGCTGACCGGCCAATTGGCACCTGACGAAGGCACGATCAAGCTCGGCACCAATCTGGAAATTGCCACGCTTGACCAAAAGCGCGAGGACCTGAACCCTGATGACACGCTGGCCAATTACCTGACCGACGGACGCGGCGAAAACCTGCTGGTCAATGGCGAGCAGAAACATGTGACCGGCTATATGAAGGAATTCCTGTTTCAGCCGGAACAGGCCCGCACCCCGATCCGCAACCTATCCGGCGGCGAGCGGGCCAGGCTGATGCTGGCCCGGATCATGGCCAAGCCTTCCAACCTGCTGATCCTCGACGAGCCGACCAACGACCTCGACATCGAGACGCTGGACCTGCTTCAGGAAATCGTCACCGGCTATTCCGGCACCGTCATTCTCGTCAGCCATGACCGTGATTTCCTCGACCGCACCGTGACCTCGACCATCGCCCCCGCCAATCCGGAGGCCCCGGATGGCCGCTGGATCGAATATGCCGGTGGCTATTCCGACATGCTGGCGCAGCGCCGGGGTGTGGAAGACGAGCGCAAGCGCGTGGAAAAAGCGGAAAAAGCCAAGACGCAGGAGGGCGGCGGCAAAAGCGCCGATACGACAGCCAAGAACAAGGGAAAACTGTCCTTCAAGCAGAAATTCGCGCTGGAAAACCTGCCGAAGGAAATGGAAAAGGCCGAGAAGGAGATCGGTCTGCGGGAGGCGAAAATGGCCGATCCCAACCTGTTCGTGAAGGACCCCGCCACCTTCAACAAACTCGCCGCCGAAATGGAAGCGCTACGTCAGTCCATCGCCCGCATGGAAGAGGAATGGCTGGAACTGGAAATGCTGCGCGAAGAACTGGAGGGGTAACCCAAGCGCTCTATAGCAGCATGCGCAAAGGTCCGGTCTAGAGCATCGGACCGATGCTCTAAGTTTTTGTTTACGCATCGGATTTATCCGAAAACCGGCTCCCACTTTTCGGTCCGATGCTCTAGCGCTTTACATGTGTGGCATGAAGCCTTGCATTCCCAATGCCTGAAGGCACAAAGACATCTCCAGGCATTGGCTGTAGCGCTTTATATCTGCTGCATAATTTTCTCTTTAAACCGATTCTGGTTTAAAGAATGATGCAGTAACCATTATTTGGTTTTGAGCAGCCACATCTTGCCAGCCATCGTAATCCGGCGGGAATCTTGCTCGGCTTCTTCTGCGGTATTGCACCGTTCCAGGAGGCCCAGGTCCGTCAGTTCCGTCACGGTCGTGGTGGTGAGAAACTTGATCTTCTGCGGCCGTTCCTTGAAACGGTCGGTCCGGGAATAGGTCACCTCTGCGTTCAGATGCGTCCATTTCTTCAACGGCTGGGGATATAGATCGCCGTCCTTGGCAAGCTTCAGTCCGCGGATCTGCGTGGGTGTCAATTCGATCATATCCAGCCTCTAGTGGGACCATTTCCAGCGCCAGGGACGCTCCAGGAAATGCTCTGTCTCTTTTGTGTTATACCAAGGCCCGAAGACGCGCATGCATCCCTGCCTTGAAAAAAAAACGACTATCTCAAGTGCCTTACAGGCTTGAGATAGTCGCAACGGAATACCGACTGCCATTGTGAACGGCTATAGGCATGATGCGGTGGCACGTGGAAAACGGCCCAATGAATTCTGATATTGCGAGCGCCCGTGCATAACGCCCCGAAGGCGATGTCATAGTCTGCTTGGCGCGCAATTTCGCTTTTTTAATCCATATCTGGTTTAAAGATTATGCAGTAAGCTTCTGCGGGCAGAGAGTCTACTGGATAATTCCTTAAATCGGACGAGATGATACCCGCTTTAAGGCGTCATGCCGTCGAGCAGGCCTATTCCGGCACCGGCACGTCCATCCGTTCCAGATGCAGGATGCGCGGCGATACCGCATCGATGAAGCCCTGGGCGCGACCGATATAGATCAGCGTCGCCTCCTCTAACTGCGTCATGACACCGGTCAGGATCGCCACCGTTTCCGGTTCCATGCCATCAAGCACATCGTTAAACACCACCCAATGGGGCTTACGCAACAGGATATGGGCAAAAGCCAGCGCCATCTGCTCATCCTTGTCCAGCACCCGGTCCCATCGCTGCCGCTCGTCCAGCGCGCTGGCAAGGCGGCTGAGCTTGACGGTTTTCAGCGCCAGCGTCATCGCCTTGTCACCATAGGTGGAGGCATCCTCGGGATAGGCCAGGATATCGCGCAACCGTCCCTCCGGCAGATAGGGGGACTGCGGCACGAACAGGATATGATCTTCCTGCGGCAGCCGGATCAGGCCTTCACCATAGGGCCAAAGCCCGGCGATGGCATTGAAGAATTGCCGCCGGTTGATGCCGGGATCGCCGTTGACCATCACATGTTCACCGGCAAGGATGATGGGATTGTCATCTTTCAGATGATAACCGCCCCAATGAGCCTCTGCTTCAACGGGCGTGCGGATATAGACATCCTCGAAAGCCAGTTCGCCCGGCTTTCCGGCCTCCACCCGGATCTGGCCTTCCACCGTCTCGGTCAGCGCCGGTTCGATCAGGGCGGCGCGCAGCACCATCACCCGCAGCAACGTCGCCTTCCAATCGGCAATCGCCCCGAAATTATCGACATACCAGCGCAGCGCCGTATAGACCTGCGTGAAAGCCGAGGCCGCCATCATCAGGCCGCCGAAGGTCATCGTCCCACCAAAATAGGCTGGCGAGGCGATCAGCACCGGCACGATCAGCGCCAGCCAGCCGAAGGCTGCCGACACCCAGGTCAGATTGGTCAGCGCCAGCGCCAGCTTGGAAATAATCGCCAGCACCCGGTCGATGGTGGCATGGATCTGGGCGCGCTCGACATCCTCGCCGCGCGCGAGCGCAATCGGCTCCAGATGCTCGTTGCTGCGCATCAAGGCCGCACGAAGCTCGGCCTCGCGGGCATAGCGGGTGGCGTTGAGACGGGTCAGCGTCGCGCCGACCAGATTGCTGGCCACCGCCGCCCCACCCGCATAGATCAGCGCCGCCCAGACCATATAACCGGGAATAGCGATCTGATGCCCGAACAGCGTCAGCGAAAAATCACCCGACAATTTCCAGAGCACACTGATGAAACTGACGAGCAGAATGGTGGATTGGACCAGGCCGACGGTGAGCGACGTCGTCGATTCCGCCAGCTTGCGCGCATCTTCATGCAGGCGCTGATCCGGATTGACACCAAGCGGGCTGGAAACCGACAGCCGATAGGCGCGCCTTCCCTTCAGCCATTGATCGACCATATCGCGGGCCAATCCCTCGCGCATGTAAAGCGCGGTCATCTGGCTGAAAAAGGTCTGCGCCACATTGATGACAAGCAGAAAGGCGGCAATGAAGAAAAAATTGCGCAACTCCTGCCAGAAGGCCGATAGATCGCGATTTTCCAAGGCGTTGTAGAACGGCTGGTTCCAGCGATTGAGTAATATCTGGCCGTAGGTCAGAAGCAGAATGACCGCGAGCAGCGAAAGCGCCAGCAGCAGAATTCGTCCTCTGACATGGCTGGACCAGAAGGATTGGCCAGCCATGCGCATCTGTTCGGCAAATGTCAGGTCCGGCGCGGCGGGTTCGTTGTCCGGAAGTATGGTCTTGGATGCGGTCATCAGTGGTGATCGGCCATGAAAAGAAGTTCTGTTTCCCATCATGCCCGCGATAACGCTATTGTGCTACTCCCAAACCATAAAAAGCCGTAGAGAAATCCTCACCCCCCGGACTTCATTCAGTGGGCTTCATTCACTGGAATGGCACCGCAATCGCACAAGATCAACGCGGAGGCGCCACCTTGGGAATAAGCACGGCTTCGGGTTTGGCCACCATCAGAAAATCCTTGGCTGGCTTATAGTTCGTGGTCTTCTTCTTGGAATAATTCGGCGTCACCATGCCAGGAAGCATTCCAGATCCGTGGATACGATCATCAATCGGAAAATAGCTTTCCTGCTTGGGATGTTGAAGATTGGCGGCCGCCTCATGCACGCATTGTGTCCGTCGATCATCCTCTGGATGCCACCGGTAGATGTTGGTCGTCCAGACCTCGACTTTCATCATAATAACGCCATTGCGATTGATTTCTTCAATAAATTGCCAGTTCACATTCAATGAGCCCGTCGCAAACTGCCAATCGTGATTTCGAAAATTGGTTTGCGGAATATCCACGATGCCGGAAGAGGCAGGGTGAGATGACGGGGACAGGATTGGCGCAGTCCTTGAATTTTCCCCCTTTGAATTTTTCAACGGCGCCCGCGCCGCATTGATTGCACCAAAGATGCGAGCACGTACCCCCGGGTCCTCTTCCATCAATGTCCGAAGCGAAAAATGGATCGGCTCACCCGAGCCCGCCAGATAGTGATTGAGGAACTGTTCTGCCCGACCGCCTTTATCCATGGTTCTTGCCTTGGCAAGCGTCATGATCTGCAGGTCAGACCATGTCTGACCATGGTCTGTGTATTTGCCGGTAAACCGCACACTGTTGCATACAAAATCAATATCACTTTTTTCCAATGGCATGCGATGTTCCTCCATCAACCAAGGCAAGCAAGCGTATACTTTTCAAAGCTTAAGAGCCGCAGTAAACCAGATGGCAGGACATGGCGTCAATAAAATATCTCATTTGCGTCAAATTCGGCGCAATATGAATGACGATACTGATCCGTGACGATTGAAATCCACTGGCCCTCCAAGATCAATGAAGGGTCACTCACCGTCCCATCCAATCACCCCTTGTCAGTTTCATTCCCCACCGCTAAACCTCCTAGAGATCTAACGGGGTGCAATGGTGTCTGCCATTGCTGAGAGGCGACGCCGCCAACCCGCGGAACCTGATCCGGCTAACACCGGCGGAGGGATTAGATGCGCGGCTGCCATACCGCCTTTTCCCATCTCGCGCTATTGACATTAAAGAGGAAAAGCCATGGCTGACCAGTCCCCACGCATGTTCTTGTCCATCCCAGCAACCGCTTTACTGACGCTTCTCGCTATAGGCACGCCCGCCGCCCAGGCCGAAGACAAGGTACTGACCATCTACACCTATGAAAGCTTCGTTTCCGAATGGGGCCCGGGGCCGAAGGTGAAAGCCACCTTTGAAAAGACCTGCGGCTGCACCGTCAAGTTTGTCGGACTGGAAGATGGCGTGGCACTGCTGAACCGCTTGAAGCTGGAAGGCGCTTCCAGCGAGGCAGATCTGGCGCTGGGGCTGGATACCAATCTCACCGAGGAAGCCAGGCAGACCGGACTTTTCGCCCCGCACGGCATTGATGCCTCGGCAGCCCAGGTGCCTGGCGGCTTTAAAGACGATATGTTCGTGCCTTACGATTACGGACATTTCGCCGTCGTCTATGACACCCAGACCATAAAAAATCCGCCCAAAAGCCTGAAGGAACTGGTGGAGGGAGACCCCGCCCAGAAGATCGTCATCGAAGACCCGCGCACCTCGACGCCGGGGCTTGGCCTGCTGCTCTGGGTTAAATCCGTCTATGGCAAGGACGCGCCCGCCGCCTGGGCAAAATTGAAAGATCGGGTGCTGACCGTCACTCCCGGCTGGTCGGAAGCCTATGGCCTGTTCACCAAGAGCGAAGTGCCGATGGTGTTTTCCTATACGACCTCGCCCGCCTACCACATGGTTTCAGAAAACACCGATCGTTATCAGGCCGCGTCCTTTTCGGAAGGGCATTACATCCAGATCGAAGTGGCGGGCCTGCTAAAGAATGCCAAGCACAAGCAACTGGCCGAGGATTTCCTGAAATTCATGCTGACGTCAGGATTCCAGGATGAGATCCCCACCAACAACTGGATGATGCCAGTCACCAAGACCTCGACCCCGCTGCCAGAGGCTTTCGACCGTCTGGTCAAGCCAGCCAAGACCTTCCTGATGAGCCCGCAGGAGGTTGCTACCAACCGCAAGAGCTGGATTGCGGAATGGCAGGCGGCAATGGCGGCAAAGTAAGGTCCGGCATGGCTCTCAAGCATTTCCAGCAAAAGTGTTTAGCGGTTTTGCGTCCGGAAATGCGCAAAAACAAAGTGCGAGCGCATTTTCGCGGTTCAACGACAAGCAAAAATGCTCTCGCACGGCAAAACCTGCTACCGATTGCCGGTGGGGTCATTGGCCTTGCCAGCCTGTTTGCGTTTATCGGATTGGCAATCACCGCCTTGCTGGTGGCAACCGGTGGCAACGTGCCGCTGGCGCTGGACAGTTACACCCTGTCCATCCTGCGCTTCACCCTGGTGCAGGCCGGGCTATCGACATTGCTGTCTCTTGTCTTTGCCCTGCCTGTGGCGCTTGCCCTGGCGCGGCAACGGCATTTCTGGGGCCGTCGCTGGCTGATCCGGCTGATGGCGCTGCCCATGGGCCTGCCGGTGCTGATTGGCGCCCTGGGCCTGATCGGCATCTGGGGTCGCAATGGGTTTGCCAATGACCTGCTGGCGCTGCTCGGCCGCCAGACACCGGTCAGCATTTACGGCCTGACCGGCATTCTCATTGCCCATGTGTTTTTCAACATGCCGCTCGCTACCCGCCTGCTGCTCGCCGGGCTGGAACGGGTGCCACCGGATTATTGGCGCATGGCCGCCAGCCTTGGCATGGGTCCGGTTGCCATTTTCCGGATGATCGAATGGCCAGCCCTCAGCCCCTTGCTTCCCGGCATCGCCGGGCTGATCTTCATGCTCTGCGCCACCAGTTTCACGCTGGTGTTAACGCTAGGCGGCGGGCCGGGCGCCACCACGCTGGAAGTGGCGATCTATCAGGCGTTGCGGTTTGATTTCGATCCGCCCTTGGCCGTATCCCTGGCCACCCTGCAACTGGCCGTCACAGCCCTGCTGCTTGGCCTTTTGGCGCTGTTTCCGGCACCGGACGACCAGGCATTACCCGATGAACGACCTGTGCTGCGGCTCGATGGCAAGGGGCTGGCAGCGCGGGCCTGGGATGGCGCCTTGCTGCTGGTCGCTCTGCTCTTCCTTGTCACGCCGCTTGCCAATATCGCTTTTGCCGGCGTCAAAGCCGATCTTTTGAAACTGCTGGGTGATCCCTCGGTCTGGCGGGCTGCCGGTCTCAGCCTTGCGATCGCCTTTCCCGCCGCCCTGCTGGCGCTGGGTCTCAGCCTCGTCTTCATCAATGCCAGAACAGCACTGGCAGGCCTGCGGCGGAAAACCCTGGCCGCAACCACTCTGTCCCGGCTGATTGGCGCAACATCCTCGCTGGTTTTGCTGGTGCCGGTCATCGTGCTGGCCACCGGCTGGTTCCTGCTGCTGCGGCAGATGGGCAATGCAGCAGGTTTTGCCGGGCCGGTGGTGGTGGCGATCAATGCGATCATGGCACTGCCCTTTACCATGCGGGTCTTGGCACCGGCCATCGCCACCCATCACCACCGCACGGCGCGCCTGTCTGCAAGCCTTGGCCTTGGCGGCCTGGCCAAGGTCCGCCATATCGACTGGCCGGGCCTGCGCCGTCCGATCTTGACGGCCCTGTCCTTTGCCATGGCGCTATCGCTTGGAGACCTTGGGGCGGTTGCCCTGTTCGGGGCTAATAATCTGGCGACGTTGCCATGGCTGATCTATAGCCGGATAGGCAGCTACCGCACCGCCGATGCCGATGGTCTGGCGCTGCTGCTCGGCCTTGTCTGCCTTGTGCTGACCGTGATTGGAACGGCGGGCGGCTCAAGTGCTGGCAAAACGGAGGATCGACCTTGAGCGAGACGGCCATTATTCCCGATGCAGCAATTGTACTCGACACCGTGCACCTGCGTCTGGGAAACCAGAGTTTTGCTTTCCACGATCAGATCGCGTCCGGAAAGATCACTGCGATTACCGGCATGTCGGGCTCCGGAAAATCCACCCTGCTGAACCTGATTGCCGGATTCGAGATCGCCGATTATGGCCGTATCCGAATTGGGTCGGAAGACATCACCGATCTGCCCCCCGCCAGGCGTCCAGTCTCGCTGGTGTTCCAGGACCATAACCTGTTTGCCCATCTCGATCTCGCCACCAATATCGGCCTTGGCATCGATCCGTCTCTACGGCTTGGCGCGGCGGATCGGCTGGCGGTGAGCGAGGCGCTGGAAAGAGTGGGGCTTGGTGGCTATGACCGACGCAAGCCCGCGACGCTTTCCGGCGGAGAAAAACAGCGCGCCGCCTTTGCCCGTGCGCTGGTGCGGCGCAAGCCGGTATTGTTGCTGGACGAACCTTTTGCCGCCCTCGATCCTGGCCTGCGCGCCAGCATGGCAGAACTGCTGCTGGATCTGCACCGCGAAACCGGCCAGAGCGTGTTGATCGTCAGCCACGATCCCCAGGATGTGCGGCGTCTGGCTGATGATGTGCTATTTCTGGATCAAGGCCGGATTTTATTGCATTGCGACGCAAAAACCTTCCTTTCCGGCGAAGGCCCAGCCGCACTCAAGACCTTTCTCGGTCCTTTTCATGATCGTGACCGGCTTTGAGGCCATGATTTCGACGCGACTGGCTGGCATGGCGTGGTACATACAAAGCACAAATCAATGCGATCATTAACATTTTCTTATCCAATTGACTGATCTTGTGCGATGCGCAGTTTTATCCATTTCAATAATATGCTGTTAAGGATTTGGATAAAAATCGTGAAACATCCCGCTTCGCAATACCGGCGAAATGGCGGGCAAGGCTTGAACAGGCAAGGGGACGAAGACGTTTCTAGGATGCGCTGCAATATGATCCTGATGGCCCCTGCACAGCGAGGCACCTGGCAGACCACGCGAATGGTGGTGGGAAAAATGCGCCCTGGATTAAAAGCGAGCCTCGGCCTTATCGCCGCCCTGTCGCTTGCCGGCTGCCAGTCGATGGTTGAGCAGTCCTACCAGCCGAACATCTCGCCCTCGTCTTCACCGCAGATCGTTCAGGAAGTCCAAAAGGACGATCCCCGGGCCCAGATGGGTGCGCGTGAGCATCCCCGTATCGTGGCAAGCTATGGCGGCGAATATCACGACGAAAAAACCGAACGCCTGGTGGCGAAAATTGCCGGTGCGTTGACGGTGGTGTCTGAAAACCCGCAGCAGTCCTACCGCATCACCATTCTGAATTCGCCTGCCATCAATGCCTTTGCCCTGCCCGGCGGCTATCTCTACGTCACCCGTGGCCTGTTGGCGCTAGCCAATGACGCGTCGGAAGTCGCCGCCGTGCTGTCGCATGAAATGGCCCATGTCACCGCCAATCATGGCATCGAGCGCCAGCGGCGCGAGGAAGCCGAGGTCATCGCCAGCCGGGTGGTTGCCGAGGTCCTGTCCAGCGATCTCGCTGGCAAGCAGGCCTTGGCCCGTGGCAAGCTGCGGCTGGCTGCCTTCTCACGCCAGCAGGAATTGCAGGCCGATACGATCGGGGTGCGCACGCTGGGCGAAGCAGGTTACGATCCCTATGCGGCGGCGCGCTTCCTGGATTCCATGGCCGCCTATCAGCACTACAGCTCATCCGACCCGAATGCCGACCAGAGCATGGACTTCCTGTCCAGTCACCCCAGCACACCGCAGCGGGTGGAATTGGCGCGCGACCATGCCCGCGCCTTCGGACCCGACGGATCGACCGGCGACAAGGGCCGCGATTACTTTTTCGATGGCATTGATGGCATGCTGTATGGCGACAGCCCACAAGAGGGCTATGTCCGTGGCCACACCTTCTTGCATGGCGGCCTCGGCATTCGCTTCGACGTGCCGGACGGTTTTCAGATCGACAATAAGGTGGAAGCGGTCATGGCCACCGGGCCGGGCGATGTCGCCATCCGCTTCGACGGCGTGGCGGATACCCAGAACCGCAGCCTGACCAATTATATTTCCAGCGGCTGGGTCACCGGCCTGTTGCCGGACAGCATTCACGAAACCAAGATCAATGGCATGGAGGCCGCGACCGCCAGGGCCTCTGCGGATCGCTGGGATTTCGACGTCACCGTGGTGCGACTGGGCAATCAGATTTTCCGCTTCCTGACCGCCGTTCCAAAAGGCAGCGACCAGCTGGTGCCGACATCCGATCTTCTGCGCCAAACCTTCCGCCGCATCACACCCGAGGAAGCCAAGACGCTGAAACCATTGCGCGTCCGGGTCGTCACCGTTGGACAAGGCGACACGCTGGCCAGCCTGTCGGCCAGGATGATGGGAACGGATCGAAAGCTGGAATTGTTCAAGGTGTTGAACGCCATTCCCGCCGGGCAAAGCCCGGCGCTCGGCAGCCGGGTCAAGATCGTCTCGGAATAACCTATGCATAATTCCTTAAATCCTAATCGATTTAAGGAATTATGTAGCAGATTTAAAACGTTACAGCGTCCTTTGTGCGTTTTATAAAACGCACAAAGGACGCTGTAGAGATTTGGCTCGATCTATCTGATCTGGTTACGCCACCATCTGCGGATTGGCCTGGACCAGCGCGACCTTCAGCTTTTCCATCGCCCGGGTCTCGATCTGGCGCACCCGCTCCTTGGAAATACCAAGCTCACAGCCCAGCTCTTCAAGCGTCGCACCATCCTCCGAAAGCCGCCGGGCGCGAATGATGCGCATTTCGCGCTCGTTCAGATGGGCCATGGCGCCGCGCAGCCAGTCCAGGCGACGCTCGGTATCGATCATATCCGTCACCTGCTCGTCCGGTGTCGGCTCATCGCTGGCCAGCATGTCCAGCCGCTCCGCCCCCTCTTCACCATTGTTGGAAATCGGTGCTTGCAGGGAGGTGTCATTGGAAGAGAGCCGAGCGTCCATCGACTGGACATCGGCAAGGCTGACACCAAGCGCGGTGGCGATTTCCTGATGAATGGCCTGATCGGTCAGGCGTTGATCGCCCTGGGCAAGCTTAGCCCGCAACCGGCGCAGGTTGAAAAACAGCGCCTTCTGGGAGGAACTGGTGCCGCCGCGCACGATGGACCAGTTGCGCAGGATATAATCCTGCATGGAGGCGCGAATCCACCAGCCGGCATAAGTCGAAAAACGCACATCTCGGGTCGGCTCAAACCTTGCCGCGGCTTCCAGCAGCCCTATATAGCCTTCTTGAATGAGATCGCCGAGCGGCAGGCCGAAGCCACGGAACTTGGAGGCCATGGCAATCACCAGCCGCATATGGGCATGGGCAATCTGGTTGCGGGCCACTTGGTCGTTGCCGTGTTTCCAGCGTACCGCCAGATCATGCTCCTCCTGGCGCTCCAGATACGGTGCGGCCATTGCAATCCTGATGAGCTTCTTATCGGCTTGCAGGGAATTCATTACGACCTCCATTCGCGCGGCACCACGAGCCGCGTCGAGAGCAATTTAAAGGTTGAAACCACGGCAATGAATGTTTCATTCTTTTACGATGGGACTTGCCAAACGGATCACTGCGCGACATATCTTTCATAGATTTAACTAATATGCTCAGTAATGAGATGGTGTTTTGCCCGTACCAACGTCGCTGTAACGCTTAAGGCTGCGGAATGTTCCAGCTATAGGGCTGGACAAATTCTGTTGCGCGCCCAACGTCCCCATGCCCGCACCTATCAATGCGTTCGCTTAGCTCAAAAAAAGCGGATGACGATCATCCCGCCACATCTCAGCTCTTGAATTTCACCTGATCTTTCGCCACCTGAAGGCGGTTGCGGGCCGCAGGTGGAACATCCTTTGCGCTGCCAGCAAAATGCTCTTTTTGCCGCATGCCGAGCGACCGGTCACAGGACCGGTCCAGGCATGCTGCCTCACGTCATACGGGAGTTACAATGTCGACAGAAACCGCCGAAAAGCTGGGCGAAACAACGCCAGAATCACATGTGTTCGAAGCCGATGTGGCACGCCTTCTGCATATGATGGTGCATTCGGTTTATTCGGACAAGGATGTGTTCCTGCGGGAACTGGTCTCCAATGCCGCCGATGCCTGCGAGAAACTGCGCTATGAGGCGATTACCACGCCGGGCCTTCTCACCAGCGATACCGATCCCCGCATCCAGCTGCGGCTCGATGCGGATAACAGGCAATTGATTCTCGAAGACAATGGCATCGGCATGAGCCGGGCTGAGTTGATCGAAGCGCTGGGGACGATTGCCCGGTCCGGCACCCGTGCCTTCATGGAACGGATTGAGGCCAGCAAGGCGGAAGCCGGCAAGACCGGCGAGGATGCCCAGCTGATCGGCCAGTTTGGTGTCGGCTTCTATTCCTGCTTCATGGTGGCGGACAGGGTGGATGTGGCAACGCGCCGTGCTGGTGAGGCGCAAGCCTGGGCCTGGTCTTCCGACGGCAAGGGCAGCTATTCCATCAGCGAGATCGAGGCCGACGACGCGCCAGCCCGTGGCACCCGGATCACCCTGCATCTGATGGAGGATGCCAAGGACTATGCCACCCGCGCTCGGGTGGAACGGATCGTCAAGCAGCAGTCAGGCCATGTCCCGGTGGCGATCACTCTGGTTGAAAAGCCCGGCGAGGAACCAACACGAATCACCGAAGGTACAGCGCTCTGGACCCGCTCGAAGTCCGAGATCAGCAGCGAGGAATACGCCGATTTCTACCGCGGCATTTCCGGACAATATGACGAACCGGCCTTGACGGTGCATTTCCGCGCTGAAGGCCGCCACGAATATACCGCCCTTGCCTTTGTGCCCGGCACGCCCCCTTTCGACCTGTTTGATCCCGACCGCAAGGGCCGTATCAAGCTCTATGTGAAGCGGGTGTTCATCACCGATGATGCCGAACTTCTGCCGCGTTACCTGCGCTTCGTGCGTGGGCTGGTCGATACTGCCGACCTGCCGCTGAACGTGTCGCGTGAAATGATCCAGGAAAGCCCGATCCTGTCTGCCATTCGCAAGGGCGTGACCAATCGCATCCTGACCTCCGTGGAAAAATTGGCCCAGAACGAGCCGGAAACCTACAAGACGCTCTGGGAAAATTTTGGCGCTGTGCTGAAGGAAGGGCTCTATGAGGATTTCGAACGGCGCAACCAATTGCTGGGACTTACCCGTTTTCGCACCACGACATCAGGCGACGACCAGCGTAGCCTTGCCGACTATATCAAGGACCTCAAGCCGGAACAGGACAGCATTTATTACCTGGCCGGGAGCAACCTCGAACAGCTGAAGGCCTCGCCGCAGCTGGAAGGTTTTCGCGCCCGTGGCATTGAGGTTCTGCTGCTCTCCGACCAGATCGACAGTTTCTGGGTGATGAATGCGCCGGAATTCGAGGGCAAGACTTTCAAATCCGTCAGCCAGGGTGCAGCCGACCTTGCCAAATTCGCCAAGGCCGACGCCGGGGCTGATAGCGACCAGGATAGCAACGAGCAGGCAAAAGCCGATATTGCCGGTTTCCTGGCGCTCGCCAAGGAGCAGTTGAAAGATCTGGTTGCCGATGTCCGCGCCTCAGACCGGCTGACGGAAAGCCCCGTCTGCCTTGTGGCGCCGGAAAGCGGTTATGACCGTCAGCTGGAGAAAATATTGGCCGGAGCGGGCCAGCTTGCCTCGACCTCCAAGCCGGTGCTGGAGCTGAATGCCGATCACGCGCTGGTCAAGGCGATGGCGGGCGCCCAGCATACGCCGGCTCTGCAAAATGATGCGATCCACCTGCTCTACGATCAGGCCCGCATTCTCGATGGCGAAAAACCAGCCGACGCCCGGGCTTTTGCGGAGCGCATGGGACGGCTGTTCGAAAAGGCGCTTCGCGCCTGATAAGTGCACAATACGAAGGTTCATTGAAAATGACTCTTCGTATTCCTTTTGAAAATATCTCAAGCCTTTGATGCATTTGAGATATTTTCAATGCCTTCAAGTCGAGGATGCGTCAGCATGTCAGAGACTTGGTATAACAACGAAAAGGCCCGGTTCGCATCTGCAAACCGGGCCTTTTTCATGGAAAGAACGTTATTCCGAAGCGTCGGCGGAATCGGCGTTGAGCTGGCCGTATTTTTCGGCGCCAAGCTTGGAAAACAGCTCCAGCTGAGTTTCGAGGAAGTCGATATGGCCTTCCTCATCCATCAGCAGCTGTTCGAACAGCTTCATGGTGACGTAGTCACCAGCCTGATAACAGATATCGCGGGATTCCTTATAGGACGTCCGGGCTTCGTATTCGCCAGCCAGATCGGCCTCAAGAACTTCCTTGACCGTCTGGCCGATGCGCAAAGGCGCCAGAGTCTGAAGGTTGGGGTGACCTTCCAGGAAAATGATCCGCTCGACCAGTTTGTCGGCATGCTGCATTTCTTCGATGGATTCCGCCCGTTCCTTCTTGGCAAGCTTGGTATAGCCCCAATCTTCCAGAAGACGGTAGTGCAGCCAATACTGATTGACAGCACCCAGTTCCAGAAACAATGCCTGGTTCAAACGTTCAATAACTTTTGCATCGCCCTTCATCGCAGGACCCCTATCTAAACGGTTACCGGCACGGATAATTGCTTCGATTGCCTGCAACCGACAGAATTATGAGTGCACTCCAATGTTTTACAACGCTTCGCATCACATGCGCAGCGATATGCGCGATAAAAGCAGGATTGAATTGCCAAGTCGAGCATTAATTTTAGAATGATTCCAAAAAGACGAAAAAGATAGGAGAGTGGCGCGGGAACTTCGTGACACCCATGCAGGCTGCTAGAACGAAAAAACCCCGCATGAAGCGGGGTTGTGGGTGGCTTTGAGTATCTCAACGCAGGAGGTGATCAGGCGGTCCGGCTGACACGATTGCGGCGTTCGATGAGTTCGTTTTTCTGCTCTTCCTGGAAACGCTTCAGGCGCTCCATGAAATTCACGAGGTTTTCGCCATCGCTATTTCGCTGAGCGTGGAAGGCCTGGGTCGTCGAGACGATGATATCCACGACATTCGGGAAGCACCCACAACAGCGACCACGCTTTTCCATGGCGTGATAGACCTTTGCAGGCACGATCAACTGCCAACAGTCCTGCTCAAGAAATTCCGTGATCGTGTCACGGATTTCTTTCTCGGTGATGAAATTGCAACTGCACACCAGCATCGGCTTCAGCCCGTCAAACAAACATGACATCTATTCTCTCGTTTTATGGCTAAACAAGAGGCTGCCTGTCAAGAAAAAACATGACGATCTACAAAACCTGGCGATCACAAGGATGTTGTATTGTACGCATGAAATGCGTCAGGACCGATGATAGGGATGGCCAGAGAGGATGGTAACGGCGCGGTAGAGCTGTTCGGCCAGCATGATGCGCACCAGCTGATGCGGCCAGGTCATCTTTCCTAGATTCAGCACCAGATCGGCCCGGTCGCGAAAATCCGGGTCCAACCCGTCGGCCCCGCCGATAACGATGACCATGTCACGACGACCACGATCCTTATGGTCGCCGACATAGGCTGCGAATTCCTGGCTGTCCCAACTCTTGCCGCGCTCATCCAGCGCCACGACAAGAGGGTTGTCCGGCAGGGATTTTTCGATCTGCGTCGCCTCTTCCCGCTTGCGGGTGGCGGAATTGGAGGCTCTGCTTTCCGGCAGCTCGCTGACCCGGGAAAATTCCAGCCCGCTTGCCGGACCGGCCTTGGCAAAACGGTCCAGATAGCGTGACACAAGATCTTTCTCTGGCCCGGCTTTCAACCGGCCAACGGCAACAATGCCTATCCGCATCCCATCCTCTTGAGGGTTCGATCCGCAAAACCAGAGGCAACCGAGCGGATATCCGCTCGCTTTCTTGGCAGACAAGGATCATCCCGTCGAAAACACGCGACGATCATTGCCTTATCGGGCTCGATACCATCTCCAGGCCAGCAAATATACGGCCAGCGAGAGGTTAGTGCAGTCGGCTTTCCTCGATATCCGGTGCGGCCCACATCTTTTCGATGTTATAGAACTCGCGGATTTCAGGGCGGAAGACATGCACGATAATGTCTCCGGCGTCGATCAGTACCCAATCGCCGGTCTCAAGACCTTCGACGCGCGGTGCGCCAAAGCCCTCGTCCTTCAGATCGGAAACGAGATGTTCGCAGATCGCCACGACGTGACGGGACGAGCGACCGGACACGACCACCATGTAGTCGCCCAGCGCCGATTTTCCGGCAATGTCGATAGAGACGATATCTTCTGCTTTCGAGTCCTCAAGGCTTGTGAGGACCAGCTCAAGCGCGCGGGCTGCGGCATCGACGCCACGTTCCGGGCTTTGCGGGATCGCGACAGTGGCGCGGCCCTTGGTGTGTACTGTTGTCAGAGTTTGTCCTTTCCGTCGGTAACAGCACGAAAACGACTCAGAGGCACCCATTGCCAATGAGCCAAGAATAAGGTGGCACTGAATAGTTAATCTTTCAAGACAGGCCCTGTGCGAAGCGCTGTAGAACTCAGCATCGAACGCGGTCCGTGAATGAAGGTCCAGGCGGGCGCCTGCCTGCGCCACAGCACACCGGCATCGCTTTCATCGACCCGGGCAAAATCGAAGCGCTGCGCCATTTTCGATGACAGATAAGACAGAGTCGCACCGGGCCTGTCGATAACAGCGATTGGAAAGGTCATGGCGATCTTCTGCCAATCCTGCCAATGGTGAAACGAGCGAAGATTATCCGCCCCCATGATCCAGATGAAATGCACATGCGGGTTCAACCGCTTCACATGGTCCAGCGTGCGGGCGGTGTAGCTCGTGCCCAGCTCTGCCTCAAACGCAGTGATCTTCAGCCGGGGGTCCTGCGCCAGGCCCTCGCAGAGCGACAGCCGCTCGGCCAAAGGCGCCAGCTGGCTGTGGTTTTTCAGCGGGTTTCCGGGCGTCACCATCCACCACAACTGATCCAGGCCCAACCGGCGAAGGGCAATCTCGGCCACCAGCACATGGCCTTGATGCGGCGGATTGAACGATCCGCCGAACAGGCCGACCACCATGCCGCGCTCGGTATGCGGCATGCGCAGATAGTGTGCAGCGACCCCGGGATGGCTCACGTCAGGGCCGGATCTGGCCGGTGCCATGCACCCGGTACTTGAACGAGGTCAATTGCTCAACGCCAACCGGCCCGCGCGCATGCATTTTGCCGGTGGCAATGCCGATTTCGCCGCCCATGCCAAATTCGCCACCATCGGCAAATTGCGTCGAGGCATTGTGCAGCAGGATAGCCGAATCCACTTCATTGAAGAACCGCTCGACCACAGCAGGATCTTCGGCAATGACCGCCTCGGTATGGTTGGAAGAATAGCGGGCGATATGGTCGATGGCCCCACCGATGCCATCGACAACGGCAACGGAAATGATCGCATCGAGATATTCGGTGCGCCAATCCTCCTCCACAGCAGGCTTCAGGCCGGGAAAGACTTTCAGCACCGTCGCCGAGGCACGGATCTCGCAACCCGCCTCGGTGAGGGCTTCGAGAAGCGGCATCAAATGGCTGCCGATGGCAGCGCTATCGACCAACAGGGTTTCCGCCGAGCCGCAAATTCCGGTCCGACGCATCTTGGCATTGACCACGATGCTTTTCGCCATCTCGAGATCAGCGGAGCCATCAACATAGACGTGGCAGAGACCTTCCAGATGGGCAAAGACCGGCACCCGCGCATCCGATTGCACCCGCGCCACCAGGCTCTTGCCGCCTCGCGGCACGATCACGTCAATCGTGCCGTTCAGCCCGGTCAGCATCGCGCCAACCGCAGCGCGATCCGTGACCGGCACCAGCTGGATGGCATGGTCCGGCAGACCGGCAGCCACAAGCCCGGCCACCAGGCAGGCATGAATGGCGCGCGAGGAATTGACCGAATCCGAGCCGCCGCGCAGGATCACGGCATTGCCGGATTTCAGGCAAAGCGCCCCCGCATCCGCTGTCACATTCGGACGGCTTTCATAAATCACCCCGATCACGCCAAGAGGGGTGCGGACCCGTTCGATCTTCAAACCATTAGGACGCTCCCAGGCCGCGATGACTTCCCCGACCGGGTCCTTCAACTCGGCCACCTCGCGCAGGCCCTTGGCCATCGCGGTGATCCGCTCTTCATTCAGCGTGAGCCGGTCGATGAAGGAAGCCGCCAGCCCTGCCGTTTGCGCAGCCTTGAGATCGATGGCATTGGCGGCGATGATCTGGCTTTTTCCAGCCAGGATCGCCTCACTCATCGCCATCAGCGCGGCATTTTTCTGGTCAGCCGAGGCAATGGCCAACGGTCGCGCAGCGGCCTTGGCCTTGGCGCCGATGTCTAGCATCAGCGCGTCGATACCATCCGCCTTGGCGACTGTGTCAAGCATGGGCCTCGTCCTTTTTCTTTGTACTCTTGCCGGTTTTCCTGCCGGTCTGTTCCGTCATCACCAGATCGTCGCGGTGGATCATCGCCGAGCGTCCGGCATAGCCGAGCAGCGCTTCGATCTCTGCCGATTTATGCCCGGCAATACGGCGCGCCTCATCGGCATCGTAACCCGCCAGGCCACGGGCAATTTCGCGCCCCTCAAGCCCAACAACCGAAATCGTGTCGCCACGATGAAATTGCCCTGATACCTCGCGCACGCCTGCGGGCAACAGGCTCTTGCCAGCCCGAAGGGCTGTTTCAGCGCCCGCATCGACGCTCAGAATACCAGCAGGCTGCAATTGTCCAGCAATCCAGGTCTTGCGGGCCGTCACTGGCATGGCAGACGGCGCAAACCAGGAATGGGCCGCCCCCTCATCAATGCCGCGCAGCGGATTGAGCAGCTTGCCCGACGTGATAATCATCGCACAGCCCGCACTCGTGGCAATCTTGCCCGCATCGATCTTGGTGCGCATGCCGCCACGCGAAAATTCCGAGGCCGCTCCGCCCGCCATCGCCTCGATTTCAGGGGTGATTTCGGCAATAACAGGCAGAAGTTTCGCGTCAGGATCGAGATGCGGCGGCGCGGTATAGAGCCCGTCGATATCGGAGAGCAGGATCAGCAGATCGGCACCGGTCATCGTCGCCACCCTGGCCGCCAGACGATCATTGTCGCCATAGCGGATTTCGGTGGTCGCCACCGTGTCGTTTTCGTTGATGATCGGCACCGCCCCTAGCTTCAACAGCTGATTGATGGTGGCGCGCGCATTGAGATAGCGGCGGCGCTCCTCCGTATCTCCCAGCGTCAGCAGGATCTGCCCGGCAACGATTGATGACCGCGACAGGCTTTCCGACCAATGCCGCGCCAGAGCAATTTGCCCCACGGCTGCCGCCGCCTGGCTTTCTTCCAGCTTCAAGGCACCGGCTGGCAGGTTCAGCACCGTGCGGCCAAGCGCGATGGCACCAGACGACACGACCAGCACCTCGACACCTTTGGCGCGCAGAGCAGCGATATCGTCACAGACGGCATCGAGCCAGGCATGTTTCAGGCCGGAACCCCGGTCCACCAACAGGGCCGAGCCGATTTTGATGACGATCCGCTTATAGTGCGAGAGAGAGGCAAGCGGTGCGCTCATTCCTCGCCCTCCTCACTCTCCTCTGGTCCATCTTCGTGTTGGGGCCGATCTTCCAGCTTGTGGCGATGTTTCTTTGGCCGCTGCGAAATCGTCTCGTCGTCATAGCTGCGATTTTCAACGATCACGTCGCGCAACGCCCGCAGAACTTCGAGCATTCCCTTGCCGGTAATGGCGGAAATCATCATGGGCTTCTTGCCGCAGGCCTTTTGCAGGGCCTTGAGCTTCTTTTTCAGCTCATCCTCGTCCAGCACGTCGATCTGCGACAGGGCGACGATCTCAGGCTTGTCTTCCAGACCACCATCATAGGCTTCCAGCTCATGAGCAACCGTGGTGTAGGCATTGGCGACATCCTCTTCCTGGGCAGACACCAGATGCAGCAGCACCCGCGTGCGCTCGACATGGCCGAGGAAGCGGTCGCCAATGCCAACCCCTTCGTGAGCCCCTTCGATCAGACCCGGAATATCGGCCAGGATGAACTCACGCTCATCCACGGTCGCCACACCCAGATTGGGATGCAGCGTGGTGAACGGATAATTGGCGATTTTCGGACGCGCCCGTGTCACCGCCGCCAGGAAGGTGGATTTTCCGGCATTGGGCAAGCCGACCAGACCGGCATCGGCAATCAGTTTCAGCCTCAGCCAGATGGTTTTTTCTTCGCCTTCCAGACCGGGATTGGCCCAATCGGGGGCCTGGTTGGTGGCCGATTTGAAATGCGCATTGCCAAAGCCGCCATTGCCGCCCGCCGCCAGCCGGAAGCGCTGACCTTCTGTGACCATATCGACAATCAGCGTTTCGGCATCTTCTTCGAAGATCTGGGTCCCGACAGGCACTTTCAGCGTCACATGCTCGCCATTGGCGCCGGTGCGGTTGCGCCCCATGCCATGGGTGCCGACTGTGGCCTTGAAATGCTGCTGAAAACGAAAATCGATCAGGGTGTTCAGACCATTGACGGCCTCCACCCAAACATCGCCACCGCGCCCGCCATCGCCACCATCCGGCCCGCCGAACTCGATGAACTTCTCGCGGCGGAACGAGACGGCACCTGCGCCGCCGTCACCTGATCGAATATAGACCTTTGCCTCGTCGAGAAATTTCATGTCGCTGCCATACTTCCTGTGTCAGGATACTCATATCATATATGCGGCCATCGTTATCGCCGCTTGACGCGGAGGTCAAAGAGTATCGTGCGTTTCGTCAGTTACAATATTCAATACGGGATCGGCCTGGACGGCAAATTCGACCCCATCAGGATTGCCAAAAACCTCGAGGGCGCCGATGTCATCGCCCTCCAGGAAGTCACCCGTGGCTATCCCGCCAATGGCGGGGCCGACCTGCCGGAAATTTTCGCCAACCATTTTCCCGAATATCATTGGGTCTATGGACCGGCCTGCGACCTGCACGCCTCCTCGGCGCTGATCAAGGGCCGCCGGGTCGACAAGCGCTTCCAGTTTGGCAATATGGTGCTGTCGCGCTGGCCGATCCTCGCCAACCGGATGCTGCTTTTGCCGCGCACCCGCACGTTCGAAAAGCTCAACAATCAACGCGCCGCGACCGAAGCAGTCATCGATGCGCCCGGCGGGGCGCTCCGGGTCTATTCCGTCCATCTCGACCATGTCGCACCGGACGAGCGCATCGCCCAGATCCAGTTCCTCAAGGACCGCGCCATCAACTTCATCCAGGAAGGCGGCGCGATGACCGGTGGACAGGAATTTGCCCTGCCGCAACCGCCGCTGCCGGAGGATTTCCTGCTGATGGGCGATTTCAACATGCAGCCGGAATCGCCTGAATATCGCGAGATGGTCGGAACCATCGATGCTTACTACGGTCGCACCGCCCGCGCCGACGCCCCCCTGGACGCACTGGCCCGGCTCGGCAAACTCAATGCCGAAAGTTACAGATGGGAAGAGGTCGGCAAGCCGGATATGCGCATGCATCTCGATTATTGCTTCCTGAGCGGTTCGCTGGCCCATCGCCTGAAAGCGGCAAGCGTCGATACCGATGCGGTCGGCTCAGACCATTTTCCGGTCTGGGTGGAATTGGATTGAGGTTGCGGCGGCCACGTCCGGCCGCCGCAACTGTCTTTAAAACGCTTTCGCTCTCTGAAACCCGTCTTGCGTCAGGCGGGTTTCGATATGCGGTGCCATGGCATTGCGCGACAGGCTGTAGAGATCGGCGCAGCGGGTCAGGGTGAAGCCCAGCTTGTCCTGGATCTTCAGCGATGCGGCATTATCGGCAAAGGCGCCGGAATGCAGCACCGCCTCCGGCATACGCCGGAAGAACCGTTCCACCGCAGCCCGGGCTGCCTCGCTCATCAGCCCCCGCCCCCAGTAGAAACGATTGAGCCAATAACCGAGATGCCAAAGCCCATGGCGCAGTTCCAGGCCGACCATGCCGATATGAACGTCATCGCCCGACGTAATAGCCAAGTGCCAATCCGGCATGACACCGGCGCTGGTGCGGTTCAGCCAGTCGCAAGCATCCTGCCGGTCGTAGGGCATCGGCACCCGGCTTAACATCCGCGTCACCTGCCAATCGTTCAGCGAGGCGGCAATGGCATCCGCATCGGAAAGCCGATGCGGACGCAGCACCAATCGTTGCGTTTCAATCACCGGGCAAGGCCCAAGCGAGGGAAGCCGCGTTTGCAGCCGGGGCTTTTCAAGCGCAGCCATCACCGCATCTCCCCCCAGCTCTTCAGTGACATCCAGGTCTTGCGATCCAGCCGGTACCATTCCACCGGCACCATGCCACGGGCAGCCAGATGGCCAACCATGCCGGAGCCCTGGAACTGGAAGCCGCATTTCTGGATGACCCGCCGTGCCGCCACATTGGTAACCCGGCAACGGGCATCGATGAAGGCGATATCGCGAGTGCGGAAGGCCATGTCGATCAAGGCATGGGCGGCTTCGGTGGCGTAGCCGTTGTTCCAATAGGGCTCACCCAGCCAATAGCCGATTTCCAGTGTCTCCAGGTCGGTATGCGGCTCAAGCGCGCAGCACCCGAGAAATTCGCCATTTTCGCCCTTCGTAATCGCATAGACGCATTTACCGATCTCGCCGAGATTGGAACGTCGCACAAAATCGGCGGCATCGGCTGCCGTGTAAGGATGTGGCATACGCGACACCATGGTCGCAACGGCGGCGTTATTGGCGAGATGGGTAAGGGCGTCAATGTCTTCTACATGCGGAGCGCGCATAACCAGCCGCTGCGATAAGAGGACGGGGCAACTTTGCCTTAACCGATCCGGCCTCAGCCGATCGTCGGGTGACCGGAATTGGTCATCCCTCAGTAATAAGCGTTCCATGGCTCAGTCTCCTTTGGAGGTAAGAAAAAAGGGAAGAGAGGTGGCGCCTCATCTTCCCTTTTTTCTGACTGAACCTGTACGCTCAGCCGGGTCGATGAGACGCCGGCTGTTGGTAAGCGACCGGCTTTATTCTGCGGCTTCCGCCGTTTTCGGCATGACGGACACGAATACGCGGCCGTTGGACTTCGTACGGTAGGTGACATTGCCGGTGGTGAGTGCAAAGATCGTATGGTCCTTGCCCATGCCGACGTTTGCGCCCGGATGCCACTGCGTGCCGCGCTGACGAACAATAATATTGCCTGGAATGACGACTTCGCCGCCGAACTTCTTCACGCCAAGGCGCTTGGACTCGGAATCGCGACCGTTGCGCGACGAACCGCCAGCTTTTTTATGTGCCATTGGAGTTCTCCTTTAAAACCTGGTTTCCCGTTGACCGATTACGCAGCGACGATGTCGGTGATGCGAACGACTGTGTGGTGCTGGCGATGGCCGCGCGACCGCTTGGAATTCTGGCGACGGCGCTTCTTGAACGCGATGACCTTCTTGCCACGGTTATGCTCGACAACTTCAGCCTTAACGGTTGCACCAGCAACAAAAGGCGCACCGATCGTCGCATCGGCACCAACGCCAACAACGAGAATTTCGGTGAATTCAACGATAGCACCAGCTTCGGCTTCCAGCTTTTCGATGGTCAGCACGTCGTTGGCGGCTACGCGGTACTGCTTACCGCCGGTCTTGATGACTGCGAACATATTTTATCCTTCCATGTTCGTTACCGGTTCTGACCGGCAGGTGCCGGACGACCGTCTTTTTGTCAGTCGGATAGCAGATCTTGAGATCTGCCGGTGGAAACCTCTCGGCAAAGCGAGAAGCGATTATAGACTTGAGAACCCACACAGAGGGATCACCCATATCTAAAGTCGCACGTCGCATACGTGAGAAGCCCCAAGCTGTCAAGGCGAAAGCCCCTAAACACAAAGAGAATTCCTGACGATAAACCATCCGCGCATCACATCACCCTCGCCCTTTGTCTTTCCTGCAACAGACAGGCGACAGGCCCGCGCTGCGATCCATCGAGGCGATCCAGTACACGACAGAGAATTATGCCTTTTTCGCTCTTGCCAGCCCCCTCAATCGCCGCTATGAGACAGCCCGCGCGACACAAGCGCCGACCAGACCCGCGGAGAGGTGGCTGAGTGGTCGAAAGCACCGCACTCGAAATGCGGCATACGGGCAACCGTATCGTGGGTTCGAATCCCACCCTCTCCGCCAAGCTGAACCTCTGGCCATAAGGGACCCAGAGCTAAAAGCTGATTTTTCTCGATCTTACGTTCTAGTTCCGGAAGCGGTCAGTGCCACATCTAAGGCACAGTTGATCAGGATGAAGCGCCTGATTCTCTATCAATTCGAATAGACGAGCCGCCCGCTAAAACAATCTGGCCAGCGACGACACGAGCACCATCGCCTACAATAGCGCCAGGTGCAACGATAGCTCCAGTAGCAATGTGAGCCGTAGAGGAAACATGAGCGCGTTTGGATACCTCACCACCCAGACTTCCGTCTGGATTGCGATGGCGCGTCCAATCCCCACTTGAATTCCAGTATGGTTTCATACCTAGGACCCTCTGCCTGATCAGGCTGACTAAAATGCCGACGTTATCACGCTTATCATACGCCGCGAAAACGATAACATTTCGCTAAAACACAAAATCACAACGAATGAGCCAAACAAAATAGGGAACCCGACTTCAAGAGCAATGCTTAGCCGGGCAGCAAAAAGATAAACCCGATGACTGCGGGTTCCCTGCTCCGCCTCGCCCATTCCCAACGAGCGACCGTCAGCAAAGATTGTAACAGGACCTGAGCGGTCTTTATTGATTTGCCGACTTATATCCTTTGTTGTTTCCACCGCTACACAAATCATTAGATAAAGCGCCAACGCAGCAAGGATACCAACGACAACAGCGCGATCCTCGAACTCTATGTTAACGTCAGACACTGTGACCGCTTTCAGCGGAATTACTTTTAGACATAATGCTATACCAGCGAAGGTTGTTACCCTTCCTGACAGATCATAAAAGCGATCTGAAAAGGTTACCATCCGAACCTTTTAATTTTACCGTTGACCCGATGTATTATCAGCACGCGTCCGCTAACAGAACCATCATCTCTTATCCTGTGACATTGGATTTTTAAGTTTCGACCACCAAAAAAACCACTCCAGGCTCGAGCAATAACAAGAATATTCTCTTGTTTACTGTGATGCTTCCATCTGAAAGTTTTTACTTCGCCGACAGGGAGGTAAACCTCATCTCCAAGAAGGTCTAGCGCCACTTTCAAGAGATTCTCGTCTCTTTCCTCACTGAAACCTCTGACAACGCCAGTGTCATTTCTCGAAGGACAAACTACTGGAGTGTGGATGTCGACCATAGGTCCCTATAGTTTTTGAATATACAAATTTAGCAAAGCTAAATTGATTTGTTCTTTTCTGCAACCCCGCGCGTTACACTTTCGGAATAATCCTTGGCTCCCCCTCGGGGCGTCCTACGCATCGAACGCGCAATCACAAATGATCACAGAGCCACTTTATCGGCTCAACCTCCTACGAAAATGACTTACTGTCGATAAAATTGGAATCTTGGATGTATTCGACCGGTAGTTGACTGGCCACCAGGAATTGACCAAACTCTCCCTCGGGTAGGGGAGATTTTGCATGGCGATAGAGCCGCGAACGGGAGCAGTGACGCTAAACGTGAGGCTTTTGAAGCCTGGTGTTCATATTGAAGATGCATTCAGAGACACCGCCGATCCCGATGAGGTTGCGACTGAAACTCCACAAGGAAGTCGCCTGTTCGTCGATACGTCGCGCAGTCGTCCTAGTTGGATGCCGCTCCTTGCGGATTTGACAACCCACGAGCCAGATTTTTGGACCCAATCATCGTCTGCAGCCCTCTCAGTCCCCGTTGAAGATCAGGAAGGAAATACGCGACTTTTTGTGTTGTGTTTCGGCGGTGGGCACTTCCTCATAGATCCAGCCAAGTTGGAGCGGAACTTCGGGCTGAAAGTTGTGCTCAACACGGTATCCAGAGGTAATCTTCGAAGCCTCGACAGCGCTACGCTCGACGCAACCGTGTTCCAACGACGGACGCAGGCTAGCCGAAATTCTGACTTGGCTGGCTTCGGGATAGATGTGCAGCGTGATTTATTGCGAGTTGCGGCTGGCACCCCCACCGACAAGTCCTTCGCGAAGTTTGTTGCTGGCCGAGATAGCTTGACGATCACATGCGCGGTCCAGCCTGGACAGATTAAGGCGAAGCTTAGCCGATGCCTCGAGGTGTTCGAGGACAACCAATATCGCCGGGATTATGAATGGATCGACAACGTTCAAATTGTTACTGACGCGGAAGATGCCCGACAACTTGACGAATTGCTCAGCCAGCAGATTGCTGCACTCAGAGCGGGCGAGCAAAGCGATTTGCACATGTGCCCGCCAGAGATCGTCGACTACATCGAGGGCCAGGATATTGCCTATTATGGTAGGGGTTTTTCTCGTGAGAAGAACTGGTATTCCGAGTTAGATATTGATGATTACGTAGCCGAATTGAATGCCATAAATTTTGCTGAACCATTTGATGCCATTAAAACCCACCATTTCGTTCACATGCACGAAGATGAAGAGACAAGAGCAAAACGGAAATGGAAGGTTTATGACTGCTTCGTTTTCGAGTGCGAGCTCAATCAGCAGACATATGTTATCTTTGGCGGCACCTGGTATCGTATCAGCCACGCTTACAAAGCTCGAATTGAGAACTTTGTCCAATCTCTAATCAAGCCATCCTTCATTGCTCAGAGCACGGCAAGGAATGAGCAAGAACTTATAGCAGAGCTGAATCAACGGCCAGACTTGTTAATGATGGACCGGACGAAAGTGAATCCTCGCGGCGTTAACAACGGCAATATCGAGGTATGCGATTTCTTCTCAAGGCAGCGCCAGTTTATACATTTGAAAGACGGCCATTCATCCTCCTCGATAAGCCATCTCTGGATGCAGGCGGTTACAAGCTGTGACTCCTTGATGTCAGACGCGACGTTTCGTAACGGCGTTAGGCGGCAAGCACGTCGGCGTCAGGGCGAGATGCCTGTTAAAGCAGGCTTTGAGCAGCTTTTGCCCGCTGGGCGGCAAGGTCGTGTCGATACCGCGTCGTATACGGTCGTCTACGGTATTCTGCGGCGAAGGAATCGCAGGTCGAACATAATGGACTTGCCATTCTTCAGTAAAGTCAGTCTGCAAGCGCCAGCGTCGCTGCTGGCAAAATACGGCTATGGTGTAGAGATGCATCTTATCGAAAAAATAGATCCCGTCGTTCCGGGCGCTGGTGAAGCGAATGGCTAGAACTCAAGGACATGGAAATCCAAATTGGACACGCGACGAGACGATTCTCGCTCTGAATTTATTCCAGAAACTCAACGGCGATGTCCCCTCGCCGAAGTCCATGGAGATAAAAGAGCTGTCCGATCTTCTCCGATCGCTTCCTTATCACGCTGAGGCAGCCAAGCAGCCGACATTCCGAAATCCTGACGGCGTCGGCTTCAAGCTAAGTAACATTCGCCAGGTCGCAACTGGCAAGGGCCTGGGCAACGTTTCCAATATGGACCGCTTGATCTGGAAGGAATACGGCGATCGGATAGATGAAGTGCACCAGATCGCTGCAGCGATAAAATCTGGGATTCTGATCGCAGGCTCAGAACCATTACCGGATGTCGAGCAGGAGCTTCCAGAAGGGCGACTTCTCACAGCGCTACATGTTCGTCGAGAGCGAAATCCGAAAGTCAGAAAGCTCCTACTAGATGACCGACGTCCGACTGGTCTGCGATGCGAGATATGTGATTTATCTCGGCCCGATCTCGACGTATCCATGCAGGAAGCAATGTTCGAAGCCCATCATTTGATTCCATTGGCTGACGCGGGAGAACGAAAGACACGGCTCGCCGATCTCGCGCTCCTTTGTGCTTGCTGCCATCGACTAATTCACCGGGCAATGGTGATGCGATCAGGGTGGGTCAGCGTGGCTGATGTTCGCGCGATCATCGTGCCGGGATAAACCTTGGCACCCCTCCAGGGGCGTCCTACGCAAGATCTTCAACATCTATTGGAGATCACCATGGCAACCATCCGGAAACTCAGAGGGCGCTGGCAAGCTCAGGTGCGTCGGCGCGGCATGAAGCCCCGCTGCAAAAGCTTCGACACCAAGTCCGAAGCTGAAAAGTGGGCGCGAGAGCTTGAGGCTCAGGTTGATCGCTTCGGTGCCGCACCCGACACCCGTATTCTTGAAAGCACGACGCTGGGCGAGCTTCTGGAGCGCTACCAGCGCGAAATCTCGCCAACGAAGCGGGGATCAGTCCAAGAGATCCAGCGGATCGATGTGCTGCGGCGTCACGAGCTTTCTTACCGGACTATGATTGGCCTCAGCCAACAAGATATTGCCGCGTTCCGCGATGAGCGCCTTCGAAGCGTAGCACCATCTACAACGGTGCGGGAGCTGGCAATCTTGAGCCACGTCCTCGAAGTTGCAATTCGTGACTGGGGTCTACCGCTGGCAAAGAACGTGGTGAAGCTGGTGCGCCGTCCCGTCATCCGCAATGAGCGCAGCAGACGGCTGACGGGCACCGAGGAGCAACGGCTTCTGGACGGTTGCGATGGTGGACAGCTTCCTTACTTCAAGACGCTGTTGATTGTCGCCCTGGAGACAGGGATGCGTCGTGGCGAGATTCTTGGGCTGCAATGGAGCGATATCTCGCACAATCGCCGGGTGATTTCGCTGGCTCTGACGAAAAACGGCTCCAGTCGTGAGGTGCCACTATCACAGCGTGCTTTCGACGCACTGACAGATTGGAAGTCTCGCGCCGATGTGGAGCAGGCTGTGGTATTTCCTATGACGGCCGGAGCCTTGGAGCAGGCCTGGCGCAGGCTGCTGATCCGGACTGGCATCACCGGACTGCGATTTCACGATTTGCGTCACGAAGGCGTCAGCCGTCTGTTTGAGAGAGGGTTGAACGTGATTGAAGTTTCAACTATTAGTGGTCACAGAGAACTACGTATGTTGCGACGATACTCGCATCTCAACGCCGAGGATCTGGTAGCTCGGCTTGGCTAGAAAAATCAACGCCGGGCCCCTGACAGAACCCTGCCCAGCCTTTACAGTGCCTTGCCTATGCGCAAGTTTTGTCAAGTTTGAGAGAAAAATCAACGCAAAATACATACTTTAGATTGCACAAAACCTTGCATCCAAAACCGAAATCGTTGCGGAAATGAGCTCAAACTTGCGTTTTCTTTCCCTTAAGTTTACAAAACTGCCTCGAAAAGGCTTTTTTGTCTTATTTATAAAGGCTGCTGAACTCGTTTTGGTTGTGATTGCCCGCTTTCTCAGTGCTGCACCGCCAGAGTTGAGCGTAAAGAATGCACTCAGCAGCCCATATCATTGACGAAGGCCACCGTCATAGAGCCGGAAAGCCTTGATCCCCAGTGGAGAAAACATATCCGGATAGAACTCGTTTGGATTTCCGGTTGATCTATTTACACATCGCGCCAGTGCTCAGCAGTCGAGCATAAGTGACCTTGATATCGGTTGATGACTGATCAAGCTGGATCGTTTGGCGTGAATGCATGATAGGAAAACTGACAGCACCACCGTTTTGTTCTCCGACATCCGGTGCCGCCCGACCTCCTCATCCAGATCCAACCTCATGCCATGCGCACACAGAAGTTCAGTGTGCTGGAAGTCGAAGTCCTAGGAAAAAGCAAGCTGCGTGATGGGGATGCTTTCAGTGCCCCCGACTAGTGTGCATCCTATCCTCCCGTGCCCAGGGACTATAGAGCGTTGGCCGTAGCGTGAGGCCCGCCGAGGAACGTCGGCGAGCGGTCTTTCCACTACGGCTATTAAGCCAGCCAGCTTTCTCAGAACGATCCAAACTTAACCGAAACAGTTCCGGCTTCCGAGTCTGCCGCTTCGGTCGTCGCCGTCTTTTCGGCAACCGGGGCATTGGTCGAGTGGATCGATGCAGGCTCCATGCCTTCGATGGCCCTCAAAATCCTTTCTGAACCGGCGATAGCCACGGAGAGTTCGGACCGGAACTCTTCGAACTTGTCGCGACCAAGGGAAATAAGCAACCAGTTCGCGACACGCTTGGCATCATGCTCCTTGCGCACGTTTTCAGCCTGCAATTCGCAACGCCGCCTCTGCTCTTCTTCCTCGCGCTTCTGCTTCGCGTTTTCGTTAGCCCTGAGCTTTGCCTCCTCCGCGGCGTCCCACTTCTTCCGCTCCATCAGGACTTCGTCATCGGGCTTCCCGGCTTCAGCAAGTTCCTTTGCACGCAACTGCCATGCATCGTCTTCCTCCCGCTTCCGGCGGTCTGCTTCCATCTGCTCACGTTCTGCCTGCTTACGCGTCCGCTCCTCGTTCGCCGCGAGGTTGCGCGCTACCGCGATACGGCGCTCTACCTCATCTTTCAACAGAGTTGCTCCGGACTCAATTTCGGCGACAACCTTATTACGAACAGCTACCGGAGTAGTCTTCGCGGCAAGCTTATAGACGGTGCCGGGCGGCAAGACTTCAACTACCTTCGGCGCACTGCCGAACTGCAGGGCTGCGTTGATGTAGTTCCACGCCGTAGCCTTCGACATATCGAACTCAACCTTCAGCCACCTGTCGAACTGGCCGGAAATGCTATTCTTAATTGCGATAAGATCATTGCCCGTTTCGATGATCCCGATACGTGCGATCCTATCGCGTTCCTTGATCCTAGCCGCGACGGCCTGAAGCTTTTCAGCCTGGGTCTTATCCATCGGCCTATAGAATGCCTCGAGTTCAGTCGGCGGCGTCGTCAAGACGGCAGGTCCCACAGGCAGGGGAGATATATGAGTAGAAGATGCAGCGGATGCCGGAGCAAGGGGAGCGGATGAAGTCGTGCCGCTAAGATCGAGGTCAGCTAAAGCCTCATCGAGAGCGGCGAGATCTGCCGCCGAAGGCTTGCGGAATGAAGATGCTGCCATGTTTGTCTCCTTGACGTGTCTAACGGTTGGACAGGGACAAGGCGGTGATCGGAGCATTGTCCCCGCGATTCAGGGGACTTCCTATTAGTCACATATTTCGTTGGTTTTCCATAGGTGAATGAAGGAATAAAAACCCAAATAAGATAGGCGTTTATTCCTTTTGTGCTTTTTTTCGAGACGTCGACGATTCCGGGAGGCTAGGTTCTGGCTCGAGCACAATGACACCTCCACCAAATCGAGTATCTGTCGCCGTTGGCATTTCAGCTCTTCGTGAAAAACAATATAGAAGCTCACAGGCGAGCGCCAGCAGGGCGACGTCGCAATGATGCACTTTACTCGACGAAGCGCGCCAGCGCGAATCCTCGAGTCAATGAGGAATGCCTGCGTGCGCCTCGTCTGTATTCGTGCACCCCGATCAGTTCTGCAATTGACGCGGCGGCCAAACGGAGCGCTCGTATCTCCAGCACGTTCGATGCGACAGCACCAAGCTCGCCTCCAAGCGAAAGGCCTCGAGTTTACTCCGATGTAGATCTTATCCACCGGAAGCCTTTGTCCCTCCCGGAAGCATCAGAAGATGACAAGCGCCGGGAGCGTGAACTTTTGACCGGAGTATATAAGACTCTAATTATATATAAGTTATTATGTATAATAAGAGGTAGATAAATACGGCCAAAAGTTCACGCTCCGGGCGTCTAAACGCTCCATCTCCCGCTCACAACTTGAAGCGGTTGCTCCGGTCATCCGCTATAAGTCTCCGTGAAGACAAACAGCAGAGGAGCCTCCGGCATGGAAAATCCAAGTGATGATGATACGTATGTGCTCGAGCGTGCGGCGATTAAGCTCACTGCCTATGACCGTCGGTTGAAAGAGCTTCGTGACTTGCAGGAGAAGCGTAGCGCGCTTTTGACTCATCCGGATAGCCAGCGTCGAATCGCGCAACTGGATCTCTTGATTGAGCATGCACAGAAGCGATTTGACACGGAAAGCAAGCGGAGCACCGACGACGCGTGGCGTCGCCGTCGTGACATTGATGACTGGCGCTCGCGAGACGGCAGGGAACTGCGCAATGCCAGCCGACGCAAGGTTCGTAGCACGCCGAATGAAGACTTGTCGCATCTAACGCCCGAAGAGAAAGTGCAGCGCAAGCGTGGCCAGCGAGCCGACGCAAATTTCATCAAGCGTAAGGAGCAAGAAGGTATGCCCCAGGCCGATATTCAGGCCGCGCTTTTACTGCGTCAGCAGGAGCGGGCCGTTAAGCGAATGGCGTCAAAGGAAATGGACCATGACCCGGCAACAAATCCGGCTTACGGAATGTTCTGAACTTGAGACGGCCCGATTGCAAGTCGTCGACATGCTGCTGACTACTTTCGTAGCGAGCCGATCCCGAGAGTGCAACTGAACATGAGCTTGACCACAGCTCCACAACATCAACCGAGCCAGGGACGCTCCGGGTCTTTCGGATTGGCTGCGAACTCGCTGTTTCCTTGTGGCCTTTGCGATCGACCACGGTCAGCCTGCGATGACTTCGTAGCGGGCGATAGCGCTGCAATTACAATCAAGGCGATGAAGCTGAAGAAGAAGCCCAAGGCAAACCAGCCAAGCGGGTCGCGGTTCTTGTTGGTTGCTAAAATTGCACAAGCGCCACCGAACACGCAGCCGGATACGAAAATGATCAAAGAAAAGTCCATACGCTCCTCGCTGAACGTCGAGCCGATACATGACCGACAGAGCGAAAGGGAACCTTTGTCCGATAGACGTTGCGTATAAACGCAGACCGGATCGCCTCCAGTGATTTCAGTGACTTCCGGATTTGCTCCATTTTAACCCCGACAGAGCGAAATCGTTCCATTATGTCAATGGCTTGGTTGCGTTATGGAAGGTTCATCTTATCATGAAACTAATCGGATACGCTCGCGTCTCGACGGTCGAGCAGAACCTCGATTTGCAGGTTTCAGCACTGCAGATAGCAGGGTGCTCAGAAATTTTCACCGATCAGGGGCTTTCCGGTGCAGACTTTCAACGACCGGGCCTGAGGAAAGCACTGCGAAATTTAAAAGATGCTGATATGCTTGTCGTCTGGAGGCTTGATCGGCTCGGACGCTCCTTGATAGATCTCATCGAGACTGTAGATCGGCTTGCAAAGCGGGGTTGCGAGTTTCGATCACTGACCGAAAATATTGATACCTCATCATCGGGCGGGCGGTTGGTTTTTCATATGATGGCAGCGATGGCCGAATTTGAGAGGGCAATCATTAGCGAGCGCACCAAAGCTGGAATGGAAGCTGCCAGAGCTCGAGGTTCTCGCTTAGGACGCCGCCCTTCCATGACCGACGCTCAGACATGTGCTGCTCGGCATGCCATCGAAATAGATCAACGGCCAATTTCTGAGGTGGCCGCAAAATACAACATTCATCCCAAAACGTTGGCTCGTATTCTGCGGACGTCCGGAATGTCTTACACAAGCAGCTAAATAGACAGGGATACTCGCTGCCGAGTTTGGCATATAGAGAGCTGCGAAGCAGCGTCTAGAAGCACAAAGCCAGCCTACAACCTTCCTTGTGTCGAAAGCGTGCGTTGCTAGTTACGCAGCCATCCACCCTACGCCTCCGTGCAGATTAAACGGTAACGTCGAGTGGAGAGACACGCGCCACGACAGAAATCTTGGGTCGGGGGCCGATTCTCCTGATCATCGCTGCTAGGACGGGAATGTTCGTCACATTCTGGTGCCACTAACTTACCAAACCGGTAACCGGAATTCACCGGACTCTAGCCCCGCATCCCAAATCCTGGTGTATGCTCTCCGTAGACTTTTGGTCATTGCTGAGCATTGTTAGGTCATATGCAATCTGCAAAAAGGCATGAGTGGTAATCGTGGTTTGATCGTCAAAGATGTGAACGCAACGGGGTCCTCGCCCTTTAGAAGGCCCTCATGTTTCGTGGCCTGAGATTTGTAGTTCTGCGCCCCCGGTGTAATTGTTCAGCGCCTAACGTCCCTACAAGGCAGCTGTTGTCCTCATGGCTATGCGTTCAACGGAAATTTGAAATAAACCTTCCTTTGAAGCTTGCATGGGTGACCTACTCAGGATTAAGTGAGTAAAAAGTAATAAAGTGGGGGCTTTATGGACAACTTAACTTCAGCAGAAATTCAATTGCCTACCCCGCTCATTGAAGCGGTGCGCAACCGCCGCGCCATACCATTTCTTGGCGCAGGTTCGTCGAAGGAGGCTCGAAACAGTGCCGATGCAACTCCCCCTGATGCCGACCAGCTTCGTGATATTTTGGCAGAGCGGTTTTTCGGGAAAGCAATGAAAAATCGCGACGTCATGGCGGTTGCAGAGATGGCAATTCAAACCGTGGGTGGACAGTCTCAGGTTTTCGAACAGGTAAGGCAGGCACTGGATAGCTTTGAGCCGGGCAAAGCTCATGATTTGATGACCGAATTTAGTTGGAGGATGATTGCGACCACGAATTATGATCTGATCGTCGAGAGGGCTTACGGTAGGGCAGCTAATTCTCGGCAAAAACTTGTCCGATTCGTTAAGGACGATGAACCAGTCGAGGAAAAGCTTCAATCTGTCGTAAATGGGGTTCTATATGCAAAACTCCATGGCTGCCTCGATCATATTCACGACACAGATATACCACTTGTTTTGTCGCGGGAACAATTCGCCGCATATAGCAAAAATAGAGCAAGATTGTTTGGACGCCTTCGAGACAAAGCGCGTGAATCAACGCTTATATTTGTTGGATATAGGCTAGATGACGCCCATATTCGCTCGCTAATATATGATCTTTCGTCCGATAAGCGCCCGCGCTGGTATATTGTTACGCCCGACGCGGAGGATTACGATATTGATTTTTGGGCCTCGCAAAACGTAGGCGTAATCAAAAGCCGTTTCGGTGATTTCATGGCCGCATTAGACAGGGCAATTCCGCCATTACAGCGCGCCTTGTCACCAACAAACGATGTGGCGGACCTTCCCATAAGGAAGTTCTACACAAGTCCGTCCAGAGAGTCGGCTGGTTTGCTCGCGGCATTGGAGAAAGATATCACCTTCTTGCACGCAGGTATCGCCGTGCAGGTTCAAGATCCTAAGAAATTCTATGAGGGATATGATACCGGATGGGCCGCTATCACCCGTCGTCTGGACGTTAGGCGCAAGGTAGAGGACGATCTACTTTATAAGGCCGTCCTTGAGAACGAGAAGCCTTCCGGCCCAGTGTTGCTTATGTTGCGCGGGGCAGCCGGAGCCGGCAAGACGATCGCACTAAAACGTTCGGCTTACGAGGCAGCGACAGCTTCAAACGTCCTAGTGCTTTGGCACGAAGAAGATGGTGCCCTCCATCCCGAAGTATTTGTAGAGCTATATGAGCTCTCGAAGGCACCTATTTACCTTTTTGTTGATCAGGTGGCATTGAACGTAGACAAGGTCCATCACCTGCTAAAGGTGATGGCATCGCGATCTGTGCCACTCTTAATTGTTGGTGCTGAACGGGACTCTGACTGGAACACTTATTGTTCGTCGCTGGAGTCTGATTTCAGTCCACAGTTCATTCGAGTAGGAAATTTGTCTCGCGCTGAAGTGGAAGGACTTCTCGATCTTCTTGAACGCCACAGTTGTTTGGGGGCCCTGGCAAGGTTAGGAAGGCACGAGCAAATTGAGGCATTCATGGAGAAGGAGCGTGCAGACAGGCAACTTCTCGTCGCGCTACACGAATTGACACAAGGAAAGCCGTTTGAAGAAATAATCTTAAATGAACATCAACGGATTCACCCTCCACAAGCACGTCAACTTTATCTCGACATTGCAACCATGCACCAATTCGCGGTCAAAGTTCGAGCTGGCACAATATCCCGGATATCCGGCATTGAATTCGACGACTACGAAAGGCACTTTTTCTCCCCTCTACAAGATATCGTTAAAGTTGTGGAAGGCAGCTACACGCAAGATCACTATTATCAAACTAGACACGCGCGAGTAGCTGCAATTGTTTTTCGGCAAGTTTGCCCAGACGATTCTACTAAGTCAGCGCAGTTCAATCGACTAATCAATGGACTCGATGTCGGTTATGAGACTGACAGACATGCCCTTATTGAAATAACAAGAGGGCGCCATCTTTCTGAAACTTTCGTGGGCGTCTCCGAGGCCAGAAAAATCTATCAGGCCGCCGTTGATGCAGCCCCAACGCTTGCATTCCTATATCACCAATGGGCTGTTTTTGAGCTCAATCATAAGCACGGTTCACTCAATGAAGCCGAGCGGCTTTCGGCGATTGCGAGAGAAATGGACCCAAAGAGCAAGTCGATCATACATACACAAGCTGAAACCGATCGAAAACGGGCCTGCCACGAGTCATCTCCAATACTAAAAGATTCCCTCCGCAAGCGTGCGCGTGTTCGCCTCAATGAAATGCCAATCCACGATAGGTTCGCGGCCTCCAGCAGGTGCAAACTGCTCGTTGATGAATTGGAGGAGCTAAATGCAGCTTTAGGGGATGACCCAAAGCAGCATGAAGCCTTATTTTTCGCTGAAAAGGTCAAAGACACTGAAACTGCGCTTTTGCGTGCTCAACAAGCGTTTCCCGATGACGCAGACATGATTCAAATCGAGGCACGCTTCAGGGAGGAAATTGACCAGGAAGATCGCGCGTTACGTGCGCTCGAACGCGCGTGGTTGGCTGGCACAAGAGGTTCTGGCACCGCTATACGAATTGCAAAAATGTATGATACCCGGAACCGGCCCGGTGATGCCATTAAGGTGTTAAAGGAGGCTCTAGCACGTAATCCTGATGAGAAGACGGCGCACAATGCCTTAGCCTTTCACTACCTTGCCCAAGAACCATATGACGGTGCCCTAGTTGAGAGCCATCTGAGGCTAAGTTTCTCACTGGCAGACCAAAACTTTGAAAATCGATATAATTTGGCTCAATTTCTTTTCATGGAAAATAAAGTCTCCGATGCTGTCACACTTTTTGCAACAATAGACCAAATGGCCCCGGACGGGTTTCGTCGACATGCGCCTGCCACAGACAATGCGATTACTGCCATGTTAGGCAGATATATGGGTGTAGTAGAAGAAGTTAGAGATCGCTTTATTCTCATTCGCACCCCGAATTACCCGAAGAAAATATTCAGCCATCGGCTAGCGTCTGATCCCGACGTGTTTGACGAGCTGAGTGTCGGAAGCCAAATCAACTTTCGACTGCGTTTTAATAGAGAAGGTCCGGTTGCTGTTGAAATAAAGACGGGACGGTTGCGATAGCAATAAAAGCTCGTGATGCATGGCTCACGAGCTTTTGATTACGCCAACAGCAATTGGTAGGCGCTACGTTTACGGCTCTAATTCAACCTATAAGCTCCTTGCTGGAGGATCCCCAAATCCGACAAGCGCATGAGTGTTTCCTGCCTCGTTCTCCTCCGAATTCTGAACGTCGTCTAAGCTACGCATAGTCCCCGGCGAATAATTTCGCTCGACCTCGTAGAGCGTATCGCCAATCCCGCCCGCCCAGAAGGCATTCCAGACCTGATCGACTTTTGAGCGAATTTCACCTGTGAGCATGCATAGATTTCCATGTTACTGACGAATCGAATTGACACTATTCCTTTGCGCTATACTACTGAAGAGACATCTTTAAGTTGACGTTTACGTGGATAGAATTTTATGAGTGGTGATGAACCTGTTGGCCGCGTTGTCAAGATTTTCATAACAGGTCAGGATCCACGAAGCCTGCGCACGGTAGAGCTGGACAATTGGACCGGGGTCGCCATCACCGGGCAACCTGAATTCTTCAAGAAGGCGCTCGAGGCTGAGGTGCTGGCAAGATCATGCGTCTATCTGCTGACACGCGCTAGTGCCGACGATGACCTGCCGGAAATCTATATCGGTGAAAGCGACGACTTTTCCCAGCGTTACACGAGCGGCAAGTTTCCCATTGAGTTCGACACCTTCCTGATTTTTACCAGCAAGGATGACGCACTCACACGAGCGCATGTGAAATGGCTTGAGCTCGAACTGTGGACTATCCTTAAAGGTAACAGCGGCAAAGCAATTGTCGCCAACAGCAACAAACCAACGGGCTCCAATCTCCCGCGCGCTGATATTGCGACAATGCGCACCTACCTCAACAACATGATCTATGTGCTCGAGGCATTGGGTTATGATCTATTTTCTGTTGAGGAGCGAACTTCTGCAACGGCTCCTGCAAGCGAGCCACAAGCAGCCCCCGACGAACTCTTCCTTGATCTGTATGCCACGACCCTTCCAAGCCGCACCGATGCAAGGGCATATCTGCGATATAAGGATGCTGCATATACCCTGCTGGCAGGTTCTAAAATTAATCCGGTCGCGACGGACAGCCTACCTTCCAACATTAGAAAGCTCCGTGAGGCGTTACTTAAAGAAGGTCTCCTAGTGCAACGTGACGGCTACCTTGAGCTGCTACGTGATATTCCTTTCTCCAAACCGTCTCCAGCATCCGCTTTGGTGAAAGGCCGGAGCTCAACAGGCTACCGCGATTGGTTACGTAAGGATGACGATAGGCCCCTCGGTAATATTTTGAGCCCAGCCGTTCAGCAGCCAACATCAGATATAGCGTTGCAATAGGCACATCACGGCCACATCCCGGTGCCGCAGTGTCAAAATTGCCAGCCCCTACAAACGCCGCTATGAGACAGCCCGCGCAGCTAAGCGCCGACCAGTTACGCGGAGAGGTGGCTGAGTGGTCGAAAGCACCGCACTCGAAATGCGGCATACGGGCAACCGTATCGTGGGTTCGAATCCCACCCTCTCCGCCATTTTGAACCTTGACCATAAGGCTTTCCCACTGTTTCTGTTGATTCCATAGTGCCTGCACCAGGGTGTAGAAATGCGCCGGACCACAAACCAAGGCACTGCGGATGTAGATTTAACGTGCCGCCCTTACGTCTTCGAACTTGAGGCCAAATCGGGCTAGGTATTTGATGAGGCGATCGGCGTCGTTACTGCTCTTCTTTTCCAATCGCGACTGTGCGAACAAAACCCTGCCCGCGGAGCTTGAGGTTGCATGTTCCCTGCAGATGCGGATAACGGCAGAGAGCTGGATGGCGTCGAAGCGGTCAAGGCGCGCGGCGACGTCGAAGCCCAATAGTTCTTCGAGTAGTGTATCGGCTTCGTGGCGGTCGGACGATGAGCGCCAAAAGTTATTCAATCTCTGGATCTCATCGTCGACGACATCTGTTGTAATGCGTCCATGAGGTGCCAAGGTCGCCATGCGGGTGATAGAGGCGGAGAGGTCGCGGAAGTTTGCACTCCAGATGCCTTGCGGGCCGGTCGCAAAGGCAAGGTATCGGTCGCGGGCTTCCTTGTTGAACGTGACGTTTTCGCCCTCCCGCTCCAGAAAACGTCTGAGTTCGAATTCGAGATTGGGTTCGATATCCTCCTTGCGGTCTCGCAGGGCCGGAAGCTGGAAAGTCCAGAGATTGAGCCGGGCATAGAGATCTTCGCGGAACCTCCCTTTGCGGACATCTTCGCCGAGGTCGCGATTGGTGCCGGCAAGCAGTTGAAAGTCTGCCGATGTCTCTCGGTCAGACCCTACGGGCAAAAATCGCTTTTCCTCGATCGCGCGTAAGCACATCGCCTGTTCGTCAGGGCCGAGTTCGCCAATTTCGTCCAGGAAGAGCACGCCTTTGTCAGCCGATTTAAGCAAGCCGGCACGCTCACCCGCAGCGCCGGTGAATGCACCCTTCACGTGGCCAAACAGGGTGGACATGGCCTGATCGCCGCGCAGGGTGGCACAATTGACTTCTATGAACAGGCCAACAAGCTTGCGCTGGTTTTTCTTGAGCTCATAAATCCTGCGGGCGAGCTGGGATTTTCCGGCCCCTGTCGGACCGGTCAGGAGAACGGGCGCCGTCGAGCGGATGACTACTCTCTCGATTTCGTCGATCATTCGGTTGAACGCCGCGTTGCGGGTCGAAATGCCTGATTTCAAAAAGGATGCCGCGTCTTCTCGCTCCGAGGCAAAACGCTTGGCGATCTCATCGTAGCGGGAGAGGTCAAGGTCGATAATCCTGTGCGTGCCAGCAAAATCCTGTGTCAGTTCCCGGTCGCGTGGTGGCGAAAGTTGCAGCAAGCGACCCGGAATAATCCGGGCCTCGGTCAACAGGAACCAGCAGATCTGCGCAACGTGTGTGCCCGTGGTAATGTTAACAAGATAATCCTCAGTATCCGGGTCGAAGGCATAATTGCGGGCAAAATCTCGCAGATGCGTATAGACCTCGGAAAAGTCCCAAGGATCCTTGAAATTGATCAGATTGCTGCGCACCTCGGTCGCCGGAGACACGATTGCGATATCACTGGTGACCCGGCTGGCCAGTGCGCTCGCATGATTATCGTGAATGAGCTCTAGTCGATCGATGAACAGTCCACTCTGTTGGCAAAGCCCGACATTAGGCCGCCACCGCGTCCAGCGATTCTCCCATTTTCCTGCATCAAGGGTAGTTCCCAAAATACTAAGAGCCACTCGACGCTTCATGGATTATCCAATTTTATAAACTTCAATATTTTTAGATAGAATATTGGATGTGCCGTGATTAGGCAAACTCTGAATCTTTTTTAAGAGACGAGAAATTATTGAAGTTATTACAAATACATAAAATTATTTTTTGCGCATTACAGGCCGTTTTCTTCCAACTGGCACGCCTCTTGAATTGTATCTGGCACGAACCAAACAACAGGTGCTGTCATGGTCAACAAGGCGATCTTCAAAACCTATCTCGGAAAACTGCTTCCGTTCGCAGAGACGACAAACCATGAAGGTGCTCCGGCTTATCGACTGACGCCGCGCGAGGCGTTGGCACAGTATGCCGTAACCGGCACTTTCAATGGGACATTCTACGCGGATGGTGCCGAGCAGTTGGAAGCGGTGAAGACGCTGGCGCTTCAGGTCGAGCCGGAGTTTCTGGCCAAGGTAGCGATTCATGCCGCAGAGAGTGGCCACATGAAAGACATGCCGGTGACCTTGCTGGCGGTGCTTTCCGGCCTTCAGAGTGAGGCCTTTGCACGGGCATTTCCGCGCGTGGTCCGGAGTGGCAAGATGCTGCGCGGATTCGTCCAGGTGATGCGCTCAGGCGCGACAGGACGCAAGTCACTGGGCACGCGGCCGAAGAAGCTGGTGCAGGCATGGCTGGAACGGGCGAGCACGGAGCAGATCCTACGGGCGATGGTCGGCAACGACCCCTCGCTTGCCGACGTGATCCGCATGGTGCACCCGAAGCCTGCCTCGGAAGAAAAAAAAGCGCTCTATGCATGGGTGATCGGCAAGCCGCACGACTATGCGGCGCTACCGGAACTCGTCAAGGCGCTGCACGCCTTCCGGCAGGACCAGACGTTGCCGATACCGGATGTGCCGTTCCAAATGCTGACCTCACTGCCGCTGACACGGGAGCATTGGGTCGAGATCGCCGAAAAAGGCAGCTGGCAGATGGTGCGTCAGAACCTTAACACTTTTGCCCGCAAGGGCGTGTTTGAGGTCGAGGGCGTCGCGATGATGCTGGCTGCGCGGCTTGCCGATCCAGATGAGATCCGAAATGCCAAGGTCTTCCCCTATCAGTTGATGATGACGTGGAAGATGGTTGGCGGCCAGGTTCCGGACGTGGTGCACGATGCCTTGCAGGATGCGATGGATATTGCGATCGCCAATGTGCCGTCGTTGCCCGGCAATGTCGTGCTCTGCCCCGACGTTTCCGGCTCCATGGGTTCTCCCGTGACCGGTTACCGCAAGGGCGCAACGTCCGCAGTGCGCTGCATTGACGTGGCAGGCCTGATGACGGCGGCGTTTCTGCGGCGGAACCCGAAGGCGCGCGTGCTACCGTTCGAGAAAGACGTGGTCGACGTTAAGCTCAACCGCCAGGATTCGGTGATGACGAATGCTGGCAAGCTGGCAGCGGTCGGTGGCGGCGGAACAAACTGCTCCGCGCCGTTGAGGAAGCTCGCAGACGACAAGGCCAAGGTTGATCTCGTCGTGTTCATCTCGGACAACCAATCCTGGGTGGATGCGCGCGGCAGCGGTCAGCCAACCGCTGTGATGACGGAATGGGCGAGGATCAAGCGGGTCAACCCGGCTGCAAAGCTGGTCTGCCTCGACATCCAGCCCCACGCCACCTCGCAGGCACCAACACGCGACGACGTGCTCAATATCGGCGGCTTCTCGGACGCCGTTTATGGAGTAATCTCCGAGTTCGCTGCCAATAAAAGGGCAGACGGCTGGGTGAAAACCATCGAGGCGATTGAGCTCTGACGTAGAGGCAATACCCCCGCGCCGCCGTGAACGGCGCGGGAACCGTGACGAATGCCGGATGAAACTACAGGCTGTTAACCTCCAGGTCGCGGGTTCGAATCCCGCCGGGTTCTCGATTTTCTGAACCCGTAGCTCAGCGGATAGAGCAGGACGTTTCTCCAACCTCGTCGTCACGGATGAATAACATGGCGAATGCAAAGGAAACTACATAGCCGCGGCAGGTTCAAACCCTGCAAGGGATGTCACACTCCCATTCTGGTAGCGGAGTTTCCTTGTCACTGGTCGCCATGACAAAGAAGCAGAAGGCCGGAAACGAAACTGGTGCTCCGCAAATGGAGTTGTGGGTTCGAAGCCTGCCCCGTCGTCGCCTGCCATTGTGTAGGACCGGCGGGAAGTGTCCGGTCTATTGCCATAACTAGATTTGCAGCGGCGAATGCCGGACGGAACTACAGCCTCCACACTTGGATGGTCTGGCAAGGTTCGACTCCTTCCCTTGGCGGCGCTCTCTGGCACGAGCGGGGCCATCCGGTTTCGTCCACCCTTGTCGCCGCTGCAAATAATACTCGGCGAATGCCGGCAGGACTACAGGTAGAGCACACCAACGGCTTGCGTTGGGGAGGTCGGATGTTCAAGCCATCCCGCATTTCCAAAATGGAATGCGTAGCTCAGTTCACTGTCTTGCCTTACCTCGTCGCCGGGGCCTGATGAAAGACCTGACGAAACGAAGAAGGACTGCAATCGCAGAAAAGAAGATGATCGAGATATTGAGCGGGCAGGATTTGATCGATGCGGGGATGAGCCAGGGCAAGTGGTTTCGCCCGGCACTCGACGCCGCCAACAAGAGATTGAGCGAGGGCGGTTCTGTCGCGGATGCTCTGGAAGCGGCAAAAGCCTTTCAGCCGGGGCCGACGCTTGCCTTGCGGACAGACAATGATATCGAGATCTATTGCAACATCCGCGCCGAGAACGCCTTCGAGCAGGATAATATCGAGAAGGTCAACGCGACCATGCGGGCGCTGGTGCGCACGCCGGTGGTTCGTTCCGCCGCGATCATGCCAGATGCCTGCCCCGCGGGGCCGATCGGGACGATCCCGGTCGGCGGGGTGGTGGCGTCTGAAGCGATCCATCCCGGCATGCATTCGGCCGATATCTGCTGCTCGATGGCGATCTCGATTTTTCCGGGCATCGATCCGAAATCACTTCTTGATGCCGTCCATGCGGTAACGCATTTCGGTCCCGGCGGGCGTCCGCATGACGCGCAGATCAAGCCGTCCGAGGCAACGCTTTCCGCCTTCCAGCAGAATCCCTATCTGCGGGAAGGTCCGCTTAAAGCTGCCGTCGAACATTTTGGGACGCAGGGGGATGGCAATCACTTTGCCTATGTCGGCACGATGAAATCAACCGGCGAGACCGCACTGGTGACTCACCATGGATCGCGAGCACCGGGCGCGCGGCTTTACGACAAAGGCATGGTGGTTGCCAACAAATTCCGGGAACTTCTCTCGCCGGAAACGCATCGCGAGAATGCCTGGATTCCGGCGGAGACCGAGGAGGGCGAGTTCTACTGGTCCGCGCTTCAGATCATTCGCCAGTGGACGAAGGAAAACCATTATGTGCTGCACGACATGGCCGCAGAAAGGCTCTCCGCCAAGGTGGCCGATCGCTTCTGGAACGAGCATAACTTCATCTTCCGCAAGTCGGATGGGCTATTCTACCACGGCAAGGGCGCGACACCAGCCTTCGACAATTGGGCAGCGGACGCGACCGATCTGACCATCATTCCGCTCAATATGGCAGAACCGGTGCTGATCGTTCGTGGCTCGAATGCCGCGCATGGCCTCGGCTTTTCACCGCATGGCGCGGGGCGTAATGTCTCGCGCAGCGCACATATGCGCCAGCTGGCTGCTGAATACGGAGCGGATTCGCGTGGCCTTAGTCCGAACAACATCGCTGCGGTCCTCGAAAAGGAAACGAACGGTCTCGATGCGCGGTTCTTCTCAGGTTTTGCCGACGTGTCGGAGTTGCCGAGCGCCTACAAAAGCGCTGCAAAGGTGCGGGCGCAGATCGAGCATTACGGCCTGGTCGAAGTGGTCGACGAGGTGATGCCGTTCGGCAGCATCATGGCCGGAGACTGGCAGAGGGACGCGCCTTGGCGCAAGAAACGACGCTAACCAAAAGAGAGGGCGGTATTTGCCGCCCTCTCGAGCGCTGTGTCTGTTCCCCATCAATTCAGCGCGAGCTTTTTCTCTATTGCTTCCCTCAGCATATCGATGACTTCAGGACCCAGATTTGCAGGCATGTCGAGGCGCCGGCTCGTCTTATAGAAATCCGCCGCTTGATGACCGAGGTTGACGGCCATAACCGAAAGGCGCTCATCGGACTCAAGACCTAATATTACCTGTTGAAGATGTTGCGTCAGAAAATCGGCACCGTTTGCCGCGAACGTCGAGTCATCCATCGGAACTCCATCAGACAGGACGAGCAGAAATTTATGGCGCTCTGGTGCACGAAGCAGGCGTTCGCTTGCCCATTGAAGAGCTTCACCATCGATATTCTCTTTGAGAAGATCCGGGCGAAGCATGTTCTTCAGCCGATGCCCGAGTGATGAAACGCGCATGTCATCGGCTGAGCGATAAATAATATTGAGCAGATCGCAAAGACGACCCGGTCTCCGGGGCGATCCAGCATTCTGCCAACGCTTGCGGGAATTTCCACCCTTCCAGCTGGCAATCGTATACCCGAGAACCTCCACCTTGCATCCGAGATTTCGAAGAAAGTCCTGAGCTGCATCTGCGGCGGCGGCGGCCATCAAAATCGACTGGCCCCGCATCGATCCGGAATGATCGATAAGAAGCGAGACAACGATATCTTCTCGGCGGCACGTCGGCAGATGGGCCGCGAGGTGTGATCCCATCCTTATGCCCGCTATTGTCCATTCTGCTCGCAATGCTGTCAAAGACAGCTCGAAGGTCTGCTAGGCGTGATCGAGAATCGCGGCATCGTCCTGAGCAAGAGGCCCCAGGACTTGATCGAGGTCTTCGCTCTTTACGATGTGATCGAAATCGGTGGTGAATGCGTGGTAGTCCTTCTTGTCGATCAACATCGGATTGATCGCTCGGCGAGCAAAGATCTTCTCGAAAAAACTCATTGTCAGGTCCGATGTATCGGAAAACAGCGTCCATTCAGTCCGGTAATCTCGGATTTGGATAGTTAAGTCTTCGTGTTTAGCAACGACATTTCACCACCAAATATAAGGCGAATGAAACAAAGAGCCATACCTTCAGAACCAGATTGCC